>JBJFGY010000062.1:0-42087 GCA_051893155.1 Bacilli bacterium
TTCATTTTTTTCTTATTTTTATCTCAAATCGGGAACTTTCAATTTAATTTACGCTTATTTTATTAAATGACTAAATGCTAATATTATAATTATAATTATACCAATTAATTTTGCAATTAAGCCAAACTTTTTATATGTTAATTTACCTAACATTAAACCAACATATGTTATAAAAAATGAACAAACCATAAATATTGTAAAACCAAAAAATGGAATTGAAGTGATGTTATTTATTCCAATTCCTATGGTAAAACTATCCAAACTTACAGTAAAAGCAAAAAAAATCATATTTAATAATGAAAATTTTAAATTATTTTCTTTTTTATTAAATAAGTCAATTATCATTTCAATTCCTATAAAAATAAATAAAACAAATAATAATTTATTAGCATCTATATATATAATTTTTTTTAGTATATTTCCTAAAATACTTCCTAAAAAAGGCATAATAAAATGAAATATTCCTACTATAAAAGAATATAATAAATAATCTTTTTTATTGTTATAATTTGTTCCTATAGAAAGTGCAAGTGAAAAAGAATCCATTGAAAGTGATAGTCCAATTAATAGTAAAATATAAATATTCATAATAAAGTATATAAAATATTGAATTATTTATGATATTTATTTAATATTTCATTAATATAAAATTTATAATCAACATTTGAAAAATCAGTTTCTTTAGCATCAATTAAACATAAAGGTGGAAAAAGTACACACCACCAATTTTCTCCATATCCATTTCCTAAAGTTATAACTAGTGATTCATAATTTCCTTCATTATATATAACTTCTTTATACTCTTTTTTTGGAAAATAATTATAACCATAATTTATTGTATAATCAATATTCATTTTATCTAACTCATTTTCCATACTATTTATATTTTTTTTAATATTTGTTCTAGTTTCTTCTATATTTGAAGATTTTAACATTATATCAGTAATTATCGGTGTTATTTTTGTATTAGCTTCCCATTTATTTTTTTGATCTTGTGAAGAATTACTATTGGCAATTATTCTATATCTAATAGACTCATTTGGAATAGTTACTTGATTTTCTTTATTAATAGTAATTAAGAAAATAGTAAGAACAAATAATATAATTATAATTTTTTTCATTTAATCACCATTATAATAATGCAAAAAAAATAGATATTTTATTCATTTATTATAAATACATATCTATCTTTACTAGTTAAATCTTTTTCTATTTTAATAATAGACTTTGGATAATATTTTAAAGCTATTGTTTTAATGCTTTCACCTTGATTTTGTCCTATTTCAAAAGCAATAATATTTTTTTTATTTAAAAGATTAATTGATTTTTGTAAAATAATTTCATAAAAATATAAACCATTATTTTTAGAAAAAATAGCTACTTGTGGTTCAAATTTTGTCTTTTTATCAACACTTTCAAAATATGATACATAAGGAGGATTTGACACTATAATGTCATATTTTACATTACTAATAAATTTTTCAATACTTATATTAATATAATTTATGGTAACATTTGTTTTTAAAGCATTGTTTTTAGCTAAATTTATGGCTTTTTTACTTATATCTATAGCCGTTAAATTACATTCAATATTTTTTTTTAAGTAAATACTTATACATCCACTTCCTGTACCAATATCTAAAATATTAGGATTATTAAAATTAAATTGTTTAATTAATTTAGTTAATTTATCTACTAAACCTTCGGTTTCAAATCTTGGAATCAAAACATTTTTATTAACATCTATTTCTATACCTAAAAAATCTACATTACCAATTAAATATTGAACAGGATATCCTTTTTTTAATTTTTTTAATGCTTTTTTTTGTTTTTTTTCAGGAATATATTTTTTTATTAAATCAATATCAAAATTATCCATTATTATTTTAAACCTTCAAGTTTTAATCTCATATCTTCATTAATTAAAGCATCAATTATAGGATCTAAATAACCATTCATAACTCTATCTAATTCCATAATCGTAAAATTAATTCTATGATCTGTAACTCGATTTTGTGGATAATTATAAGTTCTTATTTTTTCACTTCTATCACCAGAACCTATTTTACTTTTTCTTTCAGATTGTTCTTTATTATTTTTTTCTTCCTCTAGAGCAGAATTTATTTTTATTTTTAATAATTCTAAAGCTTTTTCTTTATTTTTTAATTGACTTCTTTCATCTTGACATGTTACTACTACGCCTGTTGGAATATGTGTAATTCTTACTGCAGAATTGCTTGTGTTTACACTTTGTCCTCCAGCTCCTGATGAGTGGTAAACATCTATTTTAAGATCATTTTCATTAATATTGATACTAACATTATCATATTTTGGCATAACTAAAACAGTTGCAGTTGATGTATGAACTCTACCCTGATTTTCAGTTTCTGGCACTCTTTGAACACGATGTGATCCACTTTCATATTTTAATTTAGAATAGACATCTTTACCTTTAACAATATATTCAATTTGAGCAAAACCACCTGAAGTACCTTCCACTGAATGAATAATTTCAATTTTCCAATGATTTTTTTCAGCGTAATATGAATACATTCTAAATAAATCTCCAGCAAAAATATTTGCTTCATCTCCTCCAGCTGCTCCTCTAATCTCCATTATTACATCTTTACCATCATTTTCATCTTTTGGTATTAACAAAAACTCAAGTTTATTTTGTAATTCTTTTTCTTGTTCTTCTAAAGATATTATTTCTTCATTTGCAATATCTTTTAATTCTGGATCATCAAGCATTAATTTTGTTTCTGCAATAGAATTTAAAACATTTTTATATTCTTTATATACAGTAACAGTTTCTTCTAAATCACTTTTTTCTTTAGAAATATCTTTGAGTAAATTATAATTATTTAAAACTTCTGAATTTGTTAATTTTTCAGTTAATTCATTATATTTATTTAACATTGTTTCCAGTCTATCTATCATTTTTTCACATCCTTTTTAGCACAAAAAACAAGCATTAAATACTTGTTTCATCTTCTTCATCAACTACCATAAAGTCAGATAGTTCATCATCAGCAGTATCTACATCGTCTTCATCTGATGAATTATCATAAAAAATATCATCTTCATCATCAGAAATATCTTCTTCATCGACAATTTCTTCTTCAATATCTTCTGAATCTATATCATCCTCATCTTCTATAATTACATTAGGAGTATGATTTTTTCTTAAATCACAAAATCCTTTTTCAAGAACAATAAATTCTTTATTTGTTGAAATAAGATCATAAAAATCCGCTATCTTATCTTCAAAATCTTTGTCAGACATATTTTTTAATTCACATATTTTTTTAAATATATCAATAATTTTCATTTGTTTTTTATTTTCTTGTAATATCAAATTTGCTAGTTCATCATAACTTAAAGTATCAATATCATCTTTTGTTAAATTATTAATGCTCATTTTTACATCCTTTCTTTAGGTATAACTCCAATTAAATTAAGCGAGTTATATAATGTTATCTTAACAGCATATATTAAATTAATATTTTCTTTTGTTTTCATTTCATCTTCACAAATTATTTTGTTATTTTCATAATAATTATGAAATAATGTGGCTAGTTCATAGGAATAATTAGCAATAATATGTGGCATTTTTTTTAAGCATGCATTTTTAACAACATCTGAAAATTTATATAAACATGCTAACAAATTATATGCAGAATCACTTTCTATTGTACTATAATTATTTATATTTTCAATTGGTTTATTATATTTATTTAATATTGAACAAATTCTTGCATAAGCATAACATATATAATAAACTTGATTTTCATTTGAATTACTTCTTGCAAGATCAATATCAAAATCCATTTGTGTATCTAAAGAATATTTTGAAAAATAATATCTTACTGCATTTACAGAAGTATCATCCATTAAATCTTTTAAAGTTATAATTTTACCAGTTCTTTTATGCATAGTAACTACTTCTTTATTTTGAATTATTCTTACTAATTGAAGTAGTTTAACATCTATATATTCATCATTTAATCCTAATGCTTTAATTGCACTTTTTAATCTTGCTACATAACCATGATGGTCAGTTCCAAGTACATCAATTATTTGAGTAAATCCCCTTAAAATTTTGTCTTCATGATAAAGGATATCTGGTAATAAATATGTATTTGTCCCATCATTTTTTATAAGAACATGATCTTTATCATCATAAAGTTCACTACTTTTAAACCAAATAGCTCCATCTTTTTCGTATATATAACCATTACTTCTCATTTTATCAATAGCATCATTAAATGAATATTTATTTAAAATTGCTTTTTCAGAAGTAATAACATCATATTCTATTCTATATTCTTTTAAATGTTCAAAAATTTTATCAGTTAAATATTTCGTAGAATAATCTTTTATAAATTCATAATCATTATCTACGTATTTTTTACCAAATTCATTAAATAATTTTTCAGCAATGTCATAAATCTCTTTTCCAGGATAACCATTTTCAGGAAATTCGTTATCAATACCACATAATGTTAAGTATCTACTATAAACAGAATTTGCAAGTTTAGTGATTTGACTTCCAGCATCATTCATATAATATTCTTTTGTTACATTAAAACCACAAAAAGACATAATACGTGCTAAAGAATCACCATAAGCTCCACCTCTAGCATTTCCCATATGCAAAATACCAGTAGGATTTGCAGATACAAATTCAATATTAACTTTTTCGTTATTACCAAAATTATTTCTTCCATAATTTTCATTTAATTGCAATATATTATTTATATTATTAATTAAATAATCCTTTTTTAGAAAAAAATTTATAAATCCTGGTTTTGCAATTTTTATTTCTTTAATATCTTCATCATTAATACCTTCAATAATTTTCTGTGCTAATTCAATTGGATTCATATTAATTTTCTTACAATTTTTTAAAGCTACATTTGTACTATAATCACCATTTTCTTTACATTTGGGTATTTCTAAAATAATATTTTCATCAGAAAATCCTAATTCATTTATTCTTTTTTTTAATATAAAAATAATTTTTTCTTTCATATATAGTATTCCTTTCTTGATATTATTCCTTTTTTTCTAAAACATTATAGCATATATATATTAAAAATGCACTCATAAATTTAATTTTTTTTATAATACTAAATATAGGTGAAAAATTTGCATATTTTAAATAAAATTTATAAAATTATTTTATTTACATTTTTATCTATAATAATTATTATTATAGGTTTATATTCATATGCCTATTTTTCTGAACCTATAGTTTTAAATTCTTACCATACTTACGAGTTATATGACAATAATAATAATATATTTTATGAAGGCACTAACCAAAATAAATGGAGTAAAATTGATAATATTTCTGATAATTTAAAAAATGCTGTTATTTCAGTAGAAGATAAAAATTTTTATGAACATAATGGATTCGATTATTTAAGAATAGTTAAAGCTTTTATAAAGAATATAAAAAACAAAAAAATTGTTGAAGGTGGTAGTACAATTTCCCAACAATACGTAAAAAATGCCTTTTTAGATTTTGATAAAACTTGGTCTAGAAAAATAAAAGAAGCAATGATGACATTAAACTTAGAAGTTCACTACTCAAAAGATGAAATACTTGAAGCATACTTAAATACAATTAATTATGGATTAGGAAACTATGGTATTGTAAGTGCCGCATCTTTTTATTTTAATAAAAATGTGGCTGATTTAACTTTGGAAGAAGCCTTAATCTTAGCAGGTATACCAAAAAATCCAAGTAATTATAATCCCGTGTCAAATTATGAAAAAAGCATACAAAGAGCTAAAGTTGTTGCCTTATCTATGCTTAATAATGGTTATCTAACTGAAAATGAATATGATAATTTATTTAAAAATAAAATTGAAATTTATGGAATAAAAAATAATAATAATTTACAAATGATATCCTATTATGAAGATGCTGTGTATAATGAATTAAAAAATACTTTAGGGTTTAGTGAAGAGGCAATTAACTATGGAAATTTAAAAATATATACATCTTTAGATATGAATGCTCAAAAAATACTTGAAGATGAAATATTAAATAATATATCAGATGAAAATTTACAAGTAGCATCGGTTATAATATCACCAGAAACAGGGGAAGTTTTAGCATTAACTGGTGGTATGAATTATAATAAAAGTGAATATAATAGAGCTTTAAACTCAAAAAGACAAGTTGGTTCAACAATGAAACCTTTTTTATATTATGGAGCTTTAGATAGTGGCATGACTTCGTCTTCCACATTTTTAAGCCAATATACTACATTTTCTCTTTCAAATGGTAAAACTTATTCACCAAAAAACTTTGCTAATTTATACGCAAATAAAGAAATTACAATGGCTGCTGCAATTGCTTATTCTGATAATATATATGCTGTTAAGACAAATCTTTTTTTAGGTGTTGATAAATTAATTGAAACTGCTAAATTATGTGGAATTAAAGGTGAACTTTCTAATGTAACATCACTTGCTCTTGGTACTAGCGAACTCAATATATTAGATTTTGCAAATGGTTATAATACTTTTGCTACTGGTGGTTATAAAAAAAATATTTATTTTATAAATAAAATTGAAGATAAAAATGGAAATATAATATATGAACATCAAAACGAAAATAATTTAGTACTTAATCCAAACTATGTGTATATATTAAATGAAATGTTAACTAGTACTACCAATTCAGCATTTATTGACTATAATACACCAACTGCATTAAACATCGCCTCAAAATTAAAGAAAAAATATGCATTTAAAACAGGAACAACAGATACAGATTATTGGGCAGTTGGTTATAATAAAGATTTATTAATGTTAATATGGACTGGTTATGATGATAATAGTAATATTGAATTAAAAGTTGGCAATGAAGTTAAAAATATTTGGGCAAATGTTGTAACATATTTACAAAATAATGAGAATAATTCTTGGTATGATATGCCAAATAATGTAGTTGGTCTTCCATTAAACTCTATTAGTGGTAAACCAACAAACGATAGTAATCATATGACAATGTTTTATTATTTAAAAGGTAGTGAACCTGAATATAATATTAATACATATAAAAAAGAAGATAATTAATTATTTTTTTTCAGAAATAGTTATAATATAAGTTATTCTATCATTATCTTCTTCAATATTTTTTTGTATAGAATAAGAATTCTCTAATATATTTAAAGAATTGTCAATAATATTTTTAGCTATAGAATAGTCAATATTTTTAGGATGCTGAGGAAGTGGTGGAAAAAAATCTAAACTATCAACTGAAGTAATTACATTTTCATGATTTAATTGATTATCAATTTTAGATATATCATTGTTAAAATTAATATTATTATCTTCACTAGATAAAGTTGTTGATTGATTACTTTCTAATTCGTTATTTAATGGAGACTGAAAATCAAAATTTAGATAAGAATTGTTTAATGGATTATTAGTTTCATTAATACTCATATTTGCTTGTTCATCTTCAAGATTATTAAAAAATCTATTAGTATTTTTTTCACCAAGATTAATAGGCCCAAAGTTATTTTTATTTGGATTATTAATTGGTTGAATTAAAGGAATATCAATGTCATGAGACTCATTTTTTAATTTATTAATGTCTAAATTAAATGTTAAATCATTTGTTCCATATTCTTTTGCAAGTTCTCTTTCAAGATCTTTAACATTTAATTTATTATCAATAATCTTATTTAACCAAATTATTTGCTCATTACTTTCTTTTAATTTTAATAAACTTCTTGCGTGTCTTTCAGATATCTTATTATTTAAAAGGGCATCTTGTACCTCTTTAGGCAAAGTTAATAGTTTCAATTTATTTTGAAGAACACTTTCTGGAACTCCTATTTTTTGTGCAAGTTCTTGTTTATTCATAAATCCTTGACTTAATAGTGCTTGATATGATTTTGCTTCTTCAATAGGATTTAATTCTTTTCTCTGAACATTTTCACTAATTGCAACTTCTGCACTAGTCTTATCATCTATATTTGAAAGTATTGCTGGAACACTAGTAAGTCCTACCATCATTGCAGCACGATATCTTCTTTCACCTGAAACTATTTCATATTTATCTCCAAGTCTACGTACTACTAATGGTTGAATAATTCCATGTTCTTTTATAGAGGCTGCTAAATCTCTTAATGAGGCATCATCAAAAACTAATCGTGGTTGAAACCGATTAGGAATAATATCTTCTATTGCAATATTTATCACACTAGATTCAAAATTCATATAAGCCCCTTCTCTATAATAATCATACATTAAGTTTTATTTTTTTTCAATAGATTATTATTTTATTATATTTATTTTTTTTCGTCTCATTTCACTTTTTTTTAATAATGCTGCATAATTTATCTGTGAATTTGTAGTATTTTTTTTATTAATCATAATAATACTTCTAGTTTCATTATTAATTAAATCATATTTTGTGATTCTAATACTTTTAATATTTAATTCTTCTTTATATTTTTGTAATAAATCAATTTCTTCTTGATAATTTCCTTTCATTAATATTACACTTCCATCTTTCTTAATAAATGGAAGTGATAAAGAAGTAATAATATCAATATACGCTACTGCTCTAGATATGCAAATATCATATTCATTTAAATGATTTTTCATATATTCTTCTGCTCTTAAATTTATAACATTAATATTTTGTAAATCTAATTTTTTTATTAATTCATTTAAAAAATTAGTTTTTTTATTGTTAGAATCTAAAAGAGTTATTTTAATATTTGGGAAAAAAATTTTCAAAACAATTCCAGGAAATCCAGCACCAGAACCAATATCAATTAAACTATCAATTTGATTAAAATTAACTACTTTTGTTACCATTAAAGAATCTAAAAAATGCTTAATATATACATCTTCTTGTTTTGTAATTGCAGTAATATTAGTATGATTATTATATTGTATTAAAAATTTATAATACTGTTTAAGTAAATCTAATTTTTTTTCATTTATCTCAATATTTAATTTAGATAATTCATTTATAAAAACATCATTTATCATTTTTTGCATATTCCTTCTTTAAATAAATAAGAATTAAAGAAATGTCCACAGGATTTACACCACTTATCCTAGATGCCTGAGCAATATTTTCTGGTCTTATTAAAGATAATTTTTGTCTTGCTTCACTTGCAATATTTTTAATTTTATTATAATCAATATCCATAGGAATTTTCTTTTTTTCTAATTTTAGCATTTTTTCCTTTTCAAGATATTCTTTTTTTATATATCCTTCATATTTAACTTCAATAGAAACTTCTTCTTTTACATCACTAGAAAATGAATCTAAATTAATAAAATTACCTATAAAATTTAAAGTTATTTCTGGTCTTTTTAAAAGTGTTAAAAATTTTATATTATTTTTAGGTATAGATATATTATTTTTTTGAAAATATTTAATTACATTATCATTAATTTCAAGTTTATTATCATTTAATATTTTTATTAATTTTTTTATATTTTCTAACCTATTTTTATAAATATTAAATTTATTTTGTGATACACTACCAACATCAAATCCTAATTCAGTTAATCTTAAATCAGCATTATCATGTCTTAATAAGAGTCTAAATTCTGCTCTTGAAGTAAGCATACGATATGGATCAGTAATACCCTTGGTAACTAAATCATCAATAAGTACCCCTATATATGCATCAGATCTTTTTAAAATAAGAGGTTCTTTATTATTAATTTTTAAACTTGCATTTATACCTGCTATTAAACCTTGTCCTGCAGCTTCTTCATAGCCTGATGTACCATTAATTTGTCCTGCAGTAAACAAATTTTCAAGTATTTTGGATTCTAAATTAGCTTTTATTTGCATTGAATCAATTGCATCATATTCAATAGCATAAGCATATTTTGTAATTTCAGCATTTTCTAAACCTTCTAAAGAATGAACCATTTTCTCTTGTATATTTCTTGGCATTGATGTAGAAAAGCCTTGCAAATACCATTCATCATAATAAATACTTTCTGGCTCTAAAAATAGTTGATGTCTTTCTTTATCTGAAAATCTTACAATTTTATCTTCAATTGAAGGACAATATCTTGGACCTACACCAGTAGCAAAACCACCATACATAGCGCTTAATTTTAAATTATTTCTGATTATTTTGTGAGTTTTTTCATTGGTATATACAAGATAACATTTTTGTTGGTTATTAATATTATATAGTGGTTTTGTGTCAAATGAAAAAGTCCAATAAGTATCATCACCTTTTTCTTCTTTTAATTTACTAAAGTCAATACTACTAGCTTTAATTCTTGGTGGCGTTCCTGTTTTTAATCTTTTAATATTAAACCCTAAAATTTTTAAATTGTTTGATAAATCATTACTTCTTTTTTCACCATGAGGACCACTTGGAGTATTTTCAGAACCAATTAAAATATTTGCATTTAAATAAGTACCTGTAGTTAATATTACAGATTTTGAATAAATTTTATCACTATTTGAAAGAATAACACCAACTACTTTATTATTTTCTACGATTAAATTTTCTACCATATTTTCTATAATTGTTAAGTTTTCAGTATTTTCTAAGTATTCTTTCATTACTTTAGGATAAACTTTTTTGTCAGCTTGAGCTCTAAGACTTCTAACTGCAGGTCCCTTAGAATTATTTAACATTTTAATTTGAAAATGTGATTTATCAGCTACTATACCCATTAAACCACCTAAGGCATCAATCTCTCTTACAATAATTCCTTTTGCACTTCCACCTATAGAAGGATTACATGGCATATCAGCAATATTATTTATATTTGAGGTTATAAGTAATGTTTTATTACCCATAAAAGCACTTATATGAGCTGCCTCACAACCAGCATGACCACCACCAACAACTATTATATCATACATTATTATCACTACTTTCCTACGCAAAAATCTTTAAATAATTGATTTATAATATCATCGCTATATGTTTTACCAATTATACTACCTAAATAATCATAACAATTTTTTAAATCAATTGATATCATATCAATAGGAATATTTTGAGTTAAAGCATTTATCGCTTTTTTTATAGAATCACTAGCTTTATTAATTAATGATATTTGCCTTGCATTAGATAAATAAGTTAAATCTTTGTTTATTTCATTTAATTCAAATAATTCAATTATTTTATTTTTTAAATTATCTAGTCCATTTACATCAAGAGTATTTCCATAAATTATATTGTTATATTTTTCAACATTAATATCTATATTATTTTTTAAATCACTTTTATTGATAAAAATAATATATTTTTTTAAACCTACTAATTTTAATAATTTTTTATCATCGATAGTTAATTTATTTGATCCATCTAAAACTAATATTAATAAATCAGCATTTTCCAATTGTTCTAAACTTTTATTAACACCTATTTTTTCAACAAAATCACTAGTTTCATGAATACCTGCAGTATCTATTAATTTTAATTCAATTCCATTTAATGAAATACTTCCTTCAACTATATCTCGTGTTGTACCTGCAATGTCTGTTACGATAGCCTTTTCTTCATCAAGTAAATGATTTAATATACTACTTTTTCCTACATTTGGTTTTCCTATTATAGCTACATTTATACCACTTGAAATAATTTTTCCAAATTTAGAAGTATTTTTTAGATTATCAATTTCTTTATTAATTATATCTAATTGTTCCCGAAGTAAATTTTCAGTTATAATTAAATTATCTTCGTATTCTGGATAATCAATATTAACTTCTATATTAGCCATTAATTTAACTAATTTTTCTCTTATATTATTAATTATTTTAGTTAAATTTCCCCCTATTTGATTTAAACAAAGCTTTCTTTTTGACTCTGTTTTAGCATTTATTAATTCATTAACTGCTTCTGATTCAATTAAATCAATTCGGCCATTTAAAAATGCTCTTTTTGTAAATTCACCAGGTTCTGCTAGACGACAGCCAATCTCTAATAAAATTTCTAATACCTTGTTTGTTGTTGCTACACCACCATGTAAATTAATTTCAACAACATCTTCCATAGTATAAGTTCTTGGTTTTTTCATTACTGAAACTAAAACTTCATCAATTATTTCATCTTTATAAATTATATGACCATATTTAATAGTATGTGATTTAACATTTTTTAAATTACTTGAAAAAATACTATTAACAATTACAATAGCTTTAGGACCACTTATTCTAATAATTGATATAGCACCTACACTTAATGATGTAGATATAGCACATATAGTATCTTCCATAGTAATATTTCCCTTTCAATTCACGTTATTATAACATCTTTTGTATATATTGTAAATCAAAAAATCCCAAAACTAATGGGATTATTTATCTTCAACATAACTTATAACAATATGTCTATTAGGTTCTTCACCAGTACTTTTTGATGATATATTTTTAAAATCTGCAAGCGCATTATGTACAACTCTTCTTTCATAAGAATTCATATTTTCAAGATGAACATCTATTTTTGTTTTAAGCACTTCTTTAGCAGTCTGCTTAGCAAGTTTTTCAAGTCTTGTTATTTTTTTATCTTTATAATTTTCAACATCTAATGAAATTACAAAATACAAACCAGTTTCTAATTGAATTTTTTGTCTTACTAGGTTTTCTAATGATTTTAATGTATTACCATTATGACCAATTAAAATACTATTGTTATTTGAATACATTTTAATAATGGTCCTATCATCAACTTTTTTTGTTTCAAAAGTTACTTCTAAACCTAAATTATTAATTACATCTTTTAGAAAATCTTTTGCAAATTCATATATATCATTTTTTTTATATACAATAACTTCAACTGTTCCTGATTTAAACAATCCTTTTTTTGTTGTTCCAGTTTTATAAATAACTTCATCTTGAGTTAAATTATTATCTTCAAGTATACTTGCTAATGTATCTTCAAAATTTTTACCAGTTTTACTTATTTTTTCCATACTTCAATCCTTCCTTTAATTTTAATTTTTCTTTAATTGTTTTTGTTTTTTTACGATATTTTTTTTCATCGTGTTTTGTTATAAGTTTCATTATATATGATTGGAAGAACATAAATGAATAAGTTACTACCCAATAAAGTGCTATAGCTGTTGGTAAACTAAATGATGCAAAGCCAATAAATATTGTCATAAATATAAGCATAATCTTAGATTGTTTTTCTACTCCTGGAATTGAACTGCTTGCATTTGAACTTTGTTTCATTGTAAATTTGAAAGAAAAATATGTAGATAAAATAATTAATACTACTAAAATAATAAAAGAATATTGATGATTTTTAAATATTCCAATACTTGGTGTTGTTCCTAAATTCCAACCAAATATCTTTCCTTCATAAATTGTTGGTATTTTATAAATTGCTTCTAAAAAAGCAAAGAATACAGGAAGTTGAATTAATGAAAGTAAACAACTTGTCGTAGGATTTATTTTATATTTTTTATAAATTTGCATCATTTCTTGTTGTTTTAAAAGCATAGCTTCATTTGATGTATCATTTGAATATTTTTTTTCTAATTTTTGAAGCTCTGGCGTTGCCTTTTTTATATTTTCACTTTGTTTTTGATTTTTAATTGAAAATGGTAATAGTATTAATCTAATTAATAAGCCTATTAACATAACAGAAATTCCTAAGTATGAATTAGTTAGACCAATTTTTTTAAATAAGTTACCAACCTTTAATATAATATAAGCAAGTGGTTTTACAAATAAAAATTGCCATAAACTATTTGTTTTATTTGAATTTATTTTAAATTCATCACAACTAGGTAATTTAGATAATTTGATATCCATTTGTTCTTCGTATTGTTCATATAATTTATATGTTTCAGTACCTTCACTAGGTCTACAATAAATATTTTTTTGTAAACTTTGTCCAGTTGTATCATTAGTTACAATACTTCCTTTATCATCTTTAATATAATTATTTGATCCACATCCTGTTGTTAATAAAATAACTAACACAAGTATTATAGATAAATACTTTTTTTTAGTTTTCATTTATACCTCCTAATAAATTAATTAATGATAATTTATTTTGTTGAAAAGAATTTAATAAAAAACCTTTCTTTATAATTATAATATAATTATTATAATTTTTAAATAATAAATTATTTGAATGTATTATATTTCTTACTTGCCTTTTACATTTATTTCTTATTACTGCATTACCAATTTTTTTAGGAGCAGTAATTCCAAATTTTGGACTTAATTCATTTTTATGTTTAAAAAATATTATAAATTCATTGTTTGAAATTTTTTTACCTTTATTTATTATTTCATTAAATTCTGTATTTTCTTTAACAATATATTTTTTATTCATACATACCTTCATTTAAAAAAAACCACAATAAAGTGGTCTTTTATTTACTTAAAACTTTTCTTCCTTTTCTACGACGATTTGTTAATACTTTACCATTTTTTCTTGAAAAAAATCCATGAGTCTTTTTCATTTTTCTATTATTTGGTTGATATGTTCTTTTCATAATAATACATTTTCTCCTTTTCTCTAGCGCTAATATTATAATATTAAAAATAATATTTAGTCAAGTAAAAATATATAATAAAAATATTTTTCAACATTTTATCAACAAATTACTAACAATAAATTAACATTATAAACAACAATTAAACAAACAATAAAAAATTATCAACATATAAATTTTGTTGAAAGTGTTGAAAACTTGTGATATTCTAGTAAATAAAAGAAAAAAGTGTTGATAATTTGTGTGGAAAACTTGTTATAATTTTTTTTTACTTTAACTTTTATAAAAAATGAAGTAAAATAAAGTTGTAAAAAATTATATGTGGGGTAAGGTATGAAAATAGAAGAACTATACAATACTTTTTTAGAAGAAATAGAACAAATTGTAAGCATTAATGTATATAATGTTTGGTTTTCTAAAATTAAATTTTTATCACTAAATGATAACAATTTAGAAATATTAGTACCAATGAGTATTCATAAACAAATGCTTTCAGAAAATTATAAAGATATAATTGATAATATTCTTCTTAATATAACAGGAAAAACATATAATATTAATTACTTAACTGAAGATGAATATAAAGAAATTGAAAATCAAAATAATGATATCCAGCATAATAATATTAATAATGATTATAATGTTGATGAAATGTGGGAAACAAATTTAAATCCTAAATTCACTTTTGAAACTTTTGTTGTTGGTGATTCAAATAGATTAGCTGTTGTTTCAGCTCATGCTGTTGCCGAAAATCCAGGCTCAATTCATAATCCATTATTTTTATATGGAAAAAGTGGAATAGGTAAAACACATTTAATGCATGCCATAGGTAATTATATTGTTAATCATTCTAATAAGAAAGTTTTATATGTTACTAGTAATGACTTTGTTGAAGATTATACAGGTATTGCTTATTTAGAAAAAGGAATTAACACAATAAATTATGCTAAAAATTTTAAAGATAAATATAAAAATGTTGACGTTTTAATAATAGATGATATTCAATTTTTAGTAGGAGCAGATAAATCTCAACAAGAATTCTTCCATACTTTTAATGCTTTATATCAAGCAAATAAACAAATCATAATTAGTTCTGATAGATCACCAGATGATTTAAAAAGAATAGAAGATAGATTAAGAAGTAGATTTATGTGGGGATTACCAGTTGATATTTATCCACCAGATTTTGCATTAAGGTGTAAAATTATTCGTACTAAAATCAAAAATTCTTCTTTAGAAAACCGTTTAAATGATGAAGTTATTGAATATATTGCAAATTCATGTCAAAATGATATTAGATTTATCGAAGGTACAATAAATAGACTAATGGCATACACTGCAATGATGGTACCTGAAAAAATTGATTTAAATTTTGCTATTGAAGCTTTAAAAGACTATTTAAGTGTTAATATATATGCTGACAATTCAATTAGTAAAATTCAAAAAACTGTTGCTGATTATTTTGGTATAACTGTAAGCGATTTAAAAAGTAAGAAAAAAGTATCCAATATTAGTAAACCAAGGCATATAGCAATATATTTATGTCGGGTTGAGACCGATGAAAAACTTGAAAGAATAGGATTGGAATTTGGAGGGAGGGATCATTCAACAATTTCATCTTCATATGACAAAATAGTAAATGACTTAAAAAAAGATGAAAAATTAAATATTATAATAAAAGAAATAAAAAATAAGTTATAAATTTGTTGATAACTTTTTAATTATTTTACCTAAAAAACAACTAAATTAATAATAAAAACAAATTATCAACATTATTAACCTTATAAGTATAATAATAATTATTTAATAAAAGAAAGAAGGAATGGAAAATATGAAATTTACAATTAAAAAAAATATAATTTTAGAAGCATTATCAAATGCAGTTAGAGCAATATCAACTAAAATAACTATACCTGTACTTAATGGAATATTATTTAATTTAACTGATTCAGGTTTAGAAATTCAAGCTAGTGATAGTGAACTAACAATAAAGACAACAATTGCTAATAAAGATATAATAAATATTGAACAATGTGGAAGTGCAGTTTTACAAAGTAGATGTTTAATAGATATAATTAGAAAAATGCCTAATGATATTATTAACTTTGAATTAACGGAAAAAAATAATATAAAAATATATTCTCAAATAAATGAGTATATTATTGAATGTTATAATATATTAGAATATCCAAATATAAATTTAGAAAAAAGTGAAAACATTATTAAAATTAAATCTAAATTAATTAAAGAAATGATTAACCAAACCTCATATGCTATGTCTACTCAAGAAGTAAGACCTTTATTAACTGGACTTAACCTAAAAATAAATGGAGATATTCTTGAATGTACAGGTACTGATTCATATAGATTAGCTAAAAAAGTAGTAAAACTAGATGAACCAATTTATAATAGTATAAATATAGTTATTCCTGGAAAAAGTGTTAATGAACTAGTTAATATATTAAAAGAAGATGGTGATGTTGAAATAAATTTATTTAAAAACAAAGTGTTATTTATTTATGATAATATTTTATTTCAAACTTCTTTATTAAATGGAGCGTATCCTGATACAAGTAATTATATTCCAAAAGATTTTAGTTATATGATTAATTTAAATTTAAAAGAATTTTATAGTGCTATTGATAGAGCATCTACAATAATGCTTGGAAAAGACAAAAATATTATAAAAATGCAAATTGATAATAAGAAAATGACATTATATGGATCATCTTCAGATAGTAAATGTAGAGAAGAACTTAGTATAGATTGTAATAATAAAGAAAAACTTGAAATAAGTTATTCATCAAAATATATGTTGGATGCTTTAAAAGTTTTAGATAGTGAGAATATAATATTATTAATTAATGGTGATGATAAACCAATTATTATTAATAGTGTTTCTGATGATACAATAATTGAATTAATTTTACCTATTAAAACGTATTAATAACTTTTTCTTCGACATTATTTTTAAAATTTATGTGTTAAATATATATTGTGGGGGAATTATGGACAAATATATAATTAATATAAATACATTAGTTTTAATGGATAATGGAGATAATACTACAAAAATAATTGAAAAATATATTACATATAATATTAATAATAAAATTTACAATATTATTGATGAAAGCTGTAAATATTATGGTAGTTCATTTAAAGGAAGATGTAAAAGTACTGAATATTTATTAGGTATAAAATTAAAAGTACCAATTATAATAAGTGAAAGTAAAAGTATAATATTTTTTCCAACAATGTCAATTCAAAATAAAAAATGTGTTTGGTTTAATTTAAATTCAATTGATAAATATTATACTATTGATAATTTAATATTAAATGTTTGTTTAATAAATAATATAAATATAAAAATTAATTGTTCTAATTACACTTTTAATAATCAATATTTAAAAGCAATGCGATTAAAATCAATTTTAAAGAAGAATTTGTGAAATAATTCTTTTTTTTAGGCTAATTTTATGATATAATGTGTATGTGTGTAGGAGTACGAAAAAGGGTATAATTTTTAGAATTTTATCTTAAAAGAGGCAAAAATGGAAATCACTAATTTAAAACTTGTAAATTATCGTAATTATAATCAAATTAATATTGATTTTTCTAATAATATTAATATTATATATGGAAACAATGGAACTGGAAAATCTAATTTAATTGAAGCAATATATTTATTATCATTAACTAAATCATTTAGAACTCTTGATGATAAAAACTTAATAAAAAAAGGAACTAACACTGCTTTAGTAAAAGGAATAATTGATAATAAAGTTTATTTTATTGAATTTGGCACTTCTTTAAAAAAAGTGTTTATTGACAATAAACAAATAAATAAAATAGGAGATTACATTTCTAAAGTTAATATTATTCTTTTTAATCCTCTTGACACAAAAATATTGACAGATTCTCCAAATTCACGTAGGAAGATGCTAAATATTGAAATTTCGCAAATTAATAAAGATTATATTAACTTGTTAAGTACTTATAATAGAGTATTAAAACATAGAAATGCTTATTTAAAACAATTATATTTAAATGGCAATGCATCAATGGATTATCTTAACATTTTAACAACAAAACTTGTTGATTTAGGAATTAATTTATTTAATATTAGAAGTAGTTATATTGATCAAATTAATAAAAATTTAACTGATATTTATAAAAAGATATTTGAATATGGTGAATTAAAAATTAATTATATTTCTAATTTTAACAAAGAAAAAGAAGAAATTTTAAAATTATTTCAAAAAAATTATAAGAAAGAGATTTCGTATGGAAAAACAATTTTTGGTGTGCATCATGATGATATTCAGTTTATCTTAGATGGGTATAATATTAAAGAATATGGTAGTGTTGGACAACAGAAAAATTCTATTATATCATTTAAATTAGCCGAATTACCTATAATAAAGGAAATTAACGGGACTTACCCTATATTGATTTTAGATGATTTATTTAGTGAATTAGATAATAATAAAATTAATAATATAATTAATATGTTGAATAATGAAGTACAAACTTTTATAACGACAACTGATATAGATAAAATAGATAAAAAATTATTAAAAAATAGTTATATTTATTGTACTAATAATGGAAAAATTGAAAGGATTGATTAAATATGGCAGAACATTATAATGCTTCAGATATTCAAGTTCTTGAAGGTTTAGAGGCAGTTAGAAAAAGACCTGGAATGTATATAGGTACTACTGATGTAAAAGGATTACATCATTTAGTATGGGAAATTGTAGATAATTCTATAGATGAAGCCTTAGCTGGTTATAGTAAAAATATTGAGGTTATTGTAAATAAAGATAACTCTGTAACTGTAAAAGATGATGGTCGTGGAATTCCTGTTGAAGTCCACCCTAAAACAGGGTTATCTACAGTAGAAACAGTATATACAGTTTTACATGCAGGTGGTAAATTTGGAGGTGGAGGTTATAAAGTTTCTGGAGGTCTTCACGGTGTTGGTGCATCTGTTGTAAATGCTTTATCATCTTGGGTAGAAGTTAAAGTTTATAAAAATAGTAAAATTTATTTTGTAAGATTTGAAAATGGTGGACATACTGTTGAAAAATTACATGAGATAGGTAATTGTGAAGCAAATAGAACTGGAACTTCTGTAACTTTTAAACCAGATCCTGAAATATTTGATACTACTATTTTTGATTATGAAACTTTAAAAGTTAGAATAAGAGAACTGGCTTTTTTAAATCGTGGTTTAAGAATAACATTAAGAGATGATAGAGATGAAGAAGATACTACAGGAGATACTTTTTTATATGAAGGTGGAATTTCTGAATACGTAAAATTTATAAATAAAAATAAAACTCCAATTCATGAAGATATTATTCATTTAGAGGGTAGTGAAGATGGTGTATTTTTTGAAGTAGCACTACAATATAATGATGGTTATAACGATAATATTTATTCTTTTGTTAATAATATTAATACTCATGATGGGGGAACTCATGAAGAGGGTGTAAGAAGAGCTTTAACAAGAGTTATAAATAATTATGCTAGGAAAGCAAATATTTTAAAAGAGAAAGATGAGTCTTTAACTGGTGATGATGTTAAAGAAGGTTTAACAATGATTATTTCATGTAAGCATCCTAATCCACAATTTGAAGGACAAACAAAAGGTAGATTGGGTAATTCTGAAGTAAGAAAACTTGCTGATAATGTATTTGCATCTGGCTTTGAAAAATTTTTATTAGAAAATCCAAGTGATGCTAAAGTTATTGTTGAAAAGGCTATGCTTGCTTGCAGAGCTAGAAATGCCGCTAAAAAGGCAAGAGAAATTACAAGAAAAACAGATTTAGCTGTTTCAAATTTCTTTGGAAAATTATGTGATTGTAAAAGTAAAGACCCAAAAGAGAGTGAAATATTTATAGTCGAGGGAGATAGTGCCGGTGGATCTGCAAAAAAGGGGAGAGATTCAATGACACAAGCAATTCTTCCATTAAGAGGAAAAATATTAAATGTAGAAAAAAATAGACTAGATAGAGCATTAAATAATGCCGAAATCAGGTCAATTATAACCGCATTTGGTACAGGTATAGGTGATGAATTTAATTTAGATAAATTAAGATATGACAAAATTATTATTATGACAGATGCCGATGTTGACGGAGCTCATATTAGAATATTATTATTAACTTTATTTTATCGATTTTTTAGACCTATAGTTGAATCAGGTCATGTTTATGCAGCTCAACCCCCTTTATTTAGAATAAGATATGGTAAAACTAGAAAATATGTATTAGATGAAAAAGAAAAAGATGCATATTTAAATACTTTGCCTGAAAATATTAGAAATAGAGTTGAAATAACAAGAATGAAAGGATTAGGTGAAATGGATCCTGAAGAATTAAATGAAACAACAATGGATATTGAAAAAAGAACTTTAAGAAAGATTGTAGTTGACGATTGTATGGCTGCTGATGAAATATTTAGTAAACTTATGGGCGATGAAGTTGAACCACGTAGACAATTTATTGAAGAAAATGCAATAAATGTTCAAAATTTAGATATTTAAGGAGGTACTTATGGATAATAAAGAAGATATATTACATACTACAGAAGATAATAATGATGAAATCGAAAATAATTTAATTTCTGAAGATAATTATAATGGTACTTTTCATGAAAAAGATAAACTAACTGAAAATAATATTGTTAGTGAAGTAAAAACTTCATTTATAGATTATTCGATGAGTGTTATAACTTCACGTGCTATTCCTGATTTAAGAGATGGGTTAAAGCCCGTTCATCGTCGCATTTTATGGTCAATGTATGAGGAAGGAAATACTCCTGATAAGCCTCATAAAAAATCCGCAACCACAGTTGGTTATGTAATGGGACACTATCATCCACATGGTGATTCTTCTATATATGATGCAATGGTTCGTTTGGCACAAGATTTTAATGAACGTTATATGTTAGTGGATGGTCATGGTAATTTTGGTAATATAGAAGGTGATGGAGCAGCTGCATATCGTTATACTGAAGCAAGACTTTCAAAAATATCTCTTGAATTATTAAGAGACATTAATAAAAATACTGTTGATATGACTGATAATTATACTGCTACAGAAAAGGAACCAACAGTTTTACCTAGTAGATTTCCTAATATTTTAGTAAATGGTTCAATGGGAATCGCTGTTGGTATGGCAACAAATATACCGCCTCATAATTTAGGAGAAGTAATAGATGGATGTGTAGCTTATATTGATAATTCTGATATTGATACACTTGGATTAATGAAATTTATTAAAGGTCCAGATTTTCCAACTGGTGGAATTATTTTAGGTAATTCTGGGATAAAAAAAGCATATGAAACTGGTAGAGGAACAATTACTATTCGTAGTAGAGCTGTTATTGAAGAAAATAATGGGCATAATGTAATTGTTATTAGTGAAGTTCCTTATGGTGTAAATACTGCTGAGTTAAAAGACAAAGTTGCAGAACTTGTTCATAATAAAATATTGGATGGAATATCTGATTATCATACAGATTTAAAAAATGGGATTAAAATTACTATTACATTAAAAAAAGATGCAAATCCCCAAGTTGTTTTAAATAATTTATATAAACATACTGCATTTCAAGTATCATATGGAATTATATTTTTAATGTTAGATGGTTTAACACCAAAAACATTAGGTATAAAAGATATTATTTCTAAATATATTGATTTTCAAAGGGAAATTATTATTAGAAGAACAAAATTTGATTTAGAAAAAGCACAATCAAGAGTTCATATTTTAAATGGTTTAAAAATTGCATTAGATAATATTGATGAAGTTATTAAAATAATTAAATCTTCAAAAACTGACGAAATAGCTAAAAAAGAATTAAATTTAAAATTTGGTTTAGATGATATTCAATCAGATGCAATTCTTGAAATGAAACTTAAAAGACTTACTGGTCTTGAAAGAGATAAGATTGAGCAAGAATTGGCAGAATTACTAAAACTTATTGATGAATTAAATTCAATTTTAGCAAGTAGTGCTAAAGTTGATGAAATAATAAAACAAGAATTAATTGAAATTAAAAATAAATATAGTGATGAAAGAAGGACTTCAATTGATATGTCTGCTATAGATTACATTGATGATGAATCTTTAATTCCGGAAGAACAAACTATGATTGTTTTAACTAAAAAAGGATACATAAAAAGAACTAAACCAGACATTTTTAAAACTCAAAATCGTGGTGGAATGGGAGTAAAGGGAATAACAACTAATGAAGAAGATTTTGTTGATCAAGCAGTTAGTATTTCTACCCATGACCATATATTATTTTTCAGTAATAAAGGTAAAGTTTATAGAATGAAAGGTTATGAAATACCAGAGTTTGCTCGAACATCTAAAGGTTTGCCTATTATTAATTTATTACCATTAGAAAAAGATGAATTTATTACTTCAATTATTTCGATAGACAAAAACACAAAAAAAGAATATTTGTTTTTTGCTACAAAAATGGGTATAGTTAAAAAAACTGGTATTAATGAATTCGAAAATATTAGAACTTCAGGTAAAATATGTATTAGTTTAAAAGATAATGATGAATTAATTGGCGTTAAACTTACTTCAGAAAATGACTTGATTCTTTTAGGATCAAGTACTGGAAAATTAGTTAAATTTAATGAAAATGAAATAAGATCTATGGGTAGAACTGCTTCTGGAGTAAAAGGAATTAATTTAGATGGTGGAAGTTGTATTTGTCTTGAAGTAGTTAATGAGGATAATATAATTTTAGTAGTAACTGAATTAGGTTATGGAAAACAAACTTTAGTTTCTGAATATAGGCAAACAAAAAGAGGTAGTAAAGGTGTAAAAGCATTAAATGTAACAGAAAAAAATGGTATGCTTGTTTCGGTTAAACTTTCTGACGAAAATAAAGATTTGATTTTAATGACAAATATTGGTACAACAATTAAAATACCTATTAATCAAATTTCTAAATTAGGAAGAAATACGCAAGGAACTAGATTAATTCATTTAAAAGACAATCAAAAAGTAACTACAATAAGTATTGTAGATAAAAATGAAAATATTGTTTTAGAGGATAATTGATGGCAATGTTTCACGTGAAACATTGCTATTTTCTTCAGTATTTATCTAGGTTTGCGCAGTTTTTATACATTTTTATTTATACAATGTTTCACGTGAAACATTGTATAAAGTATATAGATATTATAAAAATTTAAAACTAATGTTTCACGTGAAACATTAGTGAATTTTCCTTGTATTTATGCTAAAAATTAAGCATTTTTTGGAAAAATATATAATATATTGCAAAAAGAAAAATATTTTGATATTATTTATTTGTGCAACAAATATATTGTAAACTGGTCAGGTTTGGAAAAAAGCAGCCACATCAATCCCTATTTGTGTGCACTTTTTTAATTATAAAGGAAAGTATAAGTGTATGGAAGAAAAAATAGTGAAAACTCTTATTAAAGAAAGTTTGAAATCATATAAAAATGATGAGGTTCCAGTTGGATGCGTAATAGTAAAAAATAATAAAATTATAGCTCAAAGTCATAATACAAAAGAAAAAAATAAATGTGCAATATATCATGCTGAAATAAATGCAATATTAAAAGCTTGTAAGAAAAATAAAGATTGGAGATTAGATAATTGTATATTATATGTTACATTAGAGCCTTGTAATATGTGTAAAGAAATTATTCGCCAGTCAAGAATACATCAAGTTTATTATTTATTAAAATCAAATTTTAATAATGAAAGTTATAATAATATAAATATTAATGAACTTTCTGGATATAGTTTTGAAAAGGAATATTATTTATTAAAAATAAAAAAGTTTTTTGCTGATAAAAGATAGAATAATTAATTAATTCTTGGTATAATTTATATCAGGAGGTAAAAAATGAATTATAAAGTTTTATATAGAAAATATAGACCAAATAATTTTGATGAACTTGTTGGACAAGAAACTGTTAAAACTTTATTAAAAGATAGCATTATTAATAATAAAATTTCTCATGCTTATATTTTTTCTGGACCTCGTGGAACTGGAAAAACAAGTACTGCGAAGATATTTGCTAAAGCGATTAATTGCCAAAATCTTGATAATGGAAATCCTTGTGGTTCATGCAGTTCATGCAGTAATTTTAAAAATAGTAGTGATATTTATGAAATTGACGCTGCTTCAAATACAGGAGTCGACCAAATTAGAGAAATTATTGATAATGTAAAATTAACTCCAATAAATTCTAAATATAAAATATATATAATAGATGAAGTTCATATGTTAAGTACAAGTGCTTTTAATGCATTACTATTAACTTTAGAAGAACCTCCAAGTCATGTAATTTTTATTCTTGCAACAACAAATATTGAGGCTGTACCAATAACTGTGTTATCTAGATGTCAAAGACTTGATTTTAAAAAAATTAGTGATGAAGATATTATTAATCATTTAAAAATGATTTCAAATAAAGAAAATATTGATATAGATGAAGATGCAACTAAAGAAATTGCTGTATATTCAGAAGGTGGATTAAGAGATGCTTTAAGTATATTGGATCAAATATCAAAATTAAATAAACATATTTCATATAAAGATGTTTTAAATGATTTAGGTTCCATTTCTGTAGATAATATTGATCAGCTTTTAGATGACATTAATAATAATAATGTACCTGAAATAATTAATTTTATTAATAATGTTGAATCTTTATCAATAGATTATAAAACATTAGTTAAAAAAATTATAAATTCAATAAAAAAAAGAGCTTTAAATATTAAAATTAATCAGAAAAATGAAAGATTAACATATGATGATTATAAAAAAATGTGTTTTGAATTATCTGATACATTATACAAAATAAATGTAAATGTAAATTTATATTCATTATTAGAATTAATATTACTTGATTATGTAAATACAAATTTTACTTCAAATGATGATAATATTAAATTAAAAACAACTAAAGAAATAGATGAAATAAAACAAATAAATAATTTAAACAATAATTACTATGAAGAACTTGAAAAAATTAGAATTAATAATTGTTTTGTTGATGCTTCAAAAAAATATAAAATAGAAAATACTAGTAATTGGGAAAAATTTTTAGATTTAGTTGAGGATAAAAAAATTAAAGGTTTAGTCGAAGATACTACTGTAGTACTTTCATCAAATTCAATAATAGTTTTAACATCTAAAATTGAAAATATGGTTAATGAAATTAATAAAAATATTAATATAATTGAAAAAAAATTTAATACTATGTATAATACTAATTATAAATTAATTGCTACAAGTAATAAAAATTGGGAAATAAAAATGAATGAATATAAGATTAATTTATCAAAAAAAATAAGTTATAATTATATCAAAGAACCTGAAATAAGTAGTAATTATGATGAAGTTAGTGATATTTTTGATATTACTAAAATTGAAGAAAAATAGAGGAGGAAAATATATGAATATGCAACAAATAATGGCTCAAGCACAAAAAATGCAAAAAGATATTATGGCCAAGAAAAACGAAATTGATTCAATGGATTTTATCGGTAAATCAAATTGGGTTGAAATTACATTTAAAGGAAGTAAAGAGGTTTCTAAAGTTAATATTATAAATGATGAAGCATTAAAAAATGAAAATAAGGAAATTTTATGTGATATGATTTTTTTAGCTATTAAAGATGCAATGGAACAAGTAGATAATAAAACTGAAGAAAAATTAGGCTCTTATTCTAAAATGAATGGACTTTTCTAAAATGATATATCCAAAAGTTTTAGAAGAATTAATAAACGATTTTAAAAAATATCCTACTATTGGGGAAAAATCTGCTGAAAGACTTGCTTTGGCTACTTTGGATTTAACTGATGAAGAAATTTATAATTTTTCTCAAAATCTTCTAAATGTGAAAAAATGTTTGTGTCCATGTAAAATATGTAATAGTTTAACAGATAAAGAAATATGTGATATTTGTAGTAGCGAACATAGGAATCAAAATCTTATTTGTGTAGTAGAAGACTATAAAAGCCTTTTATCATTTGAAAAAGCGGGTAATTTTAAAGGTGTTTATCATGTTTTAAATGGTTTAATTTCACCAATTGATGATATTTCTCCAGAAGACATTAATATTTCTTCATTAGTAAAAAGAGTTGATAAATTAGATAATCCTGAGTTAATACTAGCTTTAAGATCATCTATTGAAGGACAAACTACAACATTATATATAAAAAAGATATTTGAAAATAAAAATGTAGCAATTTCTCGGTTATCATATGGTATTCCTATGGGAGCTGAAATAGATTATCTTGATGTATTAACATTAGATAAAGCACTAGATGATCGAAAAATAATATCATAGATAAAATTTAATATCATATATATTAATGAGGACAATATGATAAAAAAAATATTTAATATAATAAAAAAAGTAGTCTTTGCATTTTTAATACTATATGGACTTAATTTAACATTAAGTTCTACGTCATTAAATATTATAATCCCAATTAATATCATAACAATTTTATTAGTTACTTTACTTGGATTTCCAGGTTTATGTGCCATAATAATTTTATTTTTAATAATCTAAGGAGAAAATATGCAGTTAAATAGTACATTTGAGAATTTGTTAAAATTATATAATGAGAATAAGTTTTCTCATTGTTATTTGTTTGAAACAAATAATATAGAAAGATGTTTTAATAATTTAAAAGAATTTGTAAAAATTATAAATAGTGATGTACATAATATAATTGAACTTGTTGATAATAATTATTTTCCAAGTTTAAAAATTATTGAACCAATAAATGGTATAATTAAAAAAGATGAAATTGACTTTTTAAAACAATCTTTTACTTTTTCATCAGTATATTCATCTAATAAAATATATATTATTAAAAATCCTGAATTAATGAATTCATCTGCATACAATAAAATGCTTAAATTTTTGGAGGAACCTGAAGATAATATAATAGGTTTTTTTATTACTAATTCAAAGGAAAATATTGCTCCAACTATATTAAGTAGATGTGAAATAATTAGAGATATATATAGTAATGATTTAGGTAATAGATTAATTAATAATTTAGAGTATGAAAATTATGTAAATAATGCAAAAAAATATATGGAAATATTAGAACTAGATTATAATAAAATTTTTTTATATAATTATAATGTAATTTTAAAAGAATTTAATGATAAAAACCAAATTATTTGTTTTTTAAAGGTATTATATGAATTATATGAAAATGAATTTAAATTAGATAAAAACTTTAAAAATATTGAAGAAAAATTAAAAATATTATTAAAATATTTATATGAAATTCAATATAATTTAAATTTAAATTTAATGCTTGATTCAATGGCTATAGAAATAGGTGAAATTAATGAATAGTTATGCAGTTTGTTATAAAGATAGTAATAAAAGTTATTATTTTAAATCTTTGGAAAAATATGAAATCAATGATGAAGTAATTGTTGATACTGATAAAGGATTACAATATGGAAAGATTATTAAAATAGTAGATGTTGAAAATTTAGATAATTTAAAAATGATATTAAGGAAAGCAACAAAAGAAGATACTGATACTTTTTATACAAATTTAAAAGATGCAGATATAGCACTAAAAAATGCTAGAAAGATTGTTGATGATTTAAAATTAGATATGCATATTATTAACGCTTGTTATAATTTAGAAAGAACCCAACTTCTATTTAATTTTTATGCTGATGAAAGAATTGATTTTAGAGAATTAGCTAAAAAATTAGCAAGTATATATAGAACTAGAATAGAACTTAGACAAATAGGTGCAAGAGATAAAGCTAAACAGATTTCTGGTGTAGGTATTTGTGGTGAACAATTATGTTGTTCAAGATTTTTGAAACAATTTGATTCTATAACTATGAATATGGCTAAAAATCAAAATATAGCATTAAATCCAAATAAAATAAATGGTTGTTGTGGAAGATTATTATGTTGTTTAAATTATGAGGATGAAGAATATACCACGTGTAGTAAAAATTTATTATCAATTGGTACAATTATTAAATATAATGGTGAAGATGCCACTATTATAGGAGTTGATATTTTAAATAAAAAATATAAAATATTATGTGGTGATCAAAAGTTTTTAATTGATTCTCAGCAGGTAGAAAATGATAGTAAAAAATGATTTATTTGATTATCAGAATAGATATATATATCAAAATTCTGATTTTTTTAAATTTTCAGTTGATTCTATTTTACTTTCGGAATTTGCAAATAAATATCCACTTAATGGCAAAATATTAGATATATGTACCGGTAATGCAGTAATTCCCTTAATATTATCTAAATATACTTCAAATAATATTTATTGTTTTGAAATTCAAGAATCTATTGCAAGATTAGCCCAATTATCAATTAAAGAAAATAAACTTTTAAATCAAATAAAATTAATAAATGACGATATTAAAAATATAGGAGACTATTATCCAAAAAATTATTTTAATATAATTACTTGTAATCCACCTTATTTTGAATATAATGGTCATATGGTTAATAAAACAAAAGAAAAAATGATTGCAAGACATGAAGTTACTTTAAATTTAGAACAAATTTTTGAAATAGCTTATAATTATCTTGAAAATAATGGTATTATGTATATAATAAATAGGTCAGAAAGATTAGATGAACTAATTGATTTAGGATTTAAATATAAAATTGGCGTTAAAGAAATACAATTAATAAAAACTAAAGAAAATAGTAATCCAACTTTAGTTATTGTTAAATGCATTAAAAATAGTAAAAAACATGTTAAAATTAATGATGTAATATGTATTCAAAATTTAAGCTCATATAAAAATATATTTAAGGAGGAAAAATGAAATTAATTGTGGGATTGGGAAACCAAGGAAAAAACTACAAAAATACTTATCATAATGTAGGTTTTATCATTTTAGATAATTATTTTGGCAACGTAGAATGGAAAATTAAGGATAATTATGCTTATAATATTTTAACTATTGAAAATGAGAAAGTAATATTTCTTAAGCCTTTGACTTATATGAATTTATCTGGTTTAGCAGTAGAAAAAGTTGTTAATTTTTATAAAATAGACTCTAAAAATATTTTAGTTATACATGATGATATAAATTTATTATCTGGAAATTATAAATTTAAGTTTAATTCCTCTTCTGGTGGACATAATGGTATTAAATCAATAATATCATCTTTAGGTACACAAGAGTTTTGCCAATTAAAAATAGGTATTAATAATAATAATAATAATAATCATAATAATAATAATAATTCATTAAAAGATTTTGTTTTATCATCATTATCAAATAAAGAAATAGAAAATTTAAAAGATAACAAGTATATTGACATGATAAATTACTATATTAAAAATGGGATAGATATGACTATGAATAAATTTAATTCAAATGAGGTATAAATGGATTATTTAGATAATTATTTTTCATATAAAAATAATGATGTAATATATGGTTTAACTTCTGAGTTAAATGTTTTTTTTGTGTTAAATTTATTTAAAAAGGAGCAAAAAAATATAATTGTTTTAACAAGTAGTTTATATGAAGCAAATAATTATTATAATCTTTTTCAAACTTATACAAAAGAAGTATTACTTTTTATAATTGATGATTTTTTAATTAGCAACGCAATATCATCTCCTGAACTTAAACTTACTAGATTAAATACTTTAGACAAATTAAATTCTTCAAATTATATTATTATATGTAACTTAAGAGCATATTTAATGTTTTTACCAAATAAAGATGAAAATAATAATATTAAAATAAGTATAAATACTCAAATTAATAGGAGTGAATTTATTGATAAATTAATAAATTTTGGTTATGTTAAAGAATCAATAACAACGACAACTGGAGATTTTTCCGTAAGAGGAATGATTATTGATATATTTTTAATTAATGAAGTTCATCCAATTAGAATTGAACTTGATGATAATATTATTGTGGGAATCAAATATTTTGATGAAACATCACAAATTACTATTAATAAAATTGATACTATAATAATTAAACCAATTTCAGAAATAAAAACAAATATTTCTTATTCTTTATATGATTATTGTAATGATTCAATATTAATTAATATAGATAAACCACAAATTGAGGCAACATATAAAAAACTTTCTGAGGATGTTTTAAATTATAATATTCAAAATAATATAACAGAAAAGACTTTATTTTCTTTAGGTGAAATAAAACCCAAATTTGAAATATCTTTAAATAATTTTAGAACAAATATAAAAGATACTCAGATATATTCTCAACCAATGCAAAATTTTAACAATGATTTAGAACTTTTAAAAAATAAAGTAAATATTTGGCATAATGAAGGTAAAAAAGTAATATTTTATTTATCTAATGATAATGAAATAAAAAAGATAAAAAAGATACTTTCAGATATAAAAATAATTAAGCAAAAAATTAATCATGGATTTATTATTAATGATTTAGTTATTATTGGTGAATATGATATTGATAATATAAAAAGAGATTATAAATATCAAAATAATTTATATGGTGGCAAAAAAATATTAAATTATAATGAATTACAAAAAGGTGATTATGTTGTTCATATAAATCATGGAATAGGAATATATAATGGAATTGTTAGCCTTACAAGTGGTAATATTACTAAAGATTATATTCAAATAATATATTTAGATAATGATAAAATATACGTTCCAGTACAAAAGATTGAAAACATTTATAAATATTCTGATAAAGATGGTATTAAACCAAAGTTAAATAGATTAAATTCCTCAAATTGGTTAAAAACAAGAAAATATGTTGAATCAAAAGTTAAAGATATAACTAAAGAACTATTAGATTTGTATAAAAGTAGAATATCTATAAAAGTAGTACCTTATAAATATTTTGAAGAGGAAGAAATATTTGCGAAAGAATTTGCTTATGATTTAACAAAAGATCAACAGCGCGCAATTAATGATATTACATTAGATTTATCAAAAGATGTACCTATGGATAGATTATTATGTGGTGATGTTGGTTTTGGTAAAACAGAAATTGCACTTAGGACTATGTTTAAGGCAATTTTAAATAATAAACAAGTTATATATTTATGTCCAACAACAATTTTATCTAAACAGCAATATAATGTTGCTTTAAAAAGATTTGCTTCTTGGCCAGTAAATATAAAATTATATAATAGATTTACTACTTTAAAAGAAGAAAAAAATATAATAGATGGACTTGAAAAAGGCACAATTGATATAGTATTTGGAACTCATAAATTATTAAATAATAAATTAATATATAAAAGATTAGGTCTTCTTATAATTGACGAAGAACAAAGATTTGGTGTAAAACATAAAGAACTAATCAAAGAAATGAAAAAGGATATAAATGTTTTAACTTTATCTGCGACACCTATACCTAGGACATTAAAGATGGCTCTTTCTGGTTTAAGAAGTTTATCAATTATTGAAACTCCACCAAATAATAGATACCCAGTTCAGACATATGTCTTAAGTGAAGATGAATTAATTATTAAAGATGCTATATATAAAGAATTAAGTCGCAATGGTCAAATATTTATTTTATATAATAATATTGCTGATTTAGAAAATAAAACAAATCATTTAAAGATAATTTTACCGGAAGCAAAGATACGATATGCTCATGGGCAGATGAATAAAGATGAACTTGATTATATAATGAATGATTTTATTCAACATAATTTTGATATATTAATTTGTACTACAATTATTGAAAATGGTATAGATATTGCTAATGCTAATACTTTAATAGTATATAATGCGGACTATTTTGGATTATCACAACTTTATCAATTAAGGGGAAGAGTTGGACGTAGTGAAAGAGTTGGCTATGCTTATTTTCTTTATAATAAAAATAAAGTATTAAATGAAATAGCAATAAAAAGGCTTCAATCAATTAGAGAATTTACATCTTTAGGTAGCGGATATAAAATTGCCATGAGAGATTTATCTATACGTGGTTCTGGAGATATTTTTGGTTCATCACAGGCAGGATTTGTTGACAGTGTTGGAGTTAGTTTATATACAAAAATGATAGAAGATGAACTCAAAAAAATTAAAGGTGAATATGTATGTGAAAAAGATGATGACGAAAAAGCATTAATTAATATAGATACTCATATTGAAGATAGTTATGTAAAAGACGAAGATATTAAAATTGAAATTCATAAATTAATAAATGAAATAGATTCATATGATAAATTAATTGAAGTAAAAGATATTATTCAAGATAGGTTTGGAAAAATAAGTAATAAAATTGAAGATTATATGTATGAAGAATGGTTTGAAAAAATTGCTAAAAAACTAGGTATAAAAAAAGTTTTACAAACTGATAGAATGGTTGAAATTGATTTACCAAAAGAATTATCTTCTAAAATTAAAGGAGATAAATTATTATATAATGCACTTAGTATTTCAAATAATTTTAAACTATCATATCGCCATGAAATAATAAGTATTACTTTATTTTATAAAAATTTACCCGAGCATTTTGTACGATACTTAGTTAAATTATTAAATACATTAGTATAGAAAATTTAAAATATAACACACTATAAAAGAGGTGTGTTTTTGAAAAGTACAGGTATTATAAGAAAAATTGATGATTTAGGTAGAATTGTAATTCCAAAAGAGATAAGAAATCTTTTAAATATCCAAAATAATGATAATATTGAAATTTATATTGAAAATAAAAATATTATTTTATCTAAATATGATAAGGCTATGGATTTAAAAAGTTATGCTGATAAATTAGTTGATATTGTTACTAATAATTCTGATATCAGATTATTTATAACTAATAAAGAAAATATTATTACTAAAGGTATATTAGAAAATAATAAAATAGATAATTCATTACAAAATCTTTTAATAGAAAGAAAAAAATATGAAAGTAGTACTGAAGATATAATAAATAATTTAAAGGGTTATTTTCTAATTTATCCAATAATTATTGATAGTGATATATTAGGTTTATTTATCTTTTTTAAAGAAAATGAAATAACTGTTCAAGACAAAATGCTTGCAAACATTATTTTAAAAATTCTTGAAAATAGATAAATAATATGCTAATATTTACTTGTAGATGCGATGAAGGAAAAGATTTATAGTATTAATTATTTGTAGAAAGCATTTGTTTGATGAAAAAATGTAATAATAGACTATAATGTGAGTTCTTAAGTTTTTACGGGTAATACCCTTATATGTAAAGAGCATGTAAAACATGAATTAAGGTGGTACCGCGGGTATATCTCGTCCTTTAGTTCATGTTTTTTTATGAAAGGAAGTTATTTATGGAAAGAAAATTTGAAAAAATAAGTTTTAAAGAATTTGCAAAAGATATAAAAGATGATAATGGTCTTTATAATTCTGTTATTTTACCTATAAGAAAAACAAGTCAAAGTGCTGGATATGATTTTATTGCTTATGATAAAGTAATTATACATCCTGGAGAAATTGTTAAAATACCATCATCTTATAAAGTTAGTTTAAATGCTAACGAGGTTTTATTAATAGTGGTAAGAAGTAGTATGGGATTTAAATATAATATTAGATTATGTAATCAAGTTGGAGTAATTGATGCTGATTATTATAATAATGATAATAATGAAGGACATATTTATGTAGCACTTCAAAATGAAGGAGATAAAGATTTTATTATTGAAAAGGGCGATGCTTATGCTCAAGGGATAATATTAAATTATTTAACCTGTGGCGATGAAAATAATAATAAACGTAGTGGCGGAATTGGAAGTACTAATACGGAGGGGATATGAAAGAAAAAAAATTTTATTTAACAACACCAATATATTATCCATCAGATAATTTTCATATAGGACATTGCTATACAACTATAATTGCTGATGCAATAGCTAGATTTAAAAGGCTTGATGGATATGATACATTTTTTTTAACTGGAACTGATGAACATGGTCAAAAAATAGAAAAAAAAGCATTAGAAAAAGGTATTACTCCTAAAGAATATGTTGATAAAATTGTAGAAAATGCTAAAGACTTATGGAAGAACCTTAATATTAGTTATGATAAATTTATTAGAACAACAGATAAATCTCATGAAGAAGTTGTTCAAAAAATATTTAAAAAATTGTATGATCAAGGTGATATTTATAAAGGTGAATATAAAGGTTTATATTGTACCCCATGTGAATCATTTTGGACGCAAACTCAACTTGATGAAAATGGTTGTTGTCCAGATTGTCATAGAGAAGTTCACGAAGTTAAAGAAGAAGCATACTTTTTTAAATTATCAAAATATCAAAAACGTTTAGAAAAATTTTTAGATGAAAATCCAGAATTTATTGAACCAGTTTCTAGAAAAAATGAGATGATAAATAATTTTATAAATCCAGGTTTAGAGGATTTATGTGTATCAAGAACATCATTTAAATGGGGTATTCCTGTTTCTTTTGATAATAAACATGTAATATATGTTTGGATTGATGCTCTTTCAAATTATATTTCAGCTTTAGGTTATTTAACAAACGATGATACTTTATTTAAAAAATATTGGCCTGCAGATTTACATATTGTTGGAAAAGAAATAGTACGTTTTCATACAATTATTTGGCCAATTATATTAATGGCATTAGATTTACCTTTACCTAAAAAAATATTTGGGCATGGATGGTTAATTGTTGATGGTGGTAAAATATCAAAAAGTTTAGGAAATTATAAAGACCCAAGAGAATATATTAGAGCTTATGGTGTAGATGCAGTAAGGTATTATGCTTTAAGAGAGGTTCCATTTGGAAGTGATGGTAATTTTTCTGAGGAAGCATTAATAACAAGAACAAATGCTGATCTTGCAAATGTTTTAGGCAATCTTGTTAACAGAACTATTGGCATGGTTAATAAATATTTTGAAGGAAGTATCTGTAATAAAAATATTAAAGAAGATGTTGATGAAAATTTAATAAATTATGCGTTAAATTTAAAAGAAATAGTAACAAATTACATGGATAAACTTGATATTTCGAATGCCATTGATTGTATATTTGAAATATTTAGAAAATGTAATAAATATATCGATGATACTACACCATGGGTTCTTGCTAAAAGTGAAGAAAATAATGATAGACTTCAAACAGTTCTTTATAACATTATTGAAAGTATAAGAATTGGAACAGTTTTATTACAAGCTTTTTTACCTACAACTGCAGAAAAAATATTTACTCAAATAAATACTAAACAAACTACATTTGATACTATTACCTCATTTGGTAATTATGAATATCCAAATAAATTAGGAAAACCAGAAGTATTATTTGCAAGGATTGAAAAATAATTATGTTTGTAGATTCACATTGTCATTTATACTCAGAATATTATGATAATATAAATGAAATTATTAATTTATCTAAGAAAGATAAGATTTGTTATTTTATTAATGCAGGTTGTGATAAAAAATCAAATTTGGAAGTAATAACACTCATAAATAATAAAGATATATTTGGTGTTATAGGATATCATCCTGAATATGCAGATATAATTACAAAGCAAGATTTAATTCTTTTGGAAGAACAAATAAAAACTAACAATATTATTGGAATAGGTGAAATAGGTTTAGATTTTCATTATGATAATTATGATAAAGAAAAACAAATAAAATTATTTAATTATCAACTTAATATTGCTGAGAAATATAATTTACCAGTTGTAATTCATTCAAGAGAAGCGACTAAAGAAACAATTGATATATTAAAAAAATATAATGTAAAAGGAATAATTCATTCTTTTTCTGGATCTAAAGAAATTGCAGAAATTTACATAAAGATGGGTTTTATATTAGGTATTAATGGAACAATTACTTTTAAAAATTGTAAACTAATTAATACTTTAAAAGAAATAGGAATAAAAAATATTGCTTTCGAAACCGATTGCCCTTATTTAACACCAGTACCTTTAAGAGGCAAAAAAAATTATCCAGGTAATATTAAATATATTATAGAATTTATTTCAGAGAATTTAAATATTACAATCGAAGATTTATCTAAAATTACTAACGATAATATAAACAGAATATTTAATATTAATATATGATTAATTTCATATATTTTTTAAATGTTTACATGTTTTTTTATTAATGCTATAATTTAAATGGATATAATATGAAAAAAATATTTAAAATAATAAAAATTTTAGTTTTAATTTTTGTAATTTGTATTTCTTTTACAAGTAGTTTTATTTATGAATCAAAAATATATAATAACAATCCGAATAAAGGAGTAGATGAAGTTGCAATGGCAATGAAAATAAATGAATTTGACTATGAATCATTATATGGTGCTAAAGATACTTTAGTTGGTGATCTTACAGGATATGCTTATAATTGTCCTTTATGTAGTGGAAAGCTTGCTTGTCTAGGTAATTATAATATAACCAATGGTACAACAACCTTTAATGATGAAACATATGGAAATGTTATGATAGTTGCATCAAGTACAAATTTAGCATGTGGTTCAATTGTTAGATTTAATGTTAATAAACTTTCAAGTGAGCCTATTCTTGCAATAGTACTTGATCGAGGTGTCCGAGGAAATAATTTAGATCTTTTAGCAGTAAGCGAAGAATATGCAATAAATAATATTGGTAGAGTTGAAATAACATATGATGTATTAAGAAATGGATGGTAATATGTTTGCTAAAAAAAAATATGGTCAAAATTTTTTAATTAATGAAAATATAATTAATGACATAGTTCAATTATTAGATAACATAAAAAAAAATGATTTAATTATTGAAATTGGACCAGGTAAAGGTGCTTTAACAAAATATTTAATACATAAACCTTGTAATATTAAGTGTATTGAAATAGATGAAGATATGCATAGATATTTAGATAAATATGAAAGTGAAAAATGTAATATAATTTATGGGGATATCTTACAAGTTGATTTAAAAAAGTTGATATTTAATTATGATAATATATATGTTATAGGAAACTTACCTTATTATATTACAACACCAATAATTGATTATTTAATAAAAAATATAAATGCCAAAAAAATGATTTTTATGGTTCAAAAAGAAGTTGCTAATCGTTTTACTGCAGAGGCAAATACAAAGGATTATGGTTATTTTACATTATATTTGAAGTATTATTATGATGTTTATAATGAAATATTTGTTTCTAAAAATAATTTTAATCCTATACCTAAAGTAGATAGCGAAGTAATTAGTTTAAATATTAGGAAAAATAGACCCAATATAGATGAAGATAAGTATTTTAAATTATTAAAAGATGCTTTTTTACATAAAAGAAAAACATTAAAAAATAATTTAATAAATTATGATTTTAATAAAATAAAAAATATATTAATTAAATATAAATTAAATGAAAATGCTAGAGCAGAACAACTTAGCGAAGAAGTTTTTATGGTAATTAGTAAAATTATTTAACTTATGGTATAATAGTTTTACTTTTTTTATGAAAGGGGATATTAATATATATGTATAAAGTAGTTTTAATAACTGGAGCATCTCGCGGTATAGGAGCAGCATGCGCTATAGTATTTGCTAAAAATGGTTACAATATTATTATAAATTATTTAAATAGTGAAAAACAGGCTGTTTCTTTAAAAGAAAATATAATAAATAATTATAATGTAAAGTGTGATATATTTAAATGTGATATTTCTAAGGAAGAAGAAGTTCTTAAAATGTTGGAGTTTGTAAAAACTAAATATAAACAAATTGATGTTTTAATTAATAATGCTGCAATAAGTAATGATATGTTTATTGAAGATAAAAAAACTATTGATTTTAAAAATGTTATAGATGTTAATTTAATAGGCACATACATTGTAACAAAAACATTTGCAAAAATGATGAATAATGGTTCAATTATTAATATAAGTTCCACAAATGGAATTGATACTTATTATCCCGAAAGTATTGATTATGATGCTTCAAAAGCTGGTATTATATCGCTTACTCATAATTTTGCTAAATATTATGCACCAAATATTAGAGTCAATGCTATATGTCCTGGATGGGTTGAGACAGATCAAAATGCATTATTAGATGATTTACAAAGAAAAGAAATAAAAGATAAAATATTACTTAAAAGGTTTGGTATACCAACTGAAATAGCAAAAGTTATATATTTTATAGCTGTAGAAGCAAGTTATGTTAATAATTCAATTATAAGAGTAGATGGTGGAGAGTTATGTTAAAAATAAATAAAGATGTTTATAAATTATGTGATGAAGCAGAAAATAAATTAAAACCAATTTTTTCTAAAGTTGATAATATTGCTTTTTTTAATAGTAAAAAAGTATTAGATGTATTTATAGAAAATAATATTTCTGAAAGTGATTTTGTTTTTTCAACAGGTTATGGATATAATGATGTAGGTAGAGATAAAATTGAAAAAGTATATGCGAATATTTTTAAAAGTGAAGATGCTTTAGTTAGAAATCAATTTATATCTGGTTCACATGCATTAACTGTTACTTTATTTGCACTTTTAAGACCTAATGATATACTTTTAAGTGTTACAGGTAAACCATATGATACACTTGATGAAGTTATTGGGATTAAAGATAATGATAGTTCTTTAAAATCATTTAATATAGATTATGAGCAAATTGATTTAATAAATGATGATTTTGATTATGAAAAAATAAAAGAAGTTATTACTTCTAAATATTATAAAGTAATTGAAATACAAAGATCAAAAGGTTATTCAACAAGAAAAAGTATATCAATTGAAAAACTTGAAAAAGTAATTAATGTAATAAAAAAATATAGTCCAGATTCAATAATTATGGTTGATAATTGTTATTGTGAATTTGTAAATGAAAAAGAACCAATAGAAATTGGAGCTGATATTGCAGTAGGTTCATTAATTAAAAATCTTGGTGGAGGAATTGCCTCAAATGGTGCATATATTGTTGGTAAAGCAAAATTAATAAAATTATGTGCTGAAAGGCTAAATCTTCCTGGTGAAGGAAAAGAAGTTGGTCCTTCTTTAGGAGCAAATAAAAGTATTTTACAAGGATTATATTTTGCGCCAAGTGTTGTTAGTAGTGCAATAAAAGTTGCAATATTGACAAGTTATTTATTGGAAAAAATTGGTTATGATGTTGAGCCAAAATATAGTGAAAAAAGAGTAGATATTGTTCAAAGTATTATTTTTAATAATGAAAAAGATTTGGTTAATTATGCTAGAATAATTCAAAATTCAAGTGCTATTGATTCCAATGCATTTATTGAAAAAACTGATATGCCAGGATATAGTGATAAAATTATTATGGCAAGTGGAAGTTTTACACAAGGTTCATCGATTGAATTATCATGTGATGGTCCAATAAAAAAACCATATATTTTATATCAACAAGGTTCACTAACATATGAATATGGAAAAATTGCAGTTTTAAATGCTATAAGTTTTTTATTAGATAATAAATAATTTCATTTTTTTTATTTTTTTTCATATATTTTATTGGTGATATTATTGAATATTGAAGTAGGTGATTATGTTACAAGAAAATCATATAATAATGATCTTATTTTTAAAGTACTTTCAATTTCAGAAGATAAAGTATATTTAAAAGGTGTATTTGATAGATTATATGCAGATAGTGATATTTTAGATTTAGTAAAGATAGATAAGTGTGATGATAATTTTACTATTGATTTAGATTTAAATAATGATAGAAATAATTATTTTTATTTACCAGGTAAAATTCTTCATATTGATGGTGATAGTGAATATTTAGAAAAATGTTTAAAGTTTTATAAAAATTTAAAAATATACGCTATAGGAAAAAAAATAAATGAAGATAATATAGCAAATCAATTATTAATATTATTAAAAGAGTTTAAACCAGATATTTTAGTTATTACTGGTCATGATGCATATTATTCAAAAAAGGGTAATAAAGATAATATAAATAACTATAAAAATTCTAAAAATTTTGTAAAAGCTATAAAAGTTGCAAGAAATTATGAAAAAAATCATGAAAAACTTGTTATTATTGCAGGTGCATGTCAAAGTGATTATGAAGCTTTAATTAAAGCAGGAGCAAATTTTGCATCAAGTCCAAAAAGAGTTAATATTCACGCTTTAGATCCTGCAATAATAGCAAGCACAATTGCGCTTACGAAAACATCTGAAGAAATTAATGTCGTTGATTTAATTAATAAAACAAAATATGGTGCTTCAGGGATGGGTGGAATTATAACAAATGGGCTTATGTATGTGGGGTACCCTAGATGAACATTGATTTTGTAAAAGAAAAGTTGAAAGCTAATATTGGTCAAAAAGTAAGAGTAACTGTATATGGTCTAAGAAATAAAATAAATTATTATGAGGGATATATATATAAACTATATCCAAATATATTTACAATTAAAATAAATAATAAAGAAAAAAGTTTCGCTTATAGGGACATAATTACAAAAGATATAAGTTTAAAATATTTTAATTAAAAATGTACAATTTTACTTGAAATTAATATAATAGTAAGGTAAAATAAAATTGTGAATAAGATAAAGGAGTAGTGATAGGGTATGGAAATAACATCAGTAAAAGTTCACAAAACAGAAAGAGAAGGTTCTAGAATGAAAGGATACGCAACTGTAACATTAGATGATTGTTTTGTTGTAAGAAATATCCGTATTATTGAGGGAGATGAAAAACTTTTTATTGCAATGCCTAGTAAAAAGGTAAGTGATGATCGTTATGAAGATATAGCTCATCCAATTAATGCAGAAACAAGAAAAATGTTTGAAGACAAAATTCTAGAAGAATATAATAATCCTTCATCTGAAGAAGAATAGTGTTATAAAAAGCGAATATCGCTTTTTTTATGTCTAAAAATAAATGTAACTCATATAATTTGTTGGAGGATACTATATGAATGATAAAATTATTGGTGTAACGCATGAATTAAAAATGATTGACAGAAATATTCTTTCTATTACTGGAATAAAAAAAATAATAAATTTTGATAGTAAAGAATTTATATTGGAAAGTATTATGGGACCTATTCATATAAAGGGAAATGCCATGGAATTACTTTCTTTAGATACTGGAAGTGGTCTTATTAAAATTAAAGGTAAAATAGATAGTTATAATTATATTGATAAAAATGTAAAATCTAAAGAAGAAAGTTTTATAAGTAAGCTTTTTAAATGACATCATTTAAAATATTATTAATATTATTATTAAATTTTTTATATGGAATATTATTTTTATTTTTATCATTATTAAATTATAAATTATTTTCAAGCGAAGTTAAAATAATTAAATCAATTATATATATTTTATTTATTTTTGATAATGCAATTATTTATTTAATTATATTATATAAAATTAATAATGGAATATTTCATATATATTATTTAATTTGTTTTATAATAGGATTTATTTTTGCATATTATATTAAAAATAAAATGTTAAGTTTATGTAAAAAAATAAAAAATAAAAAATAGATTAGTTGACTTTAATTTTCTAAAATACTATCTCAACTTAAACACTTTTTAGAATGCAAAAACTCCCTATGCCTTTATTTATAA
>JBJFGY010000063.1:0-8563 GCA_051893155.1 Bacilli bacterium
TACCATTTAAACTTTCTGGTGTTGCATTTCTTAGATAAATTATTTCACAAGTAGGATCTATTTGTTTTACTCTTGCAGATTTACCTTCTGATGAAGGTCCATGCAAGAATACTGCTACACCACTTTCTATTGCACCCTTAATAATTTCTTCTTCACTAACTTGTCCAAATTTTAAACCATAAGGATTTCTTCTTTTTTCAGCTTGTTTTCTTTCTTCTTCAAATTGAGCTTTTTCTTCTGGAGTCATATCTTGAACACGAGTAAATGTTGATGTTTGAGTTAAATCGCGTATCATATATCTATCAAGATATTCCTTCATTTCTGTTCTACTAAAATCACCTTTATAATTATGATTTCTATCAAGAAATCTTATTCCAGAAACTAATCCCCTTTTTGAAATTAATATTCCTGTTCTATCATCAATTAACCATTTTACAGGTGATACTTCTACCCAAACGTAATCGCCATCTCTATATTCAACACCATTTGAAAGTTTAAATTTATTTCCACCAAAATCAGAATTTGCTCTTATACGAATATATTTCTTTCCTTGATATTCATATTCTTCATAAGTTACTGGTTTGAATCCTGTATCATAATCGACATATTTTACTGAATCAAATGTATAACTTCTTCCGGTTTTATTCATTCCTCTATTATATTCTGATTCTAATATACTTTGCATTCTTGAATCAGCAGCATATTGTGGATATTCTCCATATTCTACTTCTTCGGTTCCGTTGTATCCCCTCACTCTGTTCGGGGAGATTTGAGAAAAGATTACAGAAGATTGCAAAGCTGGGCGAACAGCACCATCGCGGAAGTATCTACATAGACTGCACCTATCACCAGTCCAATTGACCGCGCGGACATTATTATCGTTATCATCAGATCTAGTCCAAAACCAACTAGTTCTGCCTTTTAAAGAACTATCTTCATCAATATTATAATCTGTATCTTCGCATAAATAGCTACCTGTCAATACACATAAATCTGTAATTGCAGCTTTTGTTCCATACTTTCTTATTATATCTAACTGATTACTACCAAAAATTTGCTCTTCAGTTAAAAATGTAAATTTATTCATACAAATCACCGCATATACTATAACATATTTTTATTTTTTTTGTTATTTTTTCTTTATCTATCTATACTAAATTTTATAATATTTAAAATTATTAAGATAGTACAACATATAAAAAAAGAGTTTTAACCCTCTTTTAACATCTATATTTGTAAGATTTTTCTAAAAATTAAATTATATTCTTTTTAAAAATATTTAAGTTGTTTAATAATTCTATAAGCACCATATTTATTATTACTTTTTTTATATTTTTTAATCATTTTATTTATATTATAAATATTAAAATAAGTAACATCATCTTTTTGCATTGCATATTCAATCATTTTAATAATAAGTTCTTTATTATCATTAGCATTAAATATTAATTTATATTTTTTTATATCAGTTTCACTTACATTTTTAATAATATAATTATAATAAAAATTAGGTAATTTTTTAAAAATATATCTTTTTCCATCATAATTTTTTAATACTTTAAGTGTATCATAATAACCAATTTTTATATTATTAATAATTTCTTTTTTATTAACTGTAATGGTGGCACTTAATCTTCTTGAAGGCGTAATTTCAATTACTTTAGATTTATCAATAAATTTTCTTTTAATACCTATACCTTTTAGTTCTACACAATATACTTTATCATATCCTTTTTTAAGAAGCATATTAACTGCACAATTATCATAAATACCACCATCAAAATAATAACTATTATCCTCAAGTTTTTCCATTTTAAACACAGGTAAATAACAACTAGATATTATATAATTATTAATACTACCTTTTCTCATATCTTCTTTAAATAATTCTAAAGGTTTTAAATCTTTTAAACGATATGTAATAAGACCAAAATCTTTTTTACTTTTACGAATACTTTCCTCAAGATTTAATTTATTTAATGTATCTTGCAAGCCTTCAATACTTATACCTTTATTTTTAATTATTTTAATAAAATTATCAAATGTAGTTTTAAATATATTAATATCAAAATTATCGCTATTTACAATATCTACATATTTTTTATCATAACCTAGTATTTGGCCTACATCAGCATTAACCCAAAAATCCAATAACTCTTTATCTTTTCCTGAAGATAACATTGCAGCATTAAATGATCCAATAGAAGTTCCAGTAATACCATCAAATTTAATATGACATTTTTTAAATGCCATATAAGCACCAATTTGATAGCTACCTTTTACGCCTCCACCTGCTAAAGAAAGTCCCACCATATTATTTCACCCTTTTTATTTTTAATATTATTTTTCCAATTAAAATATTTATTCTTCTTTTTCTACTTCTTCTTTTAAGATGCATATAATAACTCTCAATAGAATCATTTTTATATTTTAATATATCATTACTTTTTTCACTATTAGATAGTACTGGACTATAATAATTTTTTTCTTCAAATACAGTCGATAAAATATATTTAAAACTTATTCCATGATATTTAAGTATATTATTTATTAAATCATTAAAATTTACTCTAATTAAGCCAATATCAAGTATTTTTTTATTTACTTTATTACTTTTATCTATAATCTTACAAAAAGCATATGCTGCATCTTCTTTAGTTATACATTCAATATATGAGTCTTTTTTAATATTATATAAAAATGGATCAGTTCTTAAATCACTTAATACTAAAGGAACACGCATAATAGTATAATTTTTACATTTTTTCATAATAAGTTTTTCAGTTTTTACTTTAGCACTATTAAAATAATCTAATTTATCAATATTTATTTCATTATTTATATTTTCCCTACCATACACACTTGTTGAAGAACCATATATAAGATGACAATTAGGATTATAATAATTAATTGATTTAATAATATTTTCTGTAACATTTGTTTCAATAATATCACTTAATCCTTTTTTATATTCCGCAAGTGGAGGAAGACATGTAGCTAAATTATATACATAATCATGATCTTTAATTAAACTATCAATTAAATTTCGATCTAAACAATCTGAATATATAATATTTATTCTTTTGCTATATTTTTTTAGTTTTTTACTAGTTTTCTTATTTTTTAAATCAACTGCAGTTATTTCATATTTGCCTTCTGCAAGTAAATATTTAAGTAAGAAAAGACCTATTGTGCCACCTGCACCTATTACTAATACTTTTTTCATTTAAAACTCCTAAATAAATCTTAAAATAATTATTAAGATAATACCAATTATAAATCCAAAATATGTATATTTATTTTTAAGATTTTGCATTACTTCTTTTAATAATTCAAATATTGTTAAATAAATAAGCATACCTAAAGTAAAACTTAATAAATATATTGTTATACTTTCAGGAATATCTTTAAATAATAAACTAATTATTCCTCCAATAAAACCTGATATAGTTAAAATAAATATATTAAACTTTCCTTTATTTTTTAAATTACTACCTATTTGAAATCCTAATGGTATATTATGTAGACCTATTCCTAAACACATAAGAAGACCAACTTTAAAATTTGAAATAGTTACATTAAATAAAGCCATATTTTCAATTACATTATGAAGTAATAAAGCAATAATAGTAATAAAACCAATATGTTTAAGATGACTATTATGTTCTTTTAAATTATCATTTTTTTCTTTATGATCATGATGATGATCTGGTACTAAATAATCCATAAGTTTTAATAATACTAAACCAAGAATAATAAATAAAAATGTATAAAAAGTAATACTTTCTTTTATTTCAGGGATTATATCAAATATAATTAAATTTAATAAAATTATAAATGATAAAGAAATTGATAATATATTAATATTTTTATTAGATTTACATATTTTATTTAAAAATATTCCTAATAAGAAAAATAGTCCTGTTATAATTGTAAGTAATAATGCTTTCATACTAATACCACCAAATATATTTTACTAAATTTATACTAAATTGTCTATTAAGTTATAAAAAAATAGTATACTTTTATATACTACTTACATTCATATACATTATCCACTACTAAAGTAGCTTTATAACTTAAATTACCATTAATACTTTGATCAATATTAGGAAAATAATTAAATGTTACTATAGCTTCATAAGTAATAGTGTTAGTTTTATTTTTTATAGTAGATATATTATGAATAATATTTTCATTATTTAAACTTGAAGGAATATCTATTTTACCAGTACTTTTAGTTATATCAATATTATCCATTAATATATTTTTTTCATTATTATTAATCTCATAAACTGTTAAACTAAGTTCAGGATTTGGATAATTAGTATAAGAAAATATTTCTTCATTAGGTAAACTTAAATATACATTATAACAATAATTAGTTTCTTTTTTAGTGGTATCAAGTACTACATCAATTGAACTTGTTCCACTTATAGAATGGCCTACATCTTGAATAAAATTATAATCATTTACATTTATATTAGCATCAACTAAATTTTTCATTTGTAATGTATCAACACCTTTAGAAGTAACTTCAACATTAAAATTACCATAATAAAAATCTTTTGTAATAAAATAACAATATGTACTAACTGTTATTATCATTACAAATATGAATATAAATACAATTAAATAAATAGTATTTCTTTTTTTTCTAGCATCCATATTTTTTACCCTATATTTATGTTATCAAATCTTATAAATATTTTCAAGATTTATGTATAAAAAAACGACCTACCAATAGGTCGAATTTACTAAAAATTGTTATGCAGCACTAGTATTACAAGTTACTGAAGATGAATTTACATAAAACTTACCTGAAAAAGTTTTATTTGATAGTGCAGTTTGATCAATTGTTGGGAAATTATAAAATTTAATATTTACACTTAAGGTTTGAGTTGTTGTAGTATTTTTAGCAGAAATTGTGCCACTTGCAACCTTAATTGCATTTGCTTCACTAGTAGCTGTCTTAAATACTGAAAAATCACTATCTGCAGTTGCATATGCAGCTTCAAGAACTAAAGATGTTGGTGCTGATGAAGTAAGTGTATATGTAAATTCTTTATTAGCAGTACCAGCAGTTACTGGAGTTGTAGCATCACCATATTTTGCAGAAGTACTATCATAAGCAAACATAACATCATAGGTACAAGTTGTAGTAGTTGTCGAATCATTAGCAGTTAAATTTACCGTTAAAGTTGCATTTGTATTTCCACCAGAATATGTTCCAACTTGAGATGCTGAACCAGTTCCTTTTAGCATTTCTGAACTAGCAACACTTAATGATAATGCAGCTGATGTTGATACAAATGATGACGATTTAGCTTCAGCTGTTGTTAAATTAACTGCTGCTCTATTAGTTACAGTTGTTGTAAATGAACCGAAATATGCAAATGTTGCTCCTACTACTGCTACTAGTAATGTACCTACAGCTAAAATTGTTAAAAATAAAGTATTTTTCTTTTCCATATTATTTTCTCCTTCTATTATAATTTAATATCAAATATACTTATAAATCAAGAAAAAAATATAATACTTTACTTTTTTATACATAAAAATAAATTACAAAAAAACGACCTTAATAGGTCGAGTTTTATATTTTAAAATTGTTACACTGTTATTTACTATACAGCTGTTGTACCACAAACTACAGATGCTCCATCAACATAGAATTGACCAGCAAAAGTTTTATCAGATAATGCTGTTTGATCAATTGTTGGGAAATTATAGAATTTAACTGTAGCAGTAAGATTTTGAGTTGTAGTAGTATTATTTGCAGAAATTGATCCTGTTGCAACTTTTACTGGAGCTGCACTTGTAGCAGCACTAAATACTGAGAAATCTTTTTCAGATGCAGCAGCATATGTAGCTTCAACTACTAAACCAGCAGCATCAGAAACTAATGTATAAGTAAATTCAACATTATTTGTTCCAGCAGTTACTGGAGTTGGTTCAGCGCCATAAATTGCAGAGCTATCATTATAAGCATACATTACATTATATGTACAAGTAGTAGTTGTTGTTGGGTCATCTGCAGTTAAATTTACTGTTAAAGTAGCATTATCTCCAGTATATGTACCAACTGCAGTTGCTCCACCAGTTCCTTTTAACATTTCTGATCCTGCAACATTTAATTTAAGTGATGCAGCTGATGTAGTAAATGATGAAGTTTTAGCCGCTTCAGTAACAACGTTTACTGCTGCTCTGTTATCAACAGTAGTTGTAAATGAACCGAAGTATGCGAATGTCGCTCCTACTACTGCTACTAATAATGTAGCTACTGCTATAACAGTTAACAATAAAGTATTTTTCTTTTCCATATCTTTCTTTCCTATCTCCTTTCTATTATAAATTTATCATAAATTATAATCATAAATCAAGTACTTTTAAGTAATTTTTTTATTTACTTAAAGTAACGCTATTTGAAGTAGTACTTACCTCTATATTAATATTACTTATATCTAAAACTGAGATTGATTCTTCTCCAGTTATTAAATAAGATGTTGGTAAAATATAAGAACTTGTTAATTGTGTATTACTTCCAGAAGTTATAGAATTCATTTTTACAATTTTGTCTACAGTTGTAAAATATGTAAATGCACAATTTTGTAAATATGAACCAGATTCACATGTTGCACTACTTCTTGTAGATACACTAGCACTACTTCCAGATGAAACATTAATAGTTGTTTCATATTTATTATTATTGTAATTAACTGATAAATTATAAGTACCAATTGGTACATTTGTTAAAGTAAATGCTCCACTTGAAGTAGTTGAATTAATAACTCCATTTTGAAGTGATACTACTGCTCCAGTTACACTTTCTCCATCGACATTTACATTTCCAGATAAATTATAAATAGAAGTACTAACTAAAGGATTTTGGGTAATATTTACATCAAGTAGAATAGATTTACCTTCATTAATTTCAGGCGTTATAGGATCAAGCCATGCTTTAATATAATAATCTTTTGTAGTAGATCCTGCTATAAAATTACCAAACGAAAGAGTATATACATCTTTATAATGATTTGTTGTATCAACACTTTGTAAAGGAAGTTCAGTTATTGAAATAGGCCCAACTAAAGGCGTATTTGAATCAATTGAATCAAAAAGTGCAACTCTTACAAATTCCAATGGTAATAAATCATCTGTAGTTATCCCATAGGAAGATAAAGAATCTACAGAATATGAAATATTTATTGTATAAAAAACGGTATATTGATTATTTTTGGAAATAGATACTTTTGCATAACTAGTTTGATTTACTCCATCACTATCTGAAAGTGGAACAAGTTGCCCATCAGTTATTTGAGTATACGATAATGTTGCATTTAAATTACCTGTTTGTATATTAGTAGTTGTTGATGATGAAGATATTTTTGATAAATAAGAATATGATACGCCTACACAAATACATGCCAAAGAAATAACAGCAAGTATGGTAACAATCAATGGACTAGTATTTTCTTTTCTCATACCCTTCACCTATTATAAATAATACCACAAAAAAAAATACTTAACAATAATCTATTTTATTTTTTCTAAATCATTAATACATTTATTTAAAAAAAATTATTTTTTATTATATTCTATACATTTTTTTTCTAATAGTTTAAAATTGCAGCACCTTTTAGCAATACTTCCATTCAAACTTCCATTTATATATTTGTCATACAATTTTTTAGATTTACTATATATTTTTTCTTTATTACGATTTAACCAAAATATTTGTTCTTTAAGAACTTTAATATATTTTTCTTCATCATTTGTGTAGCATATTTTATTTAGATCCAATTTAATAATATTATTTTCTGTTACTGGAAGCATATTATTAAAATTAATTGCTCCTAATTTACCATTTTTTATTTTTAAGAAATCTATTTTAGTTGACATTTTTTGATGCTTAGGTTTAGGACTTGATAAGGGTGCAAAATAGTTACAATTATTCACTTTAAATAATACACCAATAAATGGTCTTAATTTTTTTTGCTTAAAATTATAAGGAACTTTATCATCAAATTGTCTTAAATAATTACAATAATCCGAATCTATTCTAACTAATATTAAATTTTTCATAAAAATATTATATACTAAAAATCAAAATAAAACTAGAGTTTGCTCTCTAGTTTCTTTTTTAAGTTCGCTGTTATGGCCGGAATCGCCGCTTTTTTAAGTTCCTGTCAAAGCCGGAATCGCTTCTTTTTTAAGTTCCTCTTATAGTGGGAATCACTAGCTTTTTTTGCTAACAAGTAGCTTTATTATTATATGCAAATATGCATAACATAATTACATATATATCTTACAAATTACAATTATTCCAATTAATGGTAAAAATTGCCAACTTGTGACTAATAATATACCATAAATATGGATTAATGTCTATATTTTTTTTAAAAATAATTTTGTTAAATTTTGCCATTTTCTAAATCATTAATACATTTATTTAAAAAATCTAGATAATTATTTATTATTAAATTATTTTTGTTATTATTACTAAACTGAATTAAACTATCATTATATAATTTTATTAATTTGTTTATAATTTTTTTATCAT
>JBJFGY010000064.1:0-8502 GCA_051893155.1 Bacilli bacterium
AAAAATATAAAATAATAACCTTTTTCCAATAAACCATATTTTTTTTAGTATATTTTTCAAAACTACCAACTCCTACTGTAATATAGTACCAAATTTTTGATAAAAAGTCTTAAATTTTACTTAAATATATAAAAAAGACTAGAATTTCTAGTCTTTTTTTTTCTACTAATTTAAAGCGTCTTTTAATTTGCTACCAGCTTTAAATGATGCAACAGTTTTTGCAGGAATTTTTAGAGGTTCTTTAGTTAATGGATTAATTCCTTCTCTAGCAGCTCTTTTTTTAGCTGAGAATGTTCCAAAACCAACTAAAGCAACTTTTCCTTCTTTTTTAAGTCCTGAAGTAATTCCTTCAAGGCAAGCATCTAATGCACGAGTAGCATCAGCTTTTGTTAAGCCAGCTTTATTAGCAATAAATTCTACTAATTCAGTCTTTGACATTTTAATTTACCTCCTATATTATTTATAAGGCACTTTACCTTACAAATTAACCATATCAAACTTTTATTATAAAATCAATAAAAAAAGTGCATTTTTGCGCTTTTTTTGCACTTTTTTACTTAAATAACAATGGCAATTAAGTTATTCGCTCCTTTATTAACAATCTTAGTTACAGTGCTTGCAAGTTTAAATCTAGCACTATCTGGCATCATTGCAAGTTTAGCTTCAATTCCTTCTTTAACAATTTGTTCTAAACTTCGACCAAATATTTCACTTTGCCAAATACTATTTTTATCATTTTCATAATCTTTCATTATATAATCAATTAATTCTTTTGACTGAATTTCTGATCCTATAATAGGTTCAAATGTTGATTCTACATCAACTTTAATTAAATGAATTGAAGATGCTTTAGCTTTAAGCTTGACACCAAATCTACTACCTTGTTTAATAATTTCTGGTGTTGATAATTTCATATCCTTAAGTGTTGGATGCATTATTCCATAACCAGTATTTTTAGCCATTTTAATTGCACTTTTAATATTTTTAAGTTCACTTTCATTTTCATTAAATGATATAAACATATTAAGTAAACTTGATTTAGTAATTGTTTCATTTCCAATTGATTCTTTTAAAACAGTTTCAAATAGTTCATCACTACTTTCAAGTGTAATTGTAACATCCCCAGTAGAAGTATCAAAATTAGATATATAACTTTTAGAAATATACTCACTTTCCATAAATATATTATTTATACTATCAACATCTTTTAATTTATTTACTTTAAATGCCGCTTCTTTAATTTTTTCAAGATAATGCATTTTAATTTCATTATCATTTTTTAAAATATCAATCCATTTTGGTATTTTAACATTTACATTTACTACCGGAAATTCATATAATGCAGTTTTAAGCATATTTTGAAGTTCATCAGTTCCAACTTTATCTACACTTGAGGCAATAACTGGTACATTATATTCATCTTCCATTTTTTTTGCAAGTTCAAGTGTTTCACGATTTTCAGGATGCGTTGAATTTAAAATTACTATAAATGGTTTGCCAATTTCTTTTAATTCATGAACAACTTTTTCTTCAGCTTCAATATAATTTTCTCTGGCAATTTCAGTAATTGAACCATCTGTTGTAACAACTATACCTATTGTAGCATGATCTTTTATAACTTTTTCTGTACCTATTTGGGCAGCTTCCGTTAAAGGAATATAATCATCATACCATGGGCTTTTTACCATTCTAGGATTACCATCTGCATCAAGAAATCCTGTAACATCTTTAATAACATATCCTACACAGTCAACAAGTTTAATACTAGTTTGGAACTCATCAACTTTAATATTAGCTCCTGATGAAGGAACAAATTTTGGCTCAGTTGTCATTATTTGTTTGCCTTGAGCCGATTGAGGCACCTCATCTAAGCATTTTTTCTTTTCATATTCATCAGTAATATTTGGAACTACTAACCTTTCTATAAACCTTTTTATAAATGTTGATTTACCAGTTCTAACTGCTCCAACTACACCAAGATATATTTCGCCACCTGCTCTTTTGCTTAATGAGGCAATAACATTTTCATTTTCCATTTCTCACCTTTTCTATTAAAGATTATTCATAATTATAAAAGTTATTACAAAAAAAATATGAATTTTAAAATTTCATATTTTTATCTAGAAAGTTCTTCTATTTCTTTTCCTTCACCAAAGAAAAGATTACGATATTCATTTACATAATAGTATGGTTTAACTTCATAACCATCTTTAACTGTAGGATTTAAATAAAGCATGCCATTTTCACCTCTTACATAAAATATTGCTCTTGCATAGTCAATAAAAGGAAGTTTAACATTATTTACGCAGATATTTTCATAATCATTAACACTGCTTAATAATCCATTTACTTTTATTAAATTACCATTCCACCAAATTAAACATTCAACATTTTGACCTACGTAATCATGTAAATTTTCAAACATCGTTTCAACCATTTCTTTTTGTTTCATTTTTCCTCCCATAAAGTAATTTTATTATATTAATATTATGTATTTATGTCAAATATTATTTTAATTGCTATTTAAATACTACTTTACTTTTATATCTAATTAATCTATTAATTTTTTGATTTGCTTCATAATTTGTTTCATAACGCTTATTAAATAATTCAATCATTTGACTATTATCTTCGAAAAGAAGATATAAAAGGACATCTTTTTTACTTTCTTCATTTACTTTTTCACTTACAAAAAAATTAATTTCGTCTTTACTAATCCCCTTTTTAGAGGCATCAATCAATTTTAAATATAAAATTATATTTAATAATATTTCATTATAATCTAGTTCACCATTAGGACATCTAAACTCAATTGTATTTTTTGTAATAGAAAATGCATTTAAAATATTTATTGAGTTAAATCTATCTACTTGAATAGTTTTCATTTTTTGAACAAAATTAAATAAATCATTATCATTATCAAAATAACCATTATTAATATAACTTTCTAATTTTACCGACATTGGTAAAGCATAGTACTTAACATTTCGACGCATTTCACTGTTACTTTTATTAGATATTAAATAAAAAATATTTTCATTATTACAAAATATTGTATAAAGATTTTTTAATTCTAAAACTTTTTCAAATGCATCAAAACCAATATGAATATGCCCTCCACATTCATCAGATGTATATCCTAACATTTTATTTGTTATAATATCACAAATAAGTTTTATTTCTTTTAATGATTTTATATCATAATTTAATATTGGTGATGCAATTTCTAATACTTCTTCATTACATTGTTCATCTTTAACTACCCAATTATTTAAAATATTAGGATAATTTAAATATTTTAGTTTATCTTGATTACATAATTCAAATTCAAATTCTATTCCAAAAGTATAATTATAAAGCAAATTAATATTATATTTTAAAACATTTATTTGTTCTAATAAATATTTTTTATTTTCTAAATTATTGCTATATTTAATAAAATCTATATTATCCATATTCCTCCTAAAAAGTAAAAGATGAAGTTTTATCATCAATATAACTTAAATCTTTATTTACTTTGATATTTCTTTCAAATCTAAAATTAAATACATTATATAAATATTCATTATCATTAAATAATAGATATAATAAAATATTTTTCTTTTCTTCTATAGAATCAGAATAAATTAATTTATTTACTAAAATATTATTATTACTATATTTATTTTCATAACTAATATTTTTACTAACACTTATAAGTTTTAATAAAAAAGCAATATTTTCATGTAAATAATTAAAATTAAATTCTATATTTGGAATTCTTATTTCTAAAGTATTTTTTAATCCATCATAAACATTATTAATATTTAAAGAACTATATTTTCCATATGAACTATGAAATATAAAACAAATCAGTTCTTCCATAGTCTTAAATTTTGGATAATGAAAATCAATTATACTATCATTTAATCTTTTAGATATAGGTATTGCATAAGTTTGAATATTATTTCTTACTATACTATTAGGCCTATTAAGAAGTATATATAATAATTTTTCAATATTTAAATATATTTTATAAAACATTTTTAATTCATTAACATTTTTAAAAGTACTAAATCCAATATGTATATGTCCACCACTTTCTTTTGAATAAAAAAAATCATTTTTTTCTAAAAAATCACATACATATTTTAATTCATTTAAACATTTTTTATTATAACATAATACTGGAGAAGTAAATTCTACACCACTAGATACTGATGCTTCTTTTTTCAAATCCCAATCATTTAAAAAATGCTTAATTTTAATAAGAATATCATTATATTCATTTACACATTCAAGTTCTACACCAAAAGTAATATTAGGATCTATATCATTAAACATATATATATTTTCATATGGTATATTAAATTTTTCATTGCTTTGCAATATATCTTTTATAACATTTATATTAATTTTTCGAAATAATTTTTTTATTATAATAGAATCATTAAATTTATCTAAATTATCTTTTAATACGCTTAAATAAGTTTTATCATCAAATTTCGATAAATTAATTAAATTATATAGTAATTTTTCATTATTTATTTGAGATAATGCAATAATTTTATCTATTTTATTTAATGAAATATAATAATTAATTACCTTTGTTTCATCTTTTAAATTAGCTATTACATATGGTTTTAATTTAACATCATCAATATATTCAATTAATTTATCTTGAGTTAGAAATTTTATTACATTTATTTTATCTTCAAAAGAAAGTTTATTAAAATATTTACATTTAATATTTGGATTATTTATTTTAGAAAGAATAAATATAATATTTTCATTGTCTAATTTATTTATTATTTTTTCTTTTGTTTCATCGCTTAATTTATTACTAACTATTATATTAATTATATCCATTTTAGAAAATGTATTTAAATTATTTATTATTAAATTATAAATAATATCTTCATCTTTTATGAATTTAGTTAAATATAAATTTTGTTCTTTTTTATTTAATTTATTAAAATATATTTGATAATAATCCTTATTTTTAAATTTAATATTAAAATAATCATCTTTAGTAAATATTATATTTTTAATTTTAACCATAGATAATAATTTTAATTTATCTTCATCATTTCTAGTCATACATATTAAACTATATATAGATAATAGATCACTATTTAAAATATCTATTAATTTATCATCAATTAAATCAATATTTTTTGATATAAAAATCATAAAAATTTTACTATTTGAAAGCTTAGTTAAATCATACTTATATATTTGATAATATAAATTTAATATAAATTGTTTCATTTTTTCCTCGAAAAACTATTATAATTCAATTATTAAAAAAAATCTATAAATTATTTTATAGACTTTAAATCTCTTTTAGTTTTTTCAAAATTAAATGTAATTCCACCAATAATCATTGGTAAATAATAATCAATAATACGCCATAATATTAAACATACACTTATATACACTGAAGGAACGATAAATTTAAATAAATTTATAAAAGCATATTCCATTCCAACTGTTCCTCCTGGTATTGGCACATAAGAACCAATTAAATAAACAAATGATGATATGGTAAGATATCCAAGATAATTATTATATGAACATCCTACAGCTTTAAATGCAAAAAAAGTAATTGAAAAATTAAATATTAAAGCACTACTTTCAATAAAAACGAGTTTATAAAAATATTTTTTATTACTCATAAGTTCTTGATAACTTTGTTGATATTCTAAGCAAGATTTATTTATTTTATTAAGAACTTTTTCTTTGTTTTTTATTAATTTCAATTTATATAATACGTGTACAAAAAAAGAAATGATTTTTTCACATATTTTAACATTTTTAGATAAAAATATAACAATTAAAATAAGAAAAATATTTATTATAAATCCAATTATTAATAAAATTAATAATAATCCAGAAGGAACAAAAAATTTAAAAATTAAATTAAATATTAAAGTTATAATATAAATAAAAAATAATGAAGTTTGTAAAACAAAAAAATGTTTTATAAGAACTGTAGTACCATTTAAATACGTTATTCCTTCTTTTTTTAATTCAAGTAATTGAAAAGGTTGACCACCAGAAGAAAAAGGAGTTATACCATTAAAAAATTTACTCATTAAATGAAGTTTTAAAGCCGATTTATAACTATAATCTTTTTTATGCTCATTTATTAATTTTTTAAATATAATTGTTTCAAGTAAAAAATATATAACAAAAATAATCATTGCAAGAATAAGCCATAATACATTTACAGATTTTATAACCTTTATAGACGTTGCAAAATTATTTTTTAAAATATACCATACTAAAAAAGTAGATATAATTAACAAAATTAAACTATTTATTAAAACTTTACCTTTTTTCATATCAATCACTATTTTAATTATATACCCTTATATATAAAATATCAATTTAATATAAAAATTGTTAATAAAATAATTTATTTTATATTTAAAACTTTTTTTAAAGCTTCTCTAACTATAAAAAAATACTCAAAATATTAAATTCTGAGTATTTTAGTATTTAACTATATTTTTTAACCATTAATCAGACTCTATCAAATAAGGCAAAGTATATGACCCATCTCCTGAGGCATACATGGTGTCAGGTTTTAAGGAAACGGATGGTCGGACTCCTCGAGAATTGTTTGCAAAGTTGTTACTTAAGTTACCCGAACTATAAACGCTACGCCCAACAGCGCTAGTACTATTGAAGTAACGAGGAGATTCAAGCCAATAATACTGTCCTGTGTTTAAATAATAGGTACTGTAACTTGCATCTTTATAAGCTAGCCATACTTCTGGAGCGGTAAGTAATCCTACTGGATATTTAAGCGGTGCTTTTACATTTTCTACTCTAAACTGATCTGTCTCATTTGCACATACTAAACTATAATTTTCATTATAATTTTTAAATTGCAAAGAACTTGTTGTACTTCCTCCATTTGGGTTCCATCCATTTAAGTTTAATATACTTCGGTCATTACAAAATGTTACATCCTCTAAATAAGAGGTATATGATGTCATATTGTTTTTATACCAAGTTTCTACATATGTTTTCATAGTTGAATCAGTTGTATTTACGTCATCTGAATATAGCATTTCACTTAAGGCATCACTTACTGATTTACCATTAGTAAGAGTTACATAATATGCAGTTGAAGATGAAGTATAATATACATAATATAAAGACGAGCAAGTAGTACCTGTTGTTAAACACGTATAGTGATTATTATTTATTGTATTATAGCCACTAGACCAAGTTGCTACTGTCATTGTATCAGTGAGTGTATAAGATCCATCAACATATGTAAATGAATTACCAAAAACAATATTAGATTGTGATGACATTGATTTAGATAAATAAGTATACACTGTATTATACATATATCCTACATAAGCTGGGGAGGTATAACTACTATTAAATGCACTTGTTCCTATTTGAGAATCAGTACCTGAGTTACTGCATGTTAAATATGAATTACCTATATATTTGCCTAAACTAAATACTACATTATCACTACCACTTGCTCCTGATGAATCTTTTGTATATTCTACTTTTATTACATTAGAGGTAGTAAGACCATCTAGATTAATTGTTCCACTTTTTTCACCACTATCGGTGCCTATTGTAGTATCATCTAAATAAAATATTGCTTTATCATAATTTGTCTCTGAAGAAATTGTATAGGATAACACATAATCTCCTGCTTCAGCTACAGTAAATGTTATTGTTCCGGTGGCACTATCTGTTTGATTTGTACTTGTCCATATTTTATTTGTACTATCAAATGTATATGGGTAAGTTTCATCATTATATAAATTTAAATACTGTGATTCTTCAAGCAAAACTGATGATTCATAAATTTTTTTCTGGGTTCCATTATAAACTAGTTTAACTCCTCCTGTATCTGTTGTTCTTACTATTTTCCAACAAAATCCTGCAAAAAGTACATTATTATCTTCTACTGCACCATTATAATAATATACTGGGTTGGCATATGAATCTGCCCCTTCTCCATCATAAAGTTTTACAAAAGTATTTCCTTCATTATATTTTTTTTGAATAGTTTTATAAAGTGTTTGTTTTTCATTCTTATCTGCATAAACATTACATGTAGTATTTTGAGAAGCATATACAAGTATTTTATTATTTTTTATTGATACTGTTCCACTTGGACTACAACTTGTCTTATCAGTATTAACTGTATAATAATAACCTGTTTCATTTATAGGAAGTTGCCCCATTTGTTTATAAGTTGTTCCACCTACTTCCTCTTGAACAAATAAATTGATTATATAATCTTCTGCTACGCCATCTATAGCATCAAAATATACATTACATGATCCTCTTTTTGTGGCACTTACGGAAAAAGTTTTATTTGTATAACCTGTTATAGTAATACCTGCATCACATGTAGTACTTGCTTCCATATAAGTATAAGCAGTTTCTGATGGAACATAATATGAAAGTGAATATGTTCCAATTCCATTTCCACTACTATCTTTATCTTCTCTATATATATTTATTTTTATATCATTT
>JBJFGY010000065.1:0-8482 GCA_051893155.1 Bacilli bacterium
TTAACAATCTCTAATTTTTTTATGTCAAGAATTATTTTTACCTAAACTCAAAATATTTTTAAATAATAAAAGAAGGTGTTTGCACACCTTCTGAGCATATGTAGATGATAATTTTTGTGTTATAAACAATAAATTGGCGCCCAATGTAGGACTCGAACCTACGACCTAACGGTTAACAGCCGTGCGCTCTACCGACTGAGCTAATTGGGCATTATCCTTGCTACAAATAAAATTATAGTAAATAATTACGCAAATGTCAATCGGTTTTTAACTGTTTCTTTTACTTTTATTTTAAAATAATATATTTTGCTAGTAAAATGATTAAAATTAAATAGTGTGTTTAGTCGTATATTTCTCTTATATTTTTTTATTAATTTTAATCACTAGCATTCATATATTTTATGTATATTTCAACATTTTAAAGTTAATTCAAAAGTAGATAGTTAAGTGTATATTATGGATTATATTGTTAAATCTAGTTGTAACATCAGTAATTATTTTGTAAAATCTTTGTTGATTTGTGAATTGTGGTATGTTTTTTGTAAAATCTTCGTTGAATTTTTTGTTTTATCTAAGATGTAATATCTAAAATATTTTCTTGTTGTAAATTAAATTGTTATTTTAGATTTGTTAAATATATGCTGATAAACCAGGCATGCCGTCATATTTTGAGGCAATATTTGATGGCCAATGTATGACATTTCCTAATCCTGCAGATGATAATGTATAGTTTTTAGATTGAGCAAGTGTAACAGAACTAATAGCATGTTGATAAGAACCATATGCTGTTGGTGCTGCATTAGGATTAGTTACTTTTATAGCTGCGCCAATATTCATTTGAAAGTAATCTACATCAGTTGAATTAATTAAGTTCATTGATATTCCAAAGCCATTATCAAGATCATTTATATTTGTTCCATTCCAAGCATATGAAATATAATTAGATTCACCATTAATATCATATGCTTGTCTTCCTTCTTGTGAGCCATTAATAACTTCAATAGCAATAAATCTTATAGCTAAAACATCAAAAGATCTTGTCGCAGGAATCATTTTCCAAATAAGTCCTAATGAAACATCACCATATCCATCATCAAAAGTTGATAAACTAAGCTGCATGTATTTATACTCTGTTTCGACAAAAGAATTTATACTTACATTTCCCGGATTATAATTTGTATATTCTTCTTCAGTTACTTCTGTAGTTGTAATTTCGTTAGTTAAATTATTAATTGTAGTTTTAAAATATTTTTTTACTTGACTGTAACTTACAAAATCATCCATGCTAAGATTACGACTTTTAAATGTTTGATATTGCTCTTGCGTCATATAATCTATATAGCCATCACCATATATTTTTGTTATTAAATTATAATCTTCCTGTAAAAAATTTACCCCAAGTTTATTAGTATAGATAGGTTGGACTGTCATATTATTATCAAGTTCATCTGCACTAACCATAAATGGTATAAATAAAATCATAAGTAGTATAATAACAACAAATCTTTTTTTCAATACTTTCCTCCTTTCCGAGAAAAACATATCATAAATTGGCAAATTTTGGCAACCTAGATAAAGTAGAATGTTATTCTACCTCTGGTAGAGTTACATATTTTTCAACTAAATTATGGACTTTTTTAAACGTTATACATTCACCAGTTTCACACTTAAATTCTTTATTTATATAATCATAAAAATATTTTTCAATAGCAATATTTAGATTATCTTTATTATATACAATAGCATTAAATTGATTATTATCATAATATGCTTTTATTTTAATTGCATATTCGTTATAATTATACATTATGTCTACTGTTTGAAAATGAATATTATAATTAACTTTTATACTACCATCTTTAGTAATAATACTTTTCTGATAAATATTATTATCAGTTTTTATAAAATCATTATCTTCAAGTTTTTTAATAATATCTTCTTTTGCAAGTAATTGATGATTATTATTTGAATCATTTGTATAAGTTTCATTTTTATAAAAACTTATTTCATGTAAATCTAATTTACTTGAATATTTTTTTATTTCATCATCAATTGTAGTTATAATTATTTCAATTTTTATATTATTTAAATCTAGTTTTTTATTTTTAAAAAATAAAATCTCATTTCTAATTTCATTTGTTGTGTAAATTTTAATATTATTTGAATAAATATTTAGGGTAGTAAAATCTGTTGCTTGTATTTCATAATCAACTAATGATACATTACTTAACGCTATTAAAGTTTTTTTATTATTATTTAAAATCATTAAATCAACAAATACTGTATCATTATCATTATTTCTTATATCTTTTGAATAATATAATTTAATAGCTCTAAAATTTATAATAAAATATGAAAACAAAAATACAAAAATTGGTATTAATGAAAGTAATAATATTTTAAATGTCTTATTTTGCTTATGTATTTTTTTATTTTTTGCCCTCTCTTTAACATTTCTTTCACCACTATGAAGTTCTTCCATTGAAATATTAAATAATTTACAAATTTTTCTTTGACATTCTATATCTGGTAGATTTTTTCCACCTTCCCATTTTGATACTGCTTTATCAGATACCATTAAATAATTTGCAAGTTCTTCCTGAGTCATTCCCTTTTCTTTTCTTAAAATTGCAATAAAGCTTCCAACTTTTTCTAAATCTACTTCTTCCATAACTTTATTCTACAACAAAAAAATAAAAAAAGAAATTAATTTACCATATGTAAACTTTTTGAACTATTTTTTTAAAAATTTGTCATTATTTGACTATTTATCTTGATTTCAAAATACATTTTTTCTTTCGTAGTAGGATGAACAAATGATAAACTATATGATACAAGAGCTAAATCACCCTTATATTTACTACCATATAATGTGTCACCATATAAAGGATGATTAATGTAAGAAAACTGAAGTCTAATTTGATGATATCTACCTGTCAAAAGATTAATATCCACTAAAGATAAATTATCTTTTTCTTTTATAACTTTGTATTCTAGTTTTGCTTCTTTACCATTTGGAGTATCAATTAATACCTTTTTATTATCAATTTTTTCTATTTTATTTTCTAATATGCCTTCCTTTTCTTTTAATGTTCCTTCCACAATAGCATAATATTTTTTGTGCATTTGTCCATTTCTAATTTGTTCAGAAAGTCTTGCTGCTGCTTTTGAAGTTTTTGCAAAAACCATTACTCCTTTAACGGGACGATCTAATCTATGAACAAGACCTAAATAAACATTTCCTGGTTTATGGTATCTATCTTTTAAATACGTTTTAACAATTGTAAACATATCTAAATCTTTTGTACTATCACTTTGAGATAAAATTCCTGGAAATTTATATACAACTATTATATGGTTATCTTCATATAAAATAACTAATCTAGTCATTTGTAATCCATCCAGTTATTCCGCATGGTAAATATAAATTACTGTTTTCAATAGGTAAAGCTATTTCATCAACTTCAATTTTTGAACTTTTAAAATGCACCTTTAATAAATTTTCTAAAGTAAGAAGTGATAAATTTGCTGTATATGTATTTACACAAACAAATAAAAAATCATCATTTAAAATTTTTGTACAAAGATTTAATAAATTATCTAAATCTTTTTCAATTGACCAAACTTCCTTATTACTACCTCTTCCATAACTTGGAGGATCCATTATTATTGCATCATATTTATTATTTCTTCTTATTTCTCTTTCAACAAATTTTACTACATCATCCACTAAAAAACGAACATTTTTATTTTCAAGTCCAGAAGATTTAACATTCTCTTTAGCCCATTCATTCATACCTTTTGAGGAATCAACATGCACCACACTTGCTCCTGCAGATAAACAAGCAACTGTTGCTCCTCCAGTATAAGCAAATAAATTTAATACTTTTATATTTCTTTTAGAGTTTTTTATTTTATTAATCATTCTATCCCAATTTACAGCTTGTTCTGGGAAAAGGCCTGTATGTTTAAAACCCATTTGCTTTATATTAAATGTTAGATTTTTATATTTAACTTGCCAAGAACTAGGAATATTATTAATATTTTCCCAATAACCTCCTCCAGAACTTGAACGATGATATATTGCATCATATTTTTCATTTTTTAAATTACCATTATTCCAAATAACTATTGGATCTGGTCTTAGCAATGTAATATCTTTCCATTTTTCAAGTTTAAGTCCATTACTTGCTTTAATAATTTTATAATCTTCCCAAGAATATGAAACTTTCATAAATAATCACCAATTAAATTATAAAATAAATACTACCAAAAGGCAATTATGGTAGTATAAATTATTATTATATGCATATAATAATATTGTAATAGGAGTAAAGCTTACCTATTACATTAAACTTTATCTTTTCATCATTATATGTATCTTTACATGATAATAGAAATTATAAAGTTATTTTGAGGGTCCAAATGCGTAAAATTCATTTGGATCTTTTTTATTTACTAATAAATCAGTAGTACCACTATCTTCAATATATTTAAATGTAATTTTACCTGTAAGAACAACTGGTTTATCTTTTTCTTTATATTCAACTCTTAAAACTTTTTTATTATTATTTAAAGTAACTATTTTATATTTAGCATTTTTAATTAGTTTGCCATTATTCTTAATATTTTTATATCTTACAACATCCTTTACAAAAATAGCTATCAATAAAATGGTTAATATTAAAAATGTATAATCAATTTTATCTTCCATAAATATACTATAAATTACTAAACCAATTCCTAAAATAATAAGAATAATATTTGTTTTTTTTACTTCACAAAATACATTATATTTTTTCATAAAATAAATCACATTCCTTTCTTATCTTAATCATATTTTTATTATCTGGCCATCATCAGGAACTATAATGTTTTGAATATTCATTTTCTTTAATTTTTCTCTAGTTACATCTTCTAAATGACTAACAACAAAAGTACATTTTGGATATTTTTTTGATAAATATTCTAAATTATCTATTCCTTGATGTTTACCATTACCGTTAATAAACATACAATCACAAAATAAATAACTACATTTTTTTGACATTATTTCTACACTTTCACAAAAAGAAGTATCACCAGTAAAGCCAACACTTATATCACATTTTGAAAAAATATAACCAAAAGCAGGCTTCATTCTTCCGTGTTCTACTAATAACTTATGTACTTTATAATCTTCAATCATAAAATCATTATTAAAACAATACTTTAAATTAAGTGAATTACATGCTTCTTTAAAAGAATTAGGAAAAGCTAAAATGCCAATTTTATTAATTTTTTTCTTTCCTTCTTTAGAACAAAATATATTAACATCTTTATTATCACTTTTTGATTTATTTAACAGATAAAATGGCATATCAAAATAATGGTCTCCATGAAAATGAGTTAGTATAATATTATTAATTTTATTGGGGACAATATTTAATCTATATAAATACTTACAAGTACCATTTGGAAAATCGACCATTATCATATCATCAACAAGATAACAAGCACTATTATATTTAGTCCACATACTGCCAGATCCAATTACTTGAATTTTCATTTTATTTCATCCTTTCTTATATCAAATCTATATATAGCAATAAATTAAACTATATATAGACTTATTTTTTTTAAATAGATAATTTCCTAAAATAGCTATGATAAACATCGCCATACCACTATATGCCTGTAATAGTAAATATTGAAATACTGCAAATATATTAGCAAATATTTGCAAATTTAATAACTTATTTCTATTATCTATTTGAAAACTAATTATATATATTATTAATGAAAACAATCCCATTACTTGACTAGCAATAAACATTATACTTTACCTCTTATTGTTTTCAAATCTTACCTCCAAATTACTTAAATAACAATTATAATTATAAAAGTCTTACATTCTAATTTTTATTATCAATATTTTTTCTTTTTCAATGTACCATATTACCATCCACTTAAATAAACATTATTTAATCAAATTAATAATTTTTTCGTTCATTTTGATTATTTATAAAAAATAATTATTACAAATTTCTTTATATCGTTTAAATAATATAGAATCTTTTATTTTATCTTCTAAAATGTCTTTTAAAGATAAATAAAACCATCTTTGTTCTTCTAAATTACCATAACTATTTTCTCTAGTTTTTCTATCTAAATCATAGTCAGATAATAAATTATGCAATTTATCAGCACATTCGATTAATAAAATATTTATATCTTCCTCTTGCTTTAATCTATTTAAAAATTCTTCTTTTCTTTCTAACCATTTTTCAATTTTTTTATTTTCTGATAATTTTAAAACTCCATTAGCAATAAAAGCACCAAAATTATTTTCAATATCATTATATGTATGTTCAGTATCCTCTATAATATCGTGTAAAATAGAAATTATAACATAATCATTAGGTAATCCTATATCTTTTATCATTATTCCAACTGAAAATGGATGGAAAATAACATCTATATCTTCATTTTTTCTTTTTTGACCTTGATGAGCTTTAGTTGCAAAATAAATAGCTTTTTCTAATTTAGTATACATTATTACTCCTTATCAAATTCTTAATAAAATCATCACTCAAATTTTTTTATTTTGTTTCATCTTCAATCCAATTTAAATAATCTTGGTATCCAAGAGAAATATCATAAGCTACTATTTGTGGTATTTCATAACTATGATTATTTAATATTACTTGTTCTATTTCTTTAAATAGTTCTTTTTTAGACTTCATTTGAAGTAAAAATTCATCAGTATGTTCTATTTTACCTTTCCAATGATAAGAACTTGTTATATTTCTTAATTGACAACAACTTACTAATCTTTTTTCTAATAATAACTCAATTATTTTATTTGCTTCTGCCTCGTTATCAAAAGTAGTAGTAATCATAATATATTTATTCATAAAATTTTTATCACCTCTTTATTGACGAAGAAACTTCTTCAGTATTTTGATTAACAAAGTTCATTTGTTGTTTCATTTCAATAGTTTTTTTATCTGCTAATGATTGAATAAAAGTTTCTACATCTTCTTTAGAACAATAATTATCAACAAAGTCATCTATGATATCTTGTGCTAGTCCCATTTTTTGATAAAATGCTTCTCTTTTTTCTTTTGTATTAATATTACTAAAAGAAACGTACATCGCATTTACTAAAACATCAAAATTTTCAATTAATAATTTACTTTGTTCTTCACCAAGATATTGAATCTAACTATTATCGCCATGAAATTGTGAAATTCTTATTACTTTTGAAATATCACTATGTTCTAATAATCTCGAAGCAGAATAACCAGCAGCTTTATATCCAGCAACCTCTTGCTTTCTACCTGTCATCATTTCTAGTATTTGTGCTGTTTCAACATCATTTAACGCTTCTTCAATTCCTACCATATCGTTTTTTTCTTCAACAACACAATTTTCTTGACTATATGAATATGTATTTCTCATTAGCCCTGTTGAATCAATTATTTTCCCATTTTCTACTTTTAATTTACCATATCCCTTAATTAAATGGCATATTTCATGAATTAAAGTATTAACTTGTTTGTCATCATTAAAATCAAATGGCATATACATACCAAAATAAACTCTTTTTAAATAGATAATTGGTTTAGCAACTACTTGATTATCTTTTACTTTAATCTCATTATGATAAAATGCACCGCCAAGTTCTGGCATTTTCCATTCTTTATTAGTCTCAAAATATGAATCTAAAAATGTTTTAGGATCTTCATTTTTACTTTGAAAATGTATTTTACATTTTGATAAAGCAGAAAGTATAATATCCTTATATTCTTCTCCATAATATTTAATCAGATTAGGAATTAACTGACTTAAAAACTCTGATAATTCATCACTATATCCAAACTTACTTTTAAGTCCTGACACATATTCATTCATTTATAGCACCTACTTTTCATCTTCATTTATATAATTAATAAGAATTAATAATTCAGTCATTATTAACACTTCCCAATATCTTAATTACATTTTGACTTCCAATTAATTTTTTTAACATATTAATTGCATAATTGTGATATTTAATTCCCGAATGGCTCATACAGCAATCTTCGATAACTTTTACATCAAAATTATTTTCAAATAAATCAAGAGCTGTTTTTAATACACAGGCATCCGTATCAATTCCACATAAATATATTGTTTTAATATTATTTGTATTTATATATAATTTAAATTCATCATTATAGGCAGTATACACTCTTTTTTCTATTATCTTATAATCTTTTGTATCAATGACAATATTTCTATTTTTTTCATCCATACAACCTTTATAATTTAGAAGTTTATAAAAAATACTTTTATCATCATTTATAAATTTAGTAAAGGAAATATACTCAAATTTATTATTAATCAATAATTTTTCTATTTTTTTTGGTAATGATTTTGTATATTCATTTATGAAACCTTCTTGTAAATCAATTATTAATAATAACGCCAAATCCATAAAAGCCTCCTAATCTCCTAC
>JBJFGY010000066.1:0-1932 GCA_051893155.1 Bacilli bacterium
ATTTAATTGCAAATTTAAATTCCAGATTTATCCTAAAACTGGAATTTAGTCTTGCATCGAAATTCCATCAATATGGAATTTAGTCTTGCACCAAAAATAAATTAGTGCAAAAGTAAATTCTAGCTATAAAATGTGGAATTTACTTTTGCACATACTATCATTGTATAATTGTCTTGTTGCTTTATCTGATATTAGAAATGGAGAAAATATGATAGATGAAGAAATAAAAATAATTATACATGATATACTATGCCACACAAAAGAAATGTTGAAATTTTTGAGAAGTATTAGAAACAATAGATACAATAGATACAATGCTTATTTAGATGATTTAATTGACTATGCACTTTCTACAGAAGAAGATATACAAACAATCGAACATTACATAGTTGAACTTGAAATAAAACTGTATGACATATTGAATGGTGGTGACAGTATTGAAAAATAAATTAAATACTGTATATCAAAAACATTTGACATTACTTAATAGAGAAGATATTGAAAAATTACTAAAAGCTGGTTTTAAGTTTTATCAAATAGCTGAAAACATTCAAAAAGATCCCACTACAATTTCAAAAGAAATTCGAAAATATAGAACTGAACACACACCTTCAAATTTTAACAACAAGTCTAATTTTTGTAAACATAAAGATAAGTGCAATCTTAAAAATATATGTAATTCTAATTGTCATTCAGAGTGTAGACGTTGCGGAAAATGTAATAGCGTTTGTTCTAAATATGAATTAGATATTTGTGAAAAATTACTAAAGCCACCTTATGTTTGTAATTCTTGTAATTCTTATGCTCAATGTAGAAAAATTAAATATATCTATATCGCTAATGTCGCACAGAAAAAATATGAGTTAACACTTGCATCTAGTAGAGAAGGCATTAACATTTCAGAGGATAATCTTCAAAAATTAGACGATTTAATATCTCCTCTAATCAAACAAGGACAATCAATAAAGCTAATATATGCTAATCATAAAAATGAAATAAACTGCTCTATTAGATGTTTATACAACTATATAGAAATGGGATTGCTTTCAGTAAAAAATATTGATTTGCCTAGAAAAGTTCGCTACAAAGTTCGTAACCAAAATCAAAATTCAAAGAAAAAAGATTATAGTTACAGAATTGGTAGAACATATGAAGATTTTCGAAATATGCTAAAAGAAAATCCCAGTGCTCATATCGTTGAAATGGATACAGTCATTGGAACTGCTGAAACAGGAAAAGTTTTATTAACACTTTTATTTAGAGAATTTAATTTTATGATAGCAAGACTTCTTCCTGATAAATCCAGTAAATCAGTAAAAGATGAATTAGATAATATAGAGAAAATTATTGGTACAGAATTATATAAAAGAGTATTTAAATATATTTTAACTGATAATGGAGGTGAATTTCAAAGACCTGAAGAACTAGAAACAAGCATTGATGGCAGTAAGAGGAGTTCTATTTATTACTGTGAACCAAACCGTTCAGACCAAAAAGCTAAAGTAGAAAAGAATCACGAATACATTAGATATATTATTCCAAAAGGGACTTCTATGGATAGCTATATTCAAGATGATATTGATTTAATGATGAGCCATATCAATAGTACTGCTCGAGAAGTTTTGAACTTTGCTATACCATATGATATGGCTAGTATATATCTTGGTATGGATTCGATGAAGAAATTAAATTTATCTAAAATCCAACCTGATGATATTATACTAAAACCATACTTAATAAACAAGAAAAAATAATAAAAAATATATTAGATAAAGCAACGAAAAAGTGGAATTTAGTCTTGCACGAACTAAAAATCCACTTTTATTTTTTAATTTTAGGTGTGTTTTTTATATTCCATAATTTACCAATTTTCTTTAAAACTGGCATTTAGTCTTTCATTTCAAACTGGAATTTACTTTTTTACTTAACCTT
>JBJFGY010000067.1:0-1927 GCA_051893155.1 Bacilli bacterium
TATCAACAATTTCATCTTTTTTCATGTCAAGTTTTATTTTTACCTAAACTCAAATTTTATTTAAAAAATCAATTACTACTCTTCAACTTTTTTAATTCTATGAGATATAAATATAATAATTTCCTTAATAATTGAAATACATGGAGTGGCAAAAATCATACCAACTATACCAAAGAAATGGCCAAATAATAATAAACCTACTATTATAGCTATTGGATTTAATTGCATTGCTTTACTCATTACAACTGGTTGTAAAACATAATTTTCGATTAATTGAACTATTATTGCTACAATTAAAGTAGCTATTCCAACTAATGGACCTTGCGTAAAACCAACAATAACTGCTGCTGCTCCACCAATATATGGTCCAATATATGGTATAAGATCTGTAATACCACAAAATAAACCAAAAAGAACTGCAGAATTTAAACCTACAAGAGCAAAACCTATTGTATCACAAACAAATACCATAAATGCTACTAAAAGAGTACCATTAACTACTTTTCTAGCATTAAGTCCTATATTATCTATAAGTTTAATATAATCTTTTTTATCTTTTTTTCTTAAAAACTTTTGAAAATTAAAAATAATATTATCATAATCCATTAACATATAAATCATAATTACTAAGCTTAAACCAATTGTCCCCAAAGCTGAAACTAAACTTTTAACAACATTTATCAAACTATTAGGCAAACCTGTAGTAATTGACGAAAGCATTTTTTGTCCTGTAGAAATAATTCCTTCTTTTAATTGTGTAATATTTAATCCTGAAATATCGAATTTATCTAATGTATTGGAAATAAAATTACTTACACTACTAAATACTGATGGTATATATGATATTAAATCATTAATTTGTTTATATAATACTGGAACAAAAATATATAAAAATAAGAAAATAAAACCTACTAATCCTATAAAAATAATTATTGCACTTAATGCTTTATTTAATCCTTTATCAACCATTTTTTTATAAAGTGGATGAAATAGCCAAGTCAAAATAAAGCCAATAAAAAGTGGTGATATTACTTTTAAAACACCAATAAATATTGAATAAATTTTTAATTCTTTTATTGCAAGTATTATACCTAAAAAGATAGCTATAATTAAACACACATAAAAAACTCTTAATAATTTTTGTGATAAATGGATTATTTCATTTAAACCTTCTTTATCAATTTCTTTATCTTTTCTTTTCATATTATTAAACCTTTCTTATATTATATATTATATATTTTTTATTATTTTTAATCAATAAAAAAAGAATATTAGTCATTTTTTAATACTCTTTTTTCAGTTTTAATATTTATTTTTTCTAAATATAAATAAATAGATCTAATTTTTTCATAACTTAATGAATATAATATTTCTAATATACCTACAATATTTTTCTCCATTAAATATTTTTTTAATTTTGATATAGTTTCCTCTTCTTTAACATATTTTAAAAATATATTATAAAATTTATTTATTATTTGTTTATCATTTATATAATTAAAGAAAAATTCATCAATTGACATATTATCATCTTTAGTTAGTATTTGATATCTATAATTTTTATTATTAATAACACATAAACTACCATTTAAATAATTTATAGGAAGTAAATTATTTTCTAAAATCATTTTCATTATTTCATCATAAGAATATTTTTTAGTAAACATATCAATTATTTCTAAAGAATTATAAAATTTATTAGATGTACCCTCTAAAATATTAATATCAATTGGCATAAATTCCTTAGGTCTTGCTTCAACTACTAAATAATATAATGTTTTATTTTCGTTATCCATAATTCATCACTCCAATTTGGGATAAGAAGATATTTTATCATATTTATTTAGATATTGTAAACACTTTTTATGTTTTACTAAAAATAAAATTGAAAGTTCCCGATTTTTTAATAATGGGAACTTAGTTTCAT
>JBJFGY010000068.1:0-1886 GCA_051893155.1 Bacilli bacterium
TTTTGATATAATTATATTGTACAGGAGCGTGGCATTATGAGAATTAGTTATTCTAAAACCAAAAATTCTATTAATTATTATGTTATTGATGATTACTATCGAAATGGTAAAAGAACTACTAAAATTATTGAAAAAATTGGCAATTACAATAAAGTATCTGAATTAGCAAATAAAGACAATATCGATATTGATACTTGGTTAAATATTTATTTAAATGATTATAAAGAAAAGCATAACAATTCTACTCAATTAGAAAAAGTTATTATTGAAAAATATTCAAATAAACTAATACCTAAGGATGTAATAAATAAATTTAATATTGGATATTTATTTTTAAAAGATATTTACTATTCACTAAAAATTAATCAAATAGTTAAAAGTATTACTAAAAAATATAAGTTTGAATTTGATTTAAACGAAGTTTTATCTAACTTAGTTTTCTCAAGAATTATTTATCCATCATCTAAATTAAAAACATATGAACTTAGTCAAAAATTTATCGAAACGCCTAAATATAATTTGGAAAATTTATATAGAGGTTTAACATATTTAAATAATGATTTGGATTATATTCAAAAGGAACTATACAATAATAGCAAAACAATTGTTGATAGAAACACTAAAATTATGTATTTTGATTGTACCAACTATTATTTTGATATAAATGAAGAAACTGATTTTCAAAAGTATGGGCATGGAAAAGATGGCAAAGCTAAACCACTAGTTGGAATGGGATTATTTATGGATGGTCATGGATTACCAATCGCCATGAATCTGTTTCCAGGCAACGAAAACGAAACGAAACATTTAATACCACTCCAAGAAGAAATATCTAAAGAATTTAACTTAGAAGATAAACAAACTATAATATGTACTGATGCAGCAATGTGTACTGATGAAATTAAACAATTTAATATTAAAGATGGTAGAGCTTTTGTTATTACTCAATCTATTAAAAAATTAAAACAAACTTATAAAGACGAAGTTTTCAAAGATGATAATTGGCATATCGTTGGTGACTTAAAACATGTATATAAATTAAACGATATTTTAAATGATGAATATAAATCTAAAGAATATTATGAAACTATATTTTATAAGATAGTACAAACTGAAACTGCTCATGTTGTTCAAGATCTAATTGTAACATTTCAAATTAAATATAGAGATTACTTAAGAAATGTTAGAGATGGTCAAATTCAAAGAGCTAAAAATAAAATAGGTTCATCTAAAGGTGAAAAACTTAAATTAAGCAATAATCAAAACGATTATCGAAGACTGATAAAAGAAGAAGTTAAAGCAATTAACAAAGATAAAAATAACAAAGAAGATAATTCATTAAACGAATCTAAAAAGAATGATAAATATATTTATTCTTATTCAATTAATGAAGATATAGTTAAAGAAGAAGAAAAATATGATGGATATTATGGAATAACAACTAACTTGACTGGGGACATAAGTGAAATACTTGCAATTTCAAAAAATAGATGGGAAATCGAAGAATCATTTAGAATATTAAAAACTGATTTTGATTCTGGAACTATTCACTTATCTAGAGAAGATAGAATTAAAGCACATTTTCTTACTTGTTTTATATCATTATTAATATATCGAATATTAGAAAATAAACTTAATTATAAATATACGAATAATCAAATAATTGAAAAATTAAAAGAAATGGAAGTTTATGAAGAAAAAGGTTCAGGATACTCTCCAGCCTATGTTAGAAATGACTTAACGGATGACTTACATGATTTATTTGGTTTTAGAACTGACTATGAAATAGTTCCATATGAAAATTTTAAAAAAATTTTTACACAAATAAAAAACTAACAAACTACGCAACAAATTAAAATCTCTTAAATCCTTATATAACAAGGACT
>JBJFGY010000069.1:0-1884 GCA_051893155.1 Bacilli bacterium
CTAGATTTTATCTAGGCTAAATTAGTATTTTTTTATTAAAGTGTCAAAGATAGGTATATTTTAATTAATAAATTTGACTACTTTTAAAAAATAGTTTATGATTAAAATGAAAAGAGATATACATAATACCTCTTTGTTTAGAATAAAATTAATTGAAAATAAAATATTAAGTGGTGATTTATGAAAGAAATTATAATTAATGGTGGTAAAACACTAAGTGGTAATATTTCAATTGGAGGAGCTAAAAATAGTGCAGTAGCTTTAATACCTGCAGCATTGTTAGCAAGTGATATTTGTTATATAAATAAAGTTCCAAATATATCTGACAAAGATGCTTTAATTGATATATTAAATGTATTAAATGTAAAAACTACATTTAAAGAAACAGGTGTTATTATTGATTCAACACATTTAAAAAATAGAGTTATACCTGAAGATTTATCACAAAAACTAAGAGCTTCATATTATTTTATGGGAGTATTACTTGCAAAATTCAAACATGTAGAAATGTATTTTCCAGGGGGATGTAATATTGGGACAAGACCAATTGATTTGCATTTAAAAGGTTTTGAAGCTTTGGGAGCAAAAATATCTCATGATGAAAAAACACATATTTATACTTTAGATGCAGAACAATTAATTGGTACTCGAATTAAATTAGACTTTGCCTCTGTTGGTGCTACTATAAATATAATGTTTGCTGCATGTTTAGCAAATGGAACAACAATATTGGAAAATGCGGCGAAAGAAATAGAAATAATTAATATTGCTGATTTTTTAAATAACATGGGAGCCAAAATTACAGGTGCTGGTACATCTACTATTACGATTGATGGTGTTCAAAAATTAAATAGTGCAACAATTGATGTAATACCAGACCGAATTGAAGCAGGCACATATTTAATGATTGGTGCAATGATTGGAGATAATCTTTCTGTTTGTGGTATTGAGCCAAGCCAAATAAAAGCATTATTTGATAAATTTGATGATATGGGAATTAAATATAATATAGAAGATAATAAAGTTACTATATCAAAGTGTAATAAAATTTTTCCCATTAACATTAAAACTTTAGTATATCCAGGTTTTCCGACTGATTTAGGTCAACCAATGTCAGTATTATTAACACAAGCTAATGGTATATCTTATTTTGAAGAAACCATTTGGGAAAATAGAATGCAACATGTAAAATATTTAAATATGATGGGTGCCAATATTACATTAGAAGATAATACACATTCAATTATTAATGGTCCAACAAAGTTAAAAGGATGTCATATTAATGCTACTGATTTAAGAGGGGGGGCTGCTCTTGTAATGGCAGGATTAATTGCAGAAGGTACAACAACAATATCAAATATTGAATATATATTGAGGGGATATGAAAATTTAGTAAATAAACTCACAAAAGTTGGAGCAGATATTAAAATAATTGATGTTTAAAATTAAAAGAAGATATAAATTATTAATTATCATTTTTATTTCAGTAATTAGTATCTTTATGATATATAAATTTTTTTATCATAAAAAAGAATATATTATATCAATTGGTGATTATCTTTCAACCGGTAAAATATTATATTCTAGTAATAAAAATTATAATGAATATTTAAAGGAAAATTACAAAAATGAATTGATTTTAAAAGAATATTGTAAAGATAATTTAACAACATATGATGTATTAGATTTAATAAAAAATAATGACTCAAAAATAAAATTTTATATAAAAAATGCAGATATTATTATTTTAAATATAGGAAATTATGAATTAAATAACTATAAAGAATTATCTAATGAAATTATTATAGATTATTTAAATAATATTTATACTATCTTAGAAAATATAAGAAAACTAAATGATGGCAAAATTATATTATTTAATGT
>JBJFGY010000070.1:0-1882 GCA_051893155.1 Bacilli bacterium
AAGGGGCTGTCGCACTAAAAATTAGTGCACAGCTCCTTTTTTGATAAAAAAATAAATCCCAAACTCAAAGAGTTTAGGATTTATGGTAAAATATTTTTATGCTAAAATCAAACATTTTACAAAAGAATTATACTTTAAATCAAAAAGTTTATCAACTAAAACTTCCTTTTGATATTGATTGCATAATTCCAAGTAATGATTCTGTGCGATTACTAAGCCAGTTTGTGGAGGAGATGGATTTGACTGAGCTATATTCTACTTATTTTAGAATAAGAGAAAATCAAGTATCGCCCATGAAAATGCTAAAAATTATGCTATATGCTTATATTAATGGAATTTATTCTTCACGTGATATTGAAATAGCTTGCCGTAGAGATATCAATTTTATGTTTTTATTAGAAGGTGCTTCCGCTCCGGATCACTCAACAATTGCAAGATTTAGAAGTCTACATTTTGCACCATGTTCTGAAAAAATTTTGGGTGAAATGAGTAATTTTCTTTATAAGATAGGAGAAGTATCAGGTGATAACATATTTATTGATGGAACTAAAATAGAAGCTTATGCAAATAAATATACTTTTGTTTGGAAAAAGGCTGTTACAAAAAATATGGCAAAACTATCAATTAAATTAGCAGACTTTGTAAAAGAATCTGAAGAACTTTATGGCATTAAATTGATTTATAAAAATAAAGTGAAAATTAAGCACATAAAAAAACTAAGAAAAAGGCTTTATGAACTAAAAAAATTAGAAGGCATAAAGTTCGTCCACGGATGTGGTAAAAGAAAAACCACACTTCAAAAGTCTATAGAAAAGCTTGAAGAATATCTTTCAAAATTTAAGGAATATAATCAGAAAGTGTACACTTGCGGTGATAGAAATAGCTACTCCAAAACGGATAAAGATGCTACATTTATGAGAATGAAGGAAGATGCTATGAAAAATGGTCAACTTAAACCTGCTTACAATGTACAACATGGAGTTGATTCAGAATATATCACATGGCTTACGGTAGGGCCTCAGCCCACAGACACAACTACACTAATACCATTTCTAAAAAGTATGGAAGAACATTTAAATTTTAAATATTTAAAAATTGTTGCTGATGCTGGATATGAAAGTGAAGAAAACTATTCCTTTATTGAAGATAATAATCAAATAGCATTTATTAAACCTGCTAACTACGAATTATCAAAAACTAGAAAATATAAAAATGATATTGGTAAAATAGAAAATATGGATTATGATTCTGAAAAAGATTTTTTTATATGTCAGAATGGTAAAAAGCTAAAAATGGAAGGTGTAAAATTAAGAAAATCAAAAACAGGATATGAAAGTGAAAAAACAATTTATACATGTGAAGATTGCAGTGATTGTAACTATAAAAGTAAGTGTATTAAGGGAAACAATTGTAAAACACCTTTAGAAGAAAGAACTAAAAAATTTGAAACCTCAAAAAAATTTAATCGTCAAAGAAAAGAAGATTTAGAACGAATACTTAGTGATGAAGGATGCTTACTCAGAATGAATAGAAGTATCCAAGCAGAAGGTTCCTTTGCACAAGTGAAACAAGATATGAATTTTAGAAGATTTATGTGTCGTGGCCAAAGAAATGTTTTAGCAGAGAGTACACTGCTTGCTATGGCTCACAACATAAATAAAATGCATAGAAAAATCCAATCGGGCCGAACTGGTAAGCATTTATTTGAGCTAAATAAAAGTGCATAATTAATTTTTTAAAAGCTTTTTTTCTTAGGCTTATTAAAGTGCGCCTTTTTTAAAAATAATTTTATTTCATTATCAAAAATTAAAATATTTTCTTTTTAGTATAGAATAAGAGCTGTCGCCAGCGGATTTTTTTACCCGCTAATGCGACAGCTCCT
>JBJFGY010000071.1:0-8158 GCA_051893155.1 Bacilli bacterium
AATAAGAACAGCAAAACTGTTCTCATTTTATGTGTTGTAAGTCTGAATAGTTACATTTTTTATGTAAATAAAGTGTAAATTTAATTGACTTTTATATAATAATGATTTAGTATATAAATTACCAAATCACTTAAAGAAGGCGATTTGGTGCTAGTATCACACTAGTCAACCCCTTTTTATTCTTTGAGGCCAATAGGCCTCGTTTTTTTATGTAAAAAAAAGGTACATTTTAGTACCTATTCATAGTTTTATAATAATCATATCGATTAATAGCATTTTGTTTTTGATCCTCTAATAACCTTTTAGCTAATTTTTCATCTTTTAGTTTAAGAGCATTATATCTAACTTCATTATTTAAAAAGTCTGAATATTTTTCAAAATTAGGTTCTGGAGAATCAATATATAACGTGCTTTCTAAATATCTCATTAATATAACGTAACCGCATTCAACAGCTAGTTTTTCTTCTTTAATAGAATTACACATACCATTTTTTATGCCATGTTCTATACATGGGCAATAACAAATTACAATAGAAGGTCCTTTATGTTTTTCTGCTTCAGTAATTGCTCTAATTGCTTGATTCATATTTCCTCCAAGGCAAATTGAGGCAACATATACATTTGGAATAGTGCAAGCGATTTTAAACAAGTCTTTTTTTGCAGTCTTTTTACCCAAATCAGCAAATTCTGCTACTGCACCAACTCTTGTGGATTTACTTGATTGTCCTCCAGTATTAGAATATACTTCTGTATCAAGAACCATTATATTAATGTTTTCATTTGAATGTAAAATATGATCTATACCATTATATCCAATATCATATGCCCAACCATCACCGCCAAGAGCCCATACACTTCTCGAAGGAATATAATCTTTTAAATCACTTAATTCTTTTGGTAAATTCAAATTATATACTTTCTTTGCAAAATTACTTGTAATTTCATAATCTTCAAAATTTAATAAATAATTTAAACATAACTCTTTTTCTTTTTCATCAAGGGATTCTAAACATTTTACAATAATATTTCTTATTCTATTTCTTTTTTGTTTATATGAAGTATATATTCCATATGCAAATTCAGCATTATCTTCGAATAATGAATTTGCCCAAGGAACTAGATATGGAGTTGACGGTGCACTTGCACCATATATACTTGAACATCCAGTTGCATTTGCAATTACAAGTTTTTCACCAACAATTTGAGTGAGAAGTTTAATATAAGGAGTTTCACCACATCCAGCACATGCACCACTAAATTCAAAAAGTGGTTTTTCAAATGCTAAGCCTTTTACTACAGATTTAGAAAATAATTTAGGATTTATATAATTATCGAATAGTTCATTTGTGGGCTTTACATTTTCTTTCATTTCAAGAGCGTGAGTTGGACATATATTTGCACAAAGTGAACAACCAGTACAATCTTCATTACTTATTCCAATATAATAATTATAATTAGTATTACCAGTAAGTGGTTTACCTATATTTTTATCTTCAACTGCAAAAGATCTTATCACTCCATGAGGACATACTATATTACACATACCACATTCAATACATTTTTCTTTATCCCAACTTGGAGTTAATAAAGAAGTATTCCTCTTTTCATATTTTGTAAGTGCACAAGGAAAAGCACCATTACTAATACTTAATACATTGCTAACTTTAAGATCATTACCTTTTCTTTCATTTATTAAATCAAATATATTTTTTTCTTTAATATCAATGTCACTATTTTCATTATCTAAAATTATATTTACTTTTTTTATTGAAGAAAGAGAATTATTTACAGCATTAATATTATTATTTACAACATCTTGACCTTTGGTTGTAAATGCATCTTTAATTGACTTAATTATTAATTCTTTAGCGTACTTTACATTTAAAATACTTAAAATATTTACTTCAATAATTTTACTAATTTTACCATTTAAATTATTTTCAAAAGCAATTTTTTCTCCATTAATTATATTTACATTTAAATGTTTATTAATCATTATTTCTTTAACTTTATTAGGTAAAAAATCATTTAATTCTTTTTCATTTTTTATTGTATTTATTAAAATATATGCATTATCTTTTACATTTTCTAACATGTCAAACTTTTTAAAATATTCATCTTTAGTTATAACTATAAGTGATGGATTTTCAACATAAAAAGGTGCATCTATTTTATTATCGCTTAATCTCAAATGAGATATTGTAACACCACCACTTTTTTTAGAATCATATTCAAAATATCCTTGTACAAAATAATTTAAGTTATCATTAACAATATTAAGCATATCTTTTGAAGCACTAACCATACCATCAGAACCAAAACCATATATTTTAATTTCATGCATATTTAAGTCAATATGATAATCTATTTTAGGCAAACTTAAATATGTTATATCATCATTAATACCGATTGTGAAATTATTTATGGGTTTGCTATCAAGCATTTCGTAAATAGATTTTATATCAGCAGGAGTAACATTTTTACTTGAAAGTCCATATCTTCCTCCTACAATATCAATATTTCTATCTTTTAAAGAAGAAACAACATCTAAATATAATGGTTCACCAACACTACCCGGTTCTTTAGTTCTATCTAGTACTGCAATTTTTTGAGTACTTTGTGGAATAATCATTTCAAGATATTTTTTACTAAATGGACGATATAAATGAACTTCAATTAATCCATATGTATCATTACCTTTTTGTAGTTCATTATCTATAACAAGTTTTATTGTATCGCAAACACTTCCCATTGCAACAATAATATTTTTAGCATTTAGACTACCATAATAATTAAATGGTTTATAATTCGTATTCATTATTTCATTTATTTTTTCCATATAATTATTTACAATATCAGACATTTCATCATATAGTTTGTTTCTTGATTCAGCTATTTGAAAATAAATATCTTCAGTTTGACTTGTACCATACACAATTTTATTATTAATATTTAGTGCTCTATTTTTAAATTTTTCTAAAGCGTTTTTATCTACTAAACTAATTAACTCTTTTTCATTAATCTCATCAACTGTATTTAATTCATGACTAGTTCTAAAACCATCGAAAAAGTGAATAAATGGAAGTGACCCTTTTATTGCTGATAAATGTGCTACTGCCGCTAAATTTTGAGCATCATTTACATTTGAACTAGATAAAATACAGCATCCAGTTTGCCTTACCGCATATATGTCTTGATGATCTCCAAAAATAGAAAGAGCATGAGTTGCTAAACTCCGTGAAGCGACATGAATAACACCTGGTAAACATTCACCCGCTATTTTATATAAATTTGGAATCATTAAAAGCAGTCCTTGACTTGCTGTAAATGTAGTAGCAAGGGAACCACTTAATAATGCACCATGTAAAGTTCCTGCTGCACCTAATTCTGACTCCATTTCAACTACTATAGGTTTATCATTAAAAATATTTTTTTTATCAGTATGTGTTAAATAATCAATATTTTCAGCCATAGGTGAAGAAGGAGTAATTGGATAAATAGGAACTACCTCACTAAATAAATAAGCTATATTACTGCAAGCTTTATTACCATCTAAAATTTTCATAACTATCACCATTTTAATTATATAAAAAAAACTAGTATTTTACTAGTTTAATTTTTCTTCAATCTCCATAAGGCGATTATATTTGGCAATTCTTTCACCTCTTGAAACAGAACCTGTTTTGATATAGTCAAGACTAAGCCCTACACCTAAGTCTGCAATAAAAGTATCAAGAGTTTCACCACTTCTATGTGAAATAATTGTTTTATAACCATTTTCTTTAGCAAGTTTTATTGTTTCAAAAAATTCAGTAATACTGCCAACCTGATTAGCTTTAAGTAAAATTGCGTTACCAGCATTATTTTTTATTCCTTGTTCTAAATATTTAGTAGATGAAACAAATAAATCATCACCAACAATCATAATTTTATTATTAAAATTTTCTGAAAGTTTTTTAAAACTTTCATAATCATTTTCCTCAAAAGGATCTTCAATACTAATTATTGGATACTTATTTATTAAATTTATATAATATTCTAATAATTCATCTTTTGTTAAATTTTTGTTATCAATATAATATAATCCATTATCATAAAATTCAGAAGCTGCTGCATCTAATGCTAAATAAACATCCTGTCCTGGAATATAATTTGTTTTTTTTATGGCTTCCATAAGTAAATCTAAAGCCTTTTCATTATTTTCTAAATTTGGAGCAAAACCGCCCTCATCACCAACTCCAGTAGATAATTTCATATCTTTTAATAATCCTTTTAATGTAATAAAAATTTCACTCGCACATCTAATTCTATCTTTTTCTTTTTTTTGAACTGGAACAAGCATAAACTCTTGAATATCTAAATTATTATCAGCATGAGCGCCGCCATTAATAACATTAACCATTGGAATTGGCATATTATAATTTCCATCACTAACATATTCAAATAATTCTTTATTATTTTCCTTAGCTAAACATTTAAGTGTACATAATGATACACCTAAAATTGCATTAGCACCTAATTTAGATTTATTTTCTGTTGCATCTAATTCAAGCATTTTTTTATCAATTTCAGTTTGATTTAATTCCATACCAATAAGACATGGTGCAATTATTTCATTAACATTTTTAACAGCTTTTAGAACTCCTTTACCGTGAAATCTATCATCTTTATCGCGAAGTTCTAATGCTTCTTTTGATCCAGTTGATGCTCCAGATGGTACTGAAGAAATAGCGTATGTATTATCTTCTAAAACCATTTTTACTTCAATTGTTGGATTACTTCTGCTATCTAATATTTCTCTTGCTTTAATTTCTTTTATTTTCATAATGCCTCCTACCAAAATATTTTTGTAATTTCATCAGATTTATTCTTAAGAAGAATTAAATCTGTTATATCAAGTATACTTGCTAGTATTAAAAATGCTCCAACTAGCTTAGTAATAGTTAATGAAGAAAAAGGATTTGCTAGTACTAATATTCCAAAAAATATTAACATAATTCCAATTACTAATGTAATTAACCATGAAGAATGATTACCAATTTTAAACCATACACCATAAGTTATTTTATTTAAACCCATAACTATTAAATATAAACCCAAACAAATTGTTAAAAAAGATGTAACAGAAAATGGCACTAAAATAATAATAGCTCCAATTAATAAAATTATTATTCCATAAACTAAATTTAATGAATAAAGTTTTGCTCCATTTCTCGTTATATATTTATATATTGTAGTTATACCATATAATAAAAATAATGCTCCTAACATTACACCAATTATCTTATTAGACAATCTTGGCATAAATAATAATACTACGCCAATTAATGCAATAACAATAGAGGCTACTATTGATAATGATAACATTTTACTAAATCTTTCACTAATTGTTTCTCTAACAATTCTTCCCATTTTACCACATCCTAACAATACTATTATAATAATTTTTTAATAAATATGCAAATATAGATTTTTACCTATTTTTATGATATAATACTTTACTTATTAAAAAGGAGGTAACTATGTATATTAAAACATTAACAATTAAAGAATTTCAAGATTACTCTCAAAATTCTAAATATAATAATTTTCATCAAAGTATTAATTATGCATTTTTAAAAAGTGAAGAAAGATATGAATATGAATTAATTGGATATGTTGATAATGAAAATATTTATGCTGCAGCACTTGTTTTAGTTCAATTATTAGATGGATATTTATATGCATATGTTCCTGAAGGATTTTTAATAGATTATTATAATTATGAACTTTTAGAAAATTTTACTAATGACTTATATAAATGGTATAAAAAGGATGGAATAACTTTTATTCGAATTAATCCTCGAATACCAATTGCTAAAGTCAATTTAAATACTTTAAATCCTATTTACAATAATAATTATAAACTTATAGATTCTTTAAAAAAATGTGGTTATATAAAAATTGATGATAGTTTATATTTTGATTCAATTTTACCTAGATTTGATGCAATCATTGATCTTGATGATTTTAATATAATGAAAATCAATAAAAATACAAGAAATAAAATAAAAAAATCTATAAGAAAAGGATTATATTTTGAAAAATCAAATAGTCAAAGTATGGATATATTATATAATTTTATAAAAAATAAAATACATAAAGATATGTTTCATTATAGTGACTATTACAATATTTTTAGTAAAGATAATGCTATTGATTACTTTTTAGTTAGTATTGATAATGAAAAATTAATTTTAAACAGTCAAAAAGCATATGAAAAAGAACTTGAAAAAAATGAAATGTTAAGTCAAAAAATATTAAAATTACCTAGTAATAAAAATATTAATAAAAAAATGAATAGTGATAAAGCACTTCTTTCATACAAAAACGATATTGCAATTGCAAATAAATATGTTTTAAGAAACGAAAAAAAATATATTGCTGGTGCCTTAGTAATTAAATATGGTAATACGATAACTATTTTAATAAGTGGTTATGATAAAAAATTCAAAGATTATGCACCTAATTATTATTTATACTATAATATTTTAATGAACTACAAAAATGAATATAAATATGCATGTTTAAATGGTGTATCTGGTGATTTTTCAAAGGATAATAAATATTATGGCCTAAATAAATTTAAAATAGGATTTAATCCAGATATTTATGAATATATTGGAGAATTTGATTTAGTTTTAAATAAGATAAATTATTATTTTTTAAATAAAAAAAATCTAATTGAAAAGGAATTTAAAAAAAGCAAATAAGTTATTATTTGTTTTTTATTGTAATAAATATAGAATTTCTAAATAATATGATAGATCATCATTATAATTTACAAACAATTTATATAAATCCATTAGATTTATTCCCATTTGAAATGCAATATTACTCATTTTAATTTTTTTATTTGCAATAATTTTTAAACATTCATTTACTAATTTATTTACATATTCCTTTTTATCTTCCATAGTTTTCCCTACCCAATATATTATTTATTTTATCACTATATAATTTAACAAATTCTTCTGTTTTTTCTATTATTTTATCTTTTTTATCATAAGTTAAAATTATAACGCTATCTTCATTTTCAATAAAAGATACTGCATAATTATTATTAGAATTAACTCTTACAATATAATCAATAATATTTATAAGTTTTATAGGATGCTTACCAATTTTATAATCAAATATTCCTAATGAAAGATTTTTTAATATTTCATTTGGAATTTGAATATTATCATCAATGAATATAATACTTTTTTTACTTATATTTTCATTATTTTTATTTATATTTAGTTTGTTAACTTTTTCTAAAATATCTTTCATTTCAAATAATAAATTAAAAACTTCATTTTTTTCATTTATATCCAATTTTTTTTCAATCATTTCGTCAATTATTTTCTTTTTATTTAAAATATTTAAATAATGTATTGTATAAATGGGTTCAGAATATTCATAAGATTCATTAGTTATTAAATTACATGCATAGGTAAATAAATTAAAAGATTCAATATTAGTACCTAACTTTTTAATAATTATTTCATTAGATGATAAAAAATTACTACATTCTATATATATTTTACTATTTATAATTTGTTTTTTAAAATTTTCATCTTTTTTTAATTTTTCATCTAAAACTACTTTTTTATTGGGTTTATAATTTGATAATACATAATTAATTTCAGATATAGAAAAATTTCTATCTAACATAAACTTAGTTAAAAAAGAATAATCAAATAATTTTAATTCATAATTTTCTTTTTGTTCATTTAAATATTTTAATTTGATATTTAAATCTTTAAAATATTCAAATGAAATTAATTGATTAATTAAATCATCATATAAATAATAATCAAAATGATCGCTTTCACTTAACTTTTTTAAAGATGATAAAACATTAATAAAATCTTCATCAAAATTACTTTTATCAAATAAGCATGGATATAATAAATTTAAATCCATTGTAGCTAAAAAACTGCTAAATATATTATTTAGCTCAATTTGCTTAAGAATTTGTTTATAATAATTATCTAAATAATAATTAAATTTCTTAATTACTTCATCCATAACCATTTTACTACCCTAATAAATTGTATCATAAAAAAATATTAAAATAAATAAAAATCCACGTCTAAAGGCGTGGTTTTTCTAATAGGTCTATAAGACCTTT
>JBJFGY010000072.1:0-8075 GCA_051893155.1 Bacilli bacterium
TTATAAACTAATCAAAAATATTTAAAAATTTTTCATAAAAAACCTAAACTCAAAATTATGAAATATTAGACAAATAATAAAATATATGATATAATCTTTTTGTTCAAAAAAACTTTATTTAGAAAGAAGGATATTTATGAAAAATGAATTAGATGAAACATCTATAATTGCTTTAGGTGGACTTGGTGAAGTAGGAAAAAATATGTATGTTATAACACATAAAAATGAAATAATCATTATCGATTGTGGAGTGCTTTTTCCAGAAGATGATTTACTTGGTATTGACTATGTTATACAAGATTATACATATTTAAAACAAAATGAAAGTAAAATTAAAGCATTAATAATTACACATGGTCATGAGGATCATATAGGAGGAATACCTTTCTTATTACAAAGTGTAAATATACCTGTTATATATGCTCCAAAAATAGCAAGTGATTTAATAAATAAAAAACTAGAAGAAAGAAATATTAATTATAAAAATATTGAAACAATAAATAAAGATTTAATTCTTGAATATAAGTACTTTAAAATTGAATTTGTAAATACTACACACTCAATTCCAGATAGTTTTGCTATTGCTATACATACACCAAACGGAACAATTTTTGAAACTGGTGATTTTAAATTTGATTTAACTCCAATAGGTCCAATGGCTGATATTCATAAAATGGCAAAAATTGGTTCTGAAGGTGTAACTCTTTTACTTAGTGATTCAACAAATGCTTTATCCGAAGGATATTCAAAAAGTGAATCATCTGTTGATGGAACATTAAATGATATAATTTCACGTCATCATGGAAGAGTTATTATTGCTACATTTGCCTCAAATATATTTAGAATTAAACATATAGTTGAAACATGTAAACAATATGGAAGAAAAATTATTATATTTGGTAGAAGTATGGAAAATGCTATTGAACTTGCAAGTAACAATGGACTTATTGGTGATAAAAGTATTTTTATTGATGCTTATCAAGCCAAAAGTTTAAAGAGAAACGAAGTCTGTATTTTATGTACTGGAACCCAAGGTGAACCTTTAGCGGCTTTATCAAGAATTGCTAATGGCATGCATAAACAAATATCGCTTTTAAATGATGATTTAGTTATTTTTTCATCAAGTGCAATACCTGGAAATGCAAATAGTATAAATAAGATTATTAATAAATTATATTTAAAGGGAGTAAGAGTATTTACTAATACTGAATTTAGTGATATTCATACATCTGGACATGCAAAAGAAGAAGAACTTAAATGGATGTTAAGAATTATTAATCCTAAATATTTTATGCCAATGCATGGTGAATATAGAATGCTTAAGAAACATGCTGAAATTGCTAAACTATGTGGTATAGAAAACTCTATTATTGCCGAAAATGGTAATGTTATAAAAATGCATGACGGTAAAGTTTATAAAGATGGAAATGTTGCATCTGGTGACATTTATGTTGATGGTTCAAGAGTTGGTGATGTTGGCTCAGTTGTTTTAAAAGATCGAAAACTTATGAGCCATGATGGAATATTAATAGCCATTTTAAATATCAATACTTTAACTAGAAAACTTCTTATAAAACCAAATGTTACTGCAAGAGGATTTGTAACAATTAATGAAAATATAGAGTTAATAAATAAAATTGAAAATAAAATATCAGAAGTAACAAATAATTACTTATCTAAGTCAATTTATAGTTATACCGATTTAAAAAATCAAATTATTTTAGAAGTTCTTCCATTTATTAATGAACTTACAGGAAGAAGACCAATTATTTTACCTGTAATAATGGAAGTTAATCAATCATTATATTAAAAAAGTCTACGTTTAATCGTAGATTTTTATTTTGTTTCAATTTGTTCAAATATATAATTATTATTTGTTAAATCAAGTGTAAGATTTATAGAATGAAGTTTATTAATATTATCTATTATGCAGTATATGTTATCTGAATAATTACAAATTTTATTATTAAGATTTTCATCTATATAATATCCATCCCCATTATCCAATTCAATTTTGAGATATACTGCTTTTCCTATAATATGTAATTTATTATCTTCTAATGTATAAGAAACTGGAAAATAAATCCATTTTGATGTTGATTCAGCCCCTGTCGGTACATTTGTACATATATATGCATCATTATTAAGTTCACAGTTAGCAGAAAAATCAAAATATGAATTTGGTAATTTAATTTCTTTTCCTAAATATTTTAACGAATAATTTTCGAATGTTTCTTTATATACTTTGTATTGACCCATGCCGTAATCTCCACCATCTGTACTAATAATTACAATATCATTTTGCTTTAACGATTTTTTTAAAATTCCAAACATTTCCTCGTTTGATAAATCATTTAAAGTTATAATATTTTTATCATATTCCATTGGGCTTATTGAATTATTAGACATGTTATCTCCACCAGCATTTATAAATAAATTAAATAATGAATAAGCTTCATCTTCATTAATACTAACTAATACATTAGTATTATTCATATCAGAGGCGGCATTATCTATATTAGAATTATTTTCTGTATTATTAACAATAATATTATTTTCTAAAATATTATTTACTTCGTTTATATAAAATTTATCATATATTATATATGTTAAAAGAATTATTATAATTACTAAAAGAATTCCTACAACATAAATTAATTTATTTTTACCTTTCATTTAAACATTATCACCTACTATAATTAAATAATATAATATTCAAAAATTTTTTTCAATAATTATAAATGTTTTTCAATTTGCTCATCCTGACTATAAAATCTTTCAAAAATTAAATATTTTCTACCATCTTTTATAAAAACATCTGTCTTTTCCGTTGTCTTATCTTTAAAAACTGTATCACAATTTAAAGTAAAGTATTTGGGACTAAAAATCATACATAATTTATTACTAGCCCAATGTGGTTCTAAAACATTTTTATCTACATCAGAAAAAACACTTGGATATTGAGCATGAGAATGATAGCAACCTATTACTTCCATATTTTTTTGTTTTGCAAAAGCTATAGCTCTACTTTCATAAAACAATGGAAATTTAAATTCACTACTTTTACCTTTTATATTAGTTTCACAATACATTTGTTCAACATAAAAATGTAATACACCTTGAATTTCTTTAATATGACCTAATAAATATCCGCCACATTCATTAAATTCATCCATATATGAATGTTTTATAATAGCATCAGATACATTTAAATTCATTATTACAACTGACTTCATTTTTTTACCTTTCTAAAAAGAAGAAGACTATTTGGCTTCTTCTTGTGCTCTAGTTTCTCTAATAACCATAATTTTTATTGTACCAGGGTATTGCATTTCTTTTTCTATTTTTTCTTTCATTTCTCTAGCTATTTTATAGCTTTCTAGATCATCAATTTCCTCTGGTTTAACCATAACTCTTACTTCTCTTCCAGCTTGCATTGCATATGTTTTTTCAACACCTTCAAAAGAGTTACCTATGCTTTCAAGTTGTTCAAGCCTTTTTATATAATTTTCAATAGAATCGTTTCTTGCACCAGGTCTTGCAGCACTTAAAGTGTCCGCAACTTGAACTAAATTTGCAATAATACTTTTAGGTTCTTTTCCTCCATGATGGGATATAATAGCATCTAAAACTACTTCATTTTCATGATATTTCTTAGCAATATCATATCCAATGTCAACATGACTTCCTTCAACCTCAAAATCAATTGCTTTGCCTATATCATGTAATAAACCTGCTCTTTTAGCAAGATTAACATTTTCACCAAGTTCACTTGCCATAAGTCCACATAAATTAGATACTTCAATAGAATGTTTTAATGCATTTTGTCCGTAACTAGTACGATAATTTAATTTACCTATTAAATGTAGAAGTTCTGGGTCTATTTTAGTAAGTCCCAGTTCATTCATAGTTTTATTACCAAGTTCGGTTATTTTATTATCAATATCTTTAACTGTTTTATCATAAACTTCTTCAATTCTTGCTGGATGAATACGACCATCCTTTATTAAAGTTTCAATTGTAATTTTTGCAATTTCCCTTCGTAATGGGTCAAATGAAGATATTACTATTGCTTCAGGGGTATCATCAATAATTAAATCAACACCAGTTACTGCTTCAATAGTCCTGATATTTCTTCCTTCACGACCGATTAAACGTCCTTTCATTTCATCATTTGGAAGTTCAATCGTACTTACTGTTTGAAGTCCTACAACATCATCTGAATATCTTTCCATTGCTTCAACAATTAATTGTTTGGCTTTTTCACTAGCCTCAAGTTGAGCTTTTGACATTTCATCTTGAATGTATTGAGAAATTTCTTTACTAATGTCATTTTCAACACGATTCATAATCTGTTTTTTTGCATTTTCTTTACTTAAGCCAGATATTTTTTCAAGTTTTTCTAATTCTTCTTTTAAAAGATTATCCATTTTATTCTCTTTTTCTTGGATATTTTGCATTCTTGACATAAGATTATTTTCTTTTTCATCTAAAGAGGCATCCCTTCTTTGTAACATTTCCTCTCTTTTATCAAGATTGTTTTCACGACTAATTAATCGATTCTCAGATTCTTTTAATTCTTGTTTTTTCTCTTTTATTTCAGCTTCAGTTTGTTGTTTCAACTTAAAACTTTCTTCTTTAAGAAGTAAAAGATTATCCCTTTTTTGTTTGTCTGCCTCTTTTTTGGCATCTTCGATTATTTTGCTTGCTATATTAGAACGCTTTTTATTTATAAGAAAAAATATTATAAATACTAAAGCAGCACCAAATATCAATCCAATAATAAGAGTTAAAATGGAAAATTTTGTAAATTCCATTTTATCCTCACTTTCTTTTAGAAATATTTAAATCTCTATAATTTAATTATATATTTTTTTAAGAATTTTAGCAATAGCAAAATAAAATAACTAAAAATATAAAAGTGCAAATTTATATTACATATAAAAATATTGAAAAAAAGAATAAAATACTTGCTGCTAAGACAAAAAAGTGAAATATTGAATGCATATATTTTTTCTTTTTGCCTATACAATAAAATACTGCACCAATAGTATATAAAACGCCAGCACTAACCATTAAATAAATTCCCACTATATCAATACTTGCAAGTAAATCATCAAAAGTAAAAATTATCATCCAACCCATTATTAAATATAATACCATAGACAATTTTCTATATTTTTTTAAATCAATAGAATTTAATGTAATACCTAAAATTGCACATGTCCATATTACACCAAAAACTATCCAGCCAATCTTCTTTGGTAATGCTACTAAGGCAAATGGAGTATAGGTTCCAGCTATAAGTAAAAAAATACTATCATGATCTAATATTCTAAATACTCTTTTTGCATTATTAACTTTTAAAGAATGATATAATGTTGACATAGTATATAAAACAATAGAACAAGATCCATAAATAACACTACTTATAACAGCATAAACATTATGATGTATTGCACTAAAAAATGTACATAAAACAAGTGCAGCAATGGAAAGCAAAGCACCAAGGCCATGACTTATTGCTGATACAAGTTCTTCACACAAATTATAATTAGGTATATCTATCTTCTCTTTTAATTTCATAAAATTATTTTATCAAAATAAATGTATATTTTAAATATATTAAAAAAAATAATGAACAATTTTATTCATTATTTTCATTTGAATTTAAATTAATATTTCCTACACTACCTTTAATATTAAGACTTACAAGTCCATTTCCATATTCAAAATCATCAGAAATTTTTTCATTATTTACTGTAATATTTCCTAAGTCTTTATCTATTTTAATTTTATAATCATCTAAAGAATTAAATAAATTAACTGTCAAATCACCAACACCAGCGGTAATTTTATTGTTTCCTTTAAATACTGAAGATAACTCACATTTTCCAACACCAATTGTTAAATCAAGATTATAGAAATTAGCATTATTAATAATAAGTGATCCTGCACCTCCACGTATTTTTGCTTCATCTAACACTTCAACTTTTTCTATTTCAACTTTTCCAGCCCCTTGTTTTAATGAAAGTTCTTTAGTAGTTAAATTTTCAATTTCAATTGTTCCTGCTCCAGTAGTAAGTTCAAACTCATTAAATATTTGATTATCAGGAATACTAATAATTAAATTACTATCCTTTACATTAATTGAAACTGATATTTTTTCTTCCTTTATTTCAATTTCATTATTCTTGTTTTCAAGTTTTATATTCTTATTATTTGTTTCAATAATAAAATTATCACCTTTTTTAATAATTAAATTTGAATAAGATAAATTAATATCTATGTCATCAATTTGTTTAATATCATCATATATTACTTTGTTTTCACTATATAAAAAGTCCTTACTAATAAATTTTTTAAATACATTAAATTTTCCACTTACAACACCATAAATGGCAAATATTATTAATGCAAAAATTATTAATTTAAAAAGCCTTTTTATCATTTAATTTCTACACCCCCAAATATACAAACTGCATCAATATAAATAGTTATTACTTTTTCACTATTATCTTTTTTGGTTTTATCTTCTACATTGCCAAAAAATGGAATAGATTTAATTTTGATTTTTACATTTTCAGGTACATTAATATTAATCCCACCAAATATTGATAAAGTATTTATTACAATATCATTTTCAATATTTGCTTTACTTAAATCAAGTTTGATTTCTCCGAATAAAGATTTTGCATTTATATTTTGAACATTTTCATTATCAAAATTTACATTTTGAGATCCAAATACTGCATAATAATCATTATTATTAGAATTTTTTTCTAGTTTTTTTATTTCTTTATTATTAATATTTAATACATCTTTAAAAACTATTAATAATCCAATTGCAATTAATAATGCGGGCAATAACAATTTAATTAACAAACCAAATTCAATTAAATCTCTTGATGCTAAAAATAACCAAATACCTAAAATTAAAAATATTAAACTAGGTGTTTTATCTTTATCTTCAATTAAACCAATTAAAGATGGAATAATTATGAATAATGTCCACCATCCTTCAAAAAAGATATTAATACTTGTAATGCCAAAGGCATTTAAGCCTAATATTATACCAATAAAAATTAAAATAAATCCTAAAACATATTTAATGTAACTTTTCATAATAACACAGCCTTTCTTCTACTACTAAATTATACCATTTATCTAATAATATGTAAATTTTATTTAATAATTCACCAATAATTATAATATTGTTTACTTATTAATTTCATTTATAATCTCATTTCCATGAGTTTTAATTTTTATTGGTGATAATATATTTGATTTTTTTAATTGTTCAATAGTTTTTGGTTTTAATTCAACTAATTTATCCAATTCATCATTAGTAAATACATAGTAAGCAGGTATGTTCATTTCATTTGATCTTTTTTTTCTAAAATCAATTAATCTTACTTTTAATGTATTATCTAAATCTTCATTTTTTGAAATTACTAAGTCATTACAATATTTATTTTTATAATAATCATAATAATTAATATTTTCATCACATGATAAAGCAATATAGTTTTTTGCAATTTCTTCCATTTCTTTACTTGAATAAATATATGAATCTTTATCATGATCTAAATCATATTGAATTTGTCTTACCAAAGCATCTGCTCTTAAAACTTTATATTTTATTTCTTTAGGAGCTTTACTTGTATTTAAAATAGTATCTTGATTAGCTGCAACTACAAGAACTTTTCTATAATAATCAAAATTTTTAGAAGCAAATATTTTTTTTATTGTAGAAGTTTTACTTTCCCATATTTTTCTTACCACTTCTCTTTGCGCTTCAACCTGTCTAAGTGGTGAATACATTCCTTTTCTAATCTTTTTACCATTTAAAGTATATTCTCTTATAAAATCACCTTTTTCATCGACTGTAATATTGCCAAATAAATTTTTACATTCAATAAAATATATAAATATAGGAGTAATTAAGATATAATCAATTTGAGCAGTTAAATCTTGAAATTTCAATTTTATATCTCTTAATACATACATTCCAATATTTGCAGGATAAAATCATAAATTAACAAATTTTAAAGATGGTATGGAAAAAGTATCAT
>JBJFGY010000073.1:0-7982 GCA_051893155.1 Bacilli bacterium
AGAAGTTCTATTAATGTGAATCCTTTTTTATTTTTCATTTTTCCCTCCTATTATTTTATTGAATATGTATCATATAATACATTATTATTTTTTATTTCAATATTATTATCAACAATTTCATAAGTATAATTTATATCACTAGATATTGATACAAAACTTTTAATTATACTATTTAATAAATTATCATATATATAAATATTACCTAACCTATTTTGAAATATAATAACACTTTTCAATAAATTTATTTTTGTAATATCTTGATAATCTAATATTTTAGTACCATCATATTTATAAATTATATATTTATCATTATCACTGCAAACAATTATATTATCATTATAATCATAAATACTATTATTAAATTCAGTAGTTAATTTATTATTGTCACTATTAATAAGATAATATGCATTATTTTTTTTAGCAATTAATTTACTTGCCATTAATTTTTCTCCATCAAAGGAATTATTAATAGCTAAATAATCATATTCAGGCATTATTTTATAGTTTACTGTATCTAAATCCATAATACCATATTTATTATCAATACTTTTAACAATTAATAAATTATCATCAATAGTTGTACTATAATTTTTTATCAATTTTAATTCTAATAAACTAACTTGTGAATTTAAATTATATAATTTAATAATATCTTTATCTTGAATAAATACATTATTATTACTTAGTATACTAATTTTATTATCTTTGCCTTTATCATAATAAATATTATTTTCATCATCTATTGTTGTCTTTGCATCATCACATTTATCACTTGTACACTCATAATAGCCAAGTAAATTATCATTATCATCATAATAATATAATTTATTATTAAATTTATGTTCATGATTGGGATTATCTTTAAAAAATATACTATTTTTATTTGAGAAAATTCCATAAATTGATAAAGGTAAAAATATTGCAAGAAGAACTATTAAAACTGGTAATACAAATTTATTATCTTTCATTATTCTTCTCCACTATCTCCTGCAAGCAAATTACCTGTAGATTTATCAAATAAATAATTCTTTTTTTCATTTTTATTAATTATGGTTATTATATAGTTATTATCTGTTTCATTTATTTCAAAACTATTTTCAATATTTTCATTATCAATTAATAAATCGGTATTTAATAATGGCTTTTTACCATCAATATAAGAATATATATTAAGTTTATTTTTATCAGTTATTAAAACAAAATAATTATCTTTAAGACTTATATATTTTCCTTCATCACTAATAATTTGCCCTTTTAAACTATAAACTAAATATTTATTATTATCCTTGATAGTCATATAGTTTCCTAAATAATCAATTATATCAAATATTGATGAAGCTATTTCATTGCCGATTTTATCATATAAGAAATTTCTTTTTTCACGCTTAACAAGTAAATAATCTTTTAAATAAGATATACTTAATGTTTTACCGGATGGTTCATTATTATCAGTACCTTTAGTATCATTAAATGATATTACACCAACGGGGCCATTAGTATTAAAGGTTATTACACCATATCCACCAGAAGTATTTTTAGCAAATATAAGACTATTAATACTTGTAGCAAGAGTAATCTTTTCTGAAGAAATACCAGTTTCAACTTCATTATATTCAGAAAGTGTTTTTGAAGAAGTTAAATCATAAAGGGCTATAATATTTTGATCATCCTTGCTATCTTTAATATAAGCGTAATTTCCATTAATTATTGGTATATAGCCAAGACTATCTTCATTTGATAAAATATTACTTTCTTTAGCTATAATGCAATTATAATATTCATCATTTTTAGATGTAATAGTGTTTTTATTCTTACATTTATATGAGCCAATTAATGTTGTTTTATCAATATCACTATAAAAATAAAGGACACCATCATAGTAATTAATATAATCATATTTAGTATTTATAGCACCTTCATAAATATTTATTTTACTTTCTTTTCCATCTACATCAATCATTAAAGTACTACCATTTAATTCATATTCAAATGGTTTTTCAGTTTCTTTTAAAATATTTTTATCATCAAAAATATAATTTATATCAAAATCATTATTTTGTAGTTTAATTGCACTTTCATTTAACTTATTTAATTTATTATCATAAATAATCATTTTTCGATTATTAATTGTAAATACAAAATCTTCATCAAGTTTAATACAATCATAACTATTTGGAAGAACTTTATTAGCATTGTAATCATAAATATAATAATCTGTATCTGATGTTACAATAAATCTTCCATTAAAAGATTTTATATTACCTTTAATATATGATGTTAAGACTAAACCATTTTTATCAATCAAAAAGTTACCTTGATCATCACTTGCTATAAATTTATCAGAACTATTATATATTTCAAGATAATCAAATTTTGCTTCAATTAAAATATTATATTTATTCTCTAAAATTTCTAATAATCCATATTTACCTTTATCATCTTTAAATACAACTAAATTATTTGATGTTTCACCTTTATTTATAGTTTCATATGTCCCATTTTTTTCTTTTTTTGATATATCATATAAACTAATATATTTTCCATCTTGAACAAATACAAAATTATTATTATATATTGAACTTAATCTATTAATTTGTTTACCATTTTGATCAACATATTTTGGTAAATCGCTTAAATTATCATCAGAGTAATATGCAACAAAACATTTTTCTTCATCTTTATTTTCGCATTCATATTTACCAATAATTTTATCATCTTTATCTAAAAATTCAAGAACTCCATTATTATAAATATAATTATCTTTTTCAATAATAATTTCTTCTTTAACTGGGGTATCAACTTTTTTTTGCTTTTTTATAAACATAAAATAAATTATTATAAAAATAATTATTAATATTATTGCTGATATGATTGAAATATAAATAATTTTTTCTTTTTTAGTTAAATATTTCCAAGTTAACTTTTTTTTATTTTTATTCTTGTTTTTAATTTTATACTTTTTTTTCTTATCTTTTTTTACTACTAATGTATCATCTTCTTTAGATACAATTTGATCATCATCATATAAGGTATCTTCAACAGATTTATTGATTTCAATAATTACATTTTGTTTATCATTATTATCTAAATTCAAATCATCCATACTCTCACATCCTATTTTCAAGTTAATTATATCAAAATATAAATATTAATGCAATATGAATAAATTTAATTTTAACATATAAAAAAGATAAGATTTTTTAGTATCTTATCTAAGATTTTTAAGTTCGCCCATCTTACTAGTAGGTACATATCCGGGATTAGATGCAATTACATCTGGTATTCTATTAACAATACTAGCGCATGTCAGTTCAACTGTTGATGGTCTATTAATAACCATTGTAGTACTAGGTTCTCCAAAAATTGTCCATTCATTACTATCATAATCGGATTTTGAATATACTTTACCAATACATTCAGTTTCTAATGTAATTCCTTCTTCGGTTTCAGTTGTTACTACTGCACTCATTCCAGTACAATCACCTTTTTTAATTGTCATTCCTAGAGTGCTAGAAAAAATATCTTCTTCAGCTATTTTAGGAATACATTTTTGTATTTGCCTTTTAACCGTTAGTCCAAGTTTATCGGCAAGCCAACCATTTACATTCCACATATATGATGGTAAAAATTCACCTTTTTCAATTAATTTTAAACGTTCTTCTTCACTTATATTATCAGCACTGGCAACACTTTTTTCAAAATCGGCTACACTTAATCCTGCACCATGGGCTTTTGCTAAAGCAATTCCATAATCTTCAACATTATAACTACTACTACCTTTTATTTTTGTTATGTTATGTGTTGCACCACAAATAGTAGAAATTAAATTACCCCAAAAAGCATCTTGATAACCACTTCCTGTTATAGTACAATTATTTGCTATAGCTAATTTATCTATTTTTTCAGTTAATTTTGGATTAGAATTTATTGGATAAAAAGCTTCTTCACATGTAGTTATAGCATTTATTCCTAAACTAGCACATATTAATAAAATATCTTTACAATCATTTAATAAGCTCATTGTAGTAATTATACATATATCTGGTCTTTTTTCCTTTAAATCTTCTTCTACCTGACTTGCATTCTTAATTATTATGTTAGTATCATTTCCTTTAATAATAACTGATACATCTTTTCCAACTATTTCAGGATTTATATCATAAGCACCTACTAATTCCATACCAGATTCTATAGCATATCTCATAGTATATTCACTCATTTTACCACAACCATATTGAACAAATTTAATTTTTTTCATTAATCTCCTCCTTATTATTATAATAACACTTTAATTATTATTAACAAGATTAGTTTTAAATATCTTGTAAAATTATGTAAATTATTTTTTATAGCAAAAAAAGAAACTAAAATTAATTAGTTTCTTCTACAACTGGTTTTTCATCCATAAGTGTTTCTTCTAAAGTTTCGCTAGGATCTGTTTCTAAAAATTGTTTTTCTAAAGCAATGTCTATATTAGAATATTCTTTTGCACCAGTACCTGCTGGGATAAGTTTTCCAATAATAACATTTTCTTTTAGTCCTTTTAGATAGTCAATTTTACCACGTATAGCAGCATCAGTTAACACTCTAGTTGTTTCTTGGAATGAAGCAGCAGATAAGAATGAATCTGTTTCAAGAGATGATTTTGTAATACCTAACATAATTGGAAGTCCTTTAGCAGGAACGCCACCAGCAAGAAGTACTGGTTTATTTCCTTCATTAAATGTTTTTAATGAAACAGTTAAACCTTCAACAAAATTTGTATCTCCAGGATCAATAATTCTCATCTTATTAATCATTCTCTTAACAATTATTTCAATATGTTTATCATTAATATCAACACCTTGAAGTTTATAAACACTTTGAATTTCTTTTAAAATATATTCTTGAGCAGTAAGTGGATCAGTAACTGCAAGAAGTTCTTTAGGAGCAATAACACCTTCAGTAAGTTTATCTCCTGCGTTAACTTCATCTCCAACACTTACACGTAACTTCATATTATAGTTTGTAGTATGATCTCTACTACCAGCATCATTTGTAACTGTGATAATATGTTTTCCATTATTTTCAACTATTTTAGTTACTTTACCAGTAATTTCAGAAATAGTTGCTTTATATTTAGGTGTTCTGGCCTCAAATAATTCTTCAACTCTTGGAAGACCTTGAGTAATATCATCTTCTCCTGCAACTCCACCTTTATGGAAGTTTTTCATTGTTAGCTGTGTACCAGGTTCACCAATTGATTGAGCAGACATAATTCCTACTGCTTCACCAGTTTCTACAAGATTTCCTGTAGCAAGGTTACGTCCATAACATTTTTGACAAACGCCATTATCTGTTTTACAAGTAAGTGAACTACGTATTTCAACACTAGTAATACCAGCTTTTTTAATTTTAGCAACAACGCTTTCATTAATCATTTCACCAGCCTCACAAATAGTTTTCTTTGTTTCTGGATCAATAATTTTCTTAGCAGCAAATCTGCCTAAAATTCTTTCTTCAAGAGGTTCAATAATAGAACCATCTTTATCATTTAATAAGTCTTTAACTACAACTCCGTGGATTGAACCACAATCATATTCTTTAACAATAATATCTTGTGCAACATCGACAAGTCTTCTGGTTAAGTATCCTGAGTCAGCAGTTTTTAACGCAGTATCCGCAACACCTTTTCTTGAACCATGAGTTGATAAGAAGAATTCTAGTACAGATAGACCTTCCATAAATGATGATGTAATTGGAATTTCAACTGTATCACCATTTGGTTTAGCCATTAAACCTTTAAGACCAGCAAGTTGTGTAAAGTTTGTAACTTCTCCACGAGCACCTGAATTCATCATCATGAATATTGGATTATCAAAGTCACCATTACTCATTTCTTTAAATTCATTTTTTACTTTATCAGTAGCTTTAGTCCAAATAGAAATAACTTCTTCATGTCTTTCTTCTTTAGTAATAATACCTTTTTTATATTGTTTATTAACTTTATCTACTTGAGCTTTTGCTTCCGCAATAAATTCTTCTTTCTTATTGGTAGTTTTAATATCAGCATAAGATACTGTAATACCAGCAATAGTAGAATATTTAAATCCTTGATCTTTTAATTTGTCAAGCATAATTGATGTCTCAGTTGTACGATATCTTTTAAATACTTGAGATATTAATGATTTTAATGTTCCTTTTACAAAAGGTGAAACTAAAGGCATTTCTTTAATAGCTTCAGGAATATTAGTTCCTGGTTCTAAGAAATATTTCATTGGCGTAATGCCTTCAATATTTTCTTTTGTAGGTTCATTCATATATGGAAATGAATCAGGAAATATTTCATTAAATTTAAGTTTTCCAACTGTAGTAACTAAATATTTACCTTTTTGCTCTTCTGTAAATAATTTATGTTTAAATGAATTGACAGGTAAAGCAATTCTTGTATGAAGTGAAACTTCTTTACGATCATAGGCCATTAAAGCTTCATTTTCATCTTTAAATACTCTTCCTTCATCTACTTCGCCAGCTTTTTCAATAGTTAAATAGCAATTTCCAAGTACCATATCTTGAGATGGTGTAACAATTGGTTTTCCATCTTTTGGATTTAAAATATTGTTTGCTCCTAACATAAGTAGTCTTGCTTCTGCTTTTGCTTCTTCAGATAAAGGTACGTGAACAGCCATTTGGTCTCCATCGAAGTCAGCATTAAATGCAGCACATACAAGTGGATGAAGTCTTATTGCTTTACCACCAATTAATATTGGTTCAAATGCTTGAATACCAAGTCTATGTAAAGTTGGAGCACGGTTAAGTAAAACTGGATGCTCTGTTATAACATCTTCAACTACGTCCCATACGCATTCATTTCTTGTTTCAATTAATTTTTTTGCACCCTTAATATTATGAGCAAGACCACGATCTACAAGACCATGAATAACATGTGGTTTAAATAATTCAAGAGCCATTTCTTTTGGAAGACCACATTGATACATTTTAAGACTAGGTCCTACTACAATAACAGAACGACCAGAATAATCAACTCTTTTACCAAGTAAGTTTTGCCTAAATCTTCCTTGTTTTCCTTTAAGCATTGAAGATAAACTCTTAAGTGGTCTATTAGAAGATGCTGTAACGCTTCTTCCACGTCTTCCATTATCTAGTAATGAATCAACTGCTTCTTGAAGCATTCTCTTTTCATTTTGAACAATGATTGAAGGTGCTCCAAGTTCAAGTAATTTTTTTAGACGATTATTACGATTTATAATTCGACGATATAAATCATTTAAATCAGATGTTGCAAATCTTCCACCATCAAGTTGAATCATAGGTCTAAGTTCCGGTGGAATAACTGGTAGAACATCTAATACCATCCATTCTGGTTTATTACCACTTTCATAGAAAGCATTTAAGCAATCAAGTCTTTTAACAAGACGTACTCTTTTTTGACCTGTAGTATTTTCAAGTTCTTCATGTACTTTATCAATTTCTTTTTTTACATCTACTCTTTTAAGCAATTCTTTAATAGCTTCAGCACCCATACCTACTTTAAAAGTATCACCATATTTTTCATATAAATTTCTATATTCTTTATCAGAAATAGTTTGTTTAACTTCTAAAGGAGCATTTCCAGGGTCTATTACAACATAACTTACAAAATATAGGATTTCTTCAAGATCACGAGGTGACATATCAAGAACTAGTCCCATTTTTGAAGGTACACCTTTAAAGAACCAAATGTGAGAACATGGTGCAGCAAGTTCAATATGTCCCATTCTTTCTCTTCTTACTTTAGAAAGGGTAACTTCTACACCACAACGATCACATATTATATTTTTATATCTAAGTCTTTTATATTTACCACAACTACATTCAAAATCTTTTGTAGGACCAAATATTTTTTCACAAAATAGTCCATCTCTTTCAGGTTTTAAAGTACGATAATTAATTGTTTCAGGTTTTTTTACTTCACCATAAGACCATGAACGAATTTTTTCTGG
>JBJFGY010000074.1:0-7955 GCA_051893155.1 Bacilli bacterium
CCCATAAATAAAGGGATTGGAGCTTTTTGCTTTCTTAAAACTGTCAAATGTGAGAGTATACCATGTAAAAATAAAGTTGTAAATTTATAATTTATTAATAAAATAGTTAAATAATTTTTGGGTATTTTCATCATCAAGGTTTTCAGGATGCCATTGTACACCAATAAAAAATTTTTTATTTTTATCTTCTACTTCTTCAATAATGCTTTCGCATGTTGCACCAATAGTTAATGATGTATTAATAACATAATCTTTATGTCTAGAATTTACTAAAATTTTTTCTTTACCGATTATTTTATATAATAAAGATTTTTTATTAATATCAATATAATGAACATATCTTTTTTCACTTTTATGTTCTAAATTATTTAATTGTCCAAGTGTTCCACCAATTGAAGTTGCCATAGTTTGCATACCTAAACATATACCTAATGTTGGAATATCATTATTATACAAATACTTAACTAAATCATATTCAAATTTATATATATCATCACCACCTACTAAAACAACTCCATTTATATCATCTAGTAATGATAGTTTATTGATATAATTTTCATTATCATCAAAAGGTATTATAATTATTAATACTTTTTTAGAAAATTTATCGTATATTGCTTTTGGTATATATAGTATTTCCTTATTATTTAAAATTTCTTTTCTTGTAAAAATAGCTATTTTTTTCATAATTAAATTATAACACTTAATAAAATAATAATAAATCCTATGATTAGTCCTAAGTGTATATATTTATTTTCATTATATTTTTTTACTTGCGGAAGCATTTGTTCAATAGAAAGTGTAATCATTAAAAATGCTACCATTGTAAGAATTAATGATAATGATATATCATTAACATATTTTGCCAAGAATAAATATGCAATTATAGCCCCAATAAATTCTGAAAAACCAGATAAAAATGTTTTAATAAATGCCTTTTTTTTGCTTTTTGTAGAATAATATATTGGTACTGCAATAGCAATTCCTTCTGGCAAATTATGCATGGCTATAGCAAATGCCATTTTAACACCTAAATTTATATCTTTATAACTACTTATAAATGTAATTATTCCTTCTGGTAAATTATGCATAATTAAAACAATCATTGATAAAATTCCGAGTTTATATAAATTATTTTCATATTTATTTAATAATTTATTTAGAATTTTTATTAATATATAACTAATTAAAAATAATATAATAAATATGGGTATTGAAATATATTTATAATGTACTATTAAAATAATTACTGAATCAGGTAGTAAATCAAAAATACTTATACCAATCATTATTGCAATGGAAAAAGCTAGTGAAAAAGTAATAAATTTATTAATATTTTCCTTTTTAATATTAAAAAATAGAAAAATACACCCTAAACATGTACTAAAACTTGCAATTAAAGAAATAAGTAATGCATTTATTATCTTCATAATAAATTATATTATTTTTACTATAAAAAAATTATGATTTTACAATTATTTCCATAGTATTTTTTTAATATATATCCATACTATTACTAGGAGGAATAATTAATGAGTAATGCAAGATCAAACGCAAAAGCTAGAAGTAATGCAAAAAGTAATGCAAGAAGTAATAGTAATGCAAGAAATAATGCACGTTCTAATGCTAGAGCTCAAAAATGTAATTCAAGAGCGACAGAATAATTTGCGTTTAAAAAAGGAAGATTTTAATCTTCCTTATTTCTTGGATGAAATTTATAATCATTTTTTAATGATTCATTCGATAAATGAGTATATATTTGAGTTGTAGTAATATTGCTGTGACCTAGAAGTGTTTGAATAACTCTTAAATTAGCTCCATTATTAAGTAAATGAGTCGCAAATGAATGCCTTAATGTATGTGGTGATACTTCTTTATTAATTCCAGCATCTTTATATAATTTTTTTAATATTTTAAAAAAACCTTGTCTACTAATTTTATTTCCAAAATTATTAATAAATACATACTCACTACTTTTAGTTTTAAGTAAAAATAAACGGTAATTATCAATATAATCCTTTAAAGCATTATATGCACTTTCATTTATTGGTACAATTCTTTCTTTACTACCCTTTCCAAATATTTTAATAATGCATTCATTAAAATCTATATCACTAATTTTCATATTTACAAGTTCACTAACTCTAATACCTGTAGCATATAATGTTTCCATCATAGCAATATTACGATAGTCATATATTTTTGTAGGAACAATATTAAGTAATTTATCTACTTCCTCAATAGTCAAAAATTCTGGTAATTTTTTTTCAAGTTTTGGAAGTTTTATTGTCTGAACTGGATTATTTTTAATTATATTTTCACTTACTAAATAATTATAAAATGAATTTATAACTGTTAAATAATGTGCTCTTGTTCTTGCTACTATACTTTCATCATATAAAAAATCTCTAATTTCATCGGTATTTAATATAAGTAAATCTTTATCATTAAAAAATAAAGCAAATTTTTTTAAGTTATCTTTATAGGATAATATGGTATTTTTACTTAATTTTTTTTCATATTGTAAATAATCTAAATATTTTTCTATATATTTATTCATAATTTAATTATATTAAAAAAAATAATTTTAAGCAACATTCTTAAAATTATCTTGTATATCCTTCCATTTTGTTTAAAAATAAGGTTAAAGTTTTATTATTGTGAGTAGTCATATAATCAGTTAAAAATTCATATAAATTATTATAATCAATATCATTTAAATCAGATAAATAACTTTCAAATAAAGATGAACCAAACATTCTTTTAATAATATTTTCAGCATTATCTATATTACTATCTTTAGTATGAAGATAGATTAAATTTAGACAATTTTCATAACTATTTTGACTATAATCATAGTCTTCTCTAATAAGATTTATATTATTTAAATTAAAATCATATTTTAAAACTAAATTTTCTATATAACTATTTAACCTCATATTTGCCATTAACATTATATAATATGATTTTTTTAATTCATAATCATATATATCATAATCACCTGAAGTTGGCATTATTTTATTATTTAAATTTTTTAATGCATTAATAAAATGAAAATTCATATTTTCTTTATTATAATCTATATTTTCATTTTCTATATTAATTAAGTCATATCTTTCTTTAATTTTAGAAAATAATGCATATAATACTGGATTTTTAATTGATATATAATTTTTATTATTGAACATTACATTACATAAATCAAATAATTCATCTTCTTCAATTAAATCTAATAAATTATTTTCTAAATAAATCATTTCTTTTAAATTTTCGTAATAAATATTATATTTTGATTTTTCTTTTATCCCAATTTTTATTAAATATAAATTTTTATAATAAAATTGTATAAATACTGATATTTTAATTAATTTTTCTAACTTATCTTCCATTTTTACCTCACTATTTTTAATACTTTCTCTTTATAAATTTCTGTTGTATCAAAATATACTTTTGATTCATATTTAAAATAAATACTATCTATATATGATCCTATATATGAAACTGCAAAATTATAATCACTATTTTTTTGATACATACTAAAGCATTCTGCTACAAATTCTTCAGGAGTTTTTAAAGCATATCTTGGATAATTTTCTTTGTTTTCTTTCATTAAACTAAGTATTGTATTCATAAATATTTCATCAAAATCTAAACAAAATAATCTAAATAGAATATGGCCTATTTCATGATTAATAGCATCTTTAATATTTTCAGAATAACTAAAATGGGTTCTTTTATCAAGATAAAATTGTTTTTTTAATGTTTTATAACTTTCCTTAATATTTATACCTATAGCAATATATATTGGCATAAAGGCTTCAATTATATCTTCTTTTGAACAGAAATATTTTTTATCAAATGCTCTATATAATATTGTTGTAAAAAATAATGTTTCATCTTCTAGTTTATGTATTTGTTTATTAGTAGTTTTTATATTCATTTTATATAATTTTTTAGCAGTTTTATCTTTTTCATTTAATACATGTTTAAAACTACCTAATGTATTTATACAATTTGCTAGTAATGGATATTTATTTATGATATCATTTAATGCACTTAATACATCATTTGCAATCATATAATCAACATCTATTAAATTAATATTTGGTATATTTAAAGCATTCATTGTGCACCTATTTTTCTAATTTTTTACTTAAATCATTATTTATTTTGCTTAACATTTTATTTTTACACTCTTCTAAATCGATAAAAATGCTTTCATTATTTGAAATATAATCATCTGAAATACAAATATTAATTATACATGCTAAACCTGATTTTTGGATATTTATAATTGTTGTTAATAAATCATTACCAATTATTTTATCATCTAATTTAATATTAATGTCATTTACTTCCATTAAAGCACCTTGAGAGTGAATAATAAAATCATTACCAGTTTGTTTAATTATCGAATATGTTATAGCTAATTCATCATTATCAAATTTTGTATATATATGTTTAAAAATATTATCTTTATCTGTAAAAATATAATAATTAATCTCATTTGTTAAGAAATTGATTACAGTTATTTTTTCATTATCTTTAACCATAATAATACTGTCATTTTTAACATAAATTTTTTGCATTGTTGCAATATCTACTATCATATTATTTTTGAAATTACAATAATTATTCAATAAATTAGAATAATAATATTCTTTTAAAAATAAATTTTCCATTAAAAGCCCCCCTTTTTTAGTCAAAACATATAATACCATATTTTAAAATAATAGTCAAAATAATAATATGATGTTATAATAAATATGATGACATATGAAATTATTAGCAGATAATTTAAGACCAACTTCATTAAATGATGTTATTGGTCAAGAACATTTAATTGGTAAAGGAAAAATAATTCGTAATTTAGTTGAAAATAAAAAAATATTTTCAATGATTTTATATGGTCCTCCGGGAACTGGAAAAACTACGCTTGCTAAAGTAATTGCAAATGAGATTAATATTCCTTATCAGTTTTTAAATGCTACACAGAATAATAAAAATGATTTTGAAATGGCCATGAATGATGCAAGACTTGAGGGCGAAAAAATTATTATTATTGATGAAATACATCGAATGAATAAGGATAAACAAGATATATTACTTCCATATTTAGAAAGTGGTACAATAATTTTAATTGGCCTTACAACATCAAATCCCTATTTAAAAGTAAATCCCGCAATAAGAAGTAGATGTACAATTTTTGAACTTAAAAATATTAGTAAAGAAAATATTATTAAAGGATTATATAAAGCCAAAAATACTTTAAAGGATATTAAAATATCAGATGAAGCAATTAATGCTATAGCAAATATCAGTGGTGGAGATTTACGAAGTGCTTATAATTTATTAGAGGTAAGTTATTATGCTTATGAAAATAAAGAAATAAGTAAAGATGATATATTAAATATATCAAATAAATCAAATATTTTAATTGATGAAGATGATGATGGTCATTATGATGCTTTAAGTGCATTACAAAAATCCATCAGAGGATCAGATGTAAATGCTTCACTACACTATTTAGCAAGACTTATATATGCTGGAGATTTAGATTCAATTGAAAGAAGACTATCAGTAATAGCTTATGAAGATATTGGCCTTGCAAATCCTGGGATTGGACCAAGACTTGATAGTGCTATTAATGCAGCAGAAAGAGTTGGTCTTCCCGAAGCCCAAATAATTCTTGCCAATATCGTTGTTGAAATGGCATTATCACCCAAAAGTAATAGTACCTATCTTGCAATAAATAAAGCTATTGAAGATTTAAAATTTAAAGGGGCTACAAAGATACCTAATAATATTCGTACAAATTCAAGTACATATTTATATCCTCATAATTATCATAATCATTATGTGAAACAAAATTATTTACCTGATGAATATAAGGATGTTAAATATTATATTCCCCAAAACAATAATATTGAAAATAATTTAAATAAAATATTTAATGAAAGGACAAAACAAAAATGAAAATTACACTTTTAGGAACTGGTGCATATGGACTTGCTATTGCAAGCAAATTAGCTAGTAATAATTTTAATGTTTGTATGTGGACAGAAAATAAAGAAAAAGAAGAAGAATATCAAAAAACACATAATTTGAAAAGCATTAATTCGAATTATGAAATGCCTGATAATATTGAAGTTACCTCAAATATAAAAGATGCTATGACAAATGCTAAAATAATATTTTTTACATGCGCATCAAAATATGTTAGTGATATGTCTGCATTGATACTTCCCTACTTCAATAAAGACATGATAATCTGTATTGCTAGTAAGGGTATTGATGAAAAAACATGCAATTTATTATCTAATGTTGTAAAATTTATTTTAAATTCTAAAAATATAACAGTTATATCAGGGCCAACTTTTGCTGTCGATATGCTTAATAATGAACCGGTAGCTTTAGCTATTGCTGGTACAAATAAAAAAAGCCTAAATGAAGTTATTTCTGTATTAAGTGGCAAGACAATTAAACTTAGAAAGTCAAAAGATTTAATAGGCATTCAAATATGTGGTTCTATTAAAAATATTATTGCAATTGCATCAGGTATTTTAGGAGGATTAGGTTATTCAGAAAGTACTAGAGCTTTTTTAATAAATGAATCACTACATGATATTAAAAATTTAATTCATTATATGGGAGGAAAAAAGAAAACTATTCTATCTTTTGCAGGTATTGGTGATTTACTTATGACTTGTATGTCAACAAAAAGTAGAAATTATTCTTTTGGCTTTGTAATTGGGAAAACAAAAGATAAAAAAGAAATGGAAAAATATTTAGAAAATAATACAGTAGAAGGTTTAAATACACTAAAAACAGTGCTTATTCTTTTAAAAAGAAAAAATATTAATATTCCATTAATTAATATAATTAATGATATTGTTAATTTTAAAAAAGAACCAGAATCTCTTGCAGAATTTTTAATAAACAAAAAATAGCTTTTAAGCTATTTTTTTGAATTAATTATGAATTTAAAATATCTTTAATAACATAGTCAGCTAGTAAAATACCAGCTATTGAAGTAACACAAACATAAGAAGATATTGGTTTACTTTTAATGGGTTTTTCTTCACTTTTAACTACTGGAATATCTTCTAAAAAGTTATATTTTTTTACTAAGTAGTGATTTAATTTTTTTCCAAGAGGATCAGATAAAGACTCTTTCAATGTACTTATTTTAACCATTTCAGGCTTTAATCTATTTCCTATTCCTAATGAAGAAATTATTTTTACTTTTTCTTTATATGCTTTTAAAATGATATTTACTTTAGCAGGTACACTATCACATGCATCAATTATATAATCATATTGAGAAAAATCTAAAATACTATCTATATTTAAAAATTCATCATAAATAGTTATTTTAGCTTTTGGATTAATATCTTTAGCTCTTTGTAATGCAGTATCAATTTTTTTCATTCCAATTGTACTATGAAGAGCATAAAGTTGTCTATTTAAATTACTTTCTTCATATGTATCAAAATCTATTACTGTAATATTTTCAATTCCACTTCTAACAAGAGTTTCAAAGCTAAATGATCCTACTCCACCAATGCCTACAAGTAAAATATTTTTTTTCTTTAGTTTAGTTAAATTATCTAATCCAAATAAATTAATTAATCTTTCTTCCATAAAAATACTCCTATTAAAAAACCCAGTATAGTCTATGCTAGATAAAATCCCGCTCTTACGCAGGTGGGCATCACATAAGTCATTTTAGGATTCTTATATACTTAATGAATAAGCTTTCTACACCATAACCTAATTAGATTCCCTTATTATTATCTTTAGTCGGTTTTATACGCTATAAACTATTAACTAGGTATCTTTATTATATCAAATTATATTAATTTAGAAAATAAAATATTTTAAATTTTACATAAAAATTGTAACTATTCAGACATTAAATAAACGATTATTAGTTAATTGTCTATTTTTATTGT
>JBJFGY010000075.1:0-1832 GCA_051893155.1 Bacilli bacterium
GTTACTATTCACAGTCAGGTAGAGATTAGTCTCTATCTTTTTACTTTTTACTTTTTATTATACACTATTTATATTAAAAAGTAAGGACTATCTTTTGGTTTGATTATGGTTTATAATAGTTTCAAGGTAGTGATATTATGTCTAATTATGTTAACAGTTTATATAGAGATTATGAAAAACTTGAAATAAAAAACAAAAAAGTAAATAAAGAAAACAAATTACTAAGATTAAGATTAGATATCTTAGAAAGCGAGAATCAAAGAAAAGATAAAATTATTTCTAAACATGAGAAGGTAATTGAAGATATTGAGACAAAAAATAAAAACATTATTAATGAAAAAGACAAGATTATCGAAGCACAAAATAAAAAGATTATTGAACTAGTTAATCAGTTAAATTTAACTAAATATGAAAGAGATATGTATTTAGCAAAATTAAACATAGATGGTACTAATGCAGGTATTCCTACTAGTCAAACTCCAATTAATAAAAAGAAAATAATACCTAACTCTAGAGAGAAAACTGATAATAAAATTGGTGGTCAGAAAAATCATAAAAAACATAAATTAGAAAAATTTAAAGACGAAGAAATAAATGAAAATGAAGATGTTACATTAGATGAATGCCCTCATTGTCATTCAAAAGATTTAATTGAATTAAATTCTGAAATAACAAAAGATGAATTCGATTATCAAATAAAAATAATTAAGAAAAGAATTCATTTTAAAGAATATAAGTGCCCTAATTGTAATAATGTTGTTAGAAAAGATATTCCAGTTAATCTGAAAGAAGAAAACCAATATGGTAATAATATTCAGGCTACAGCATTAACATTAACAAATATTGGTAATGTACCTATGAATAAAGTTAGAAAAATAATATGTGGTCTTACTATGAATGAAATTGATTTAAGTGAAGGCTATATATCTAAACTGCAAAAAAGAGCTGCCTCTAAATTAGAAGAGTTCATCACTGATTTAAAGTTTTATATAACACATTTAAATTTAGTATATTGGGATGATACTGTAATTATGATTAATAAAACAAGAGGATGCATGAGATTCTATGGTAATGAAGATGTTGCATTATATTGTGCACATAGTCAAAAGAACAAAGTGGGATTAGATAAAGATAATATTCTTAATATGTTACCTAGTTCGGCAGTTGTAGAACATGACCATAACATACTAAATTATCACAATGATTATTCATTTATAAATGCAGAGTGTTGCCAACATCTAAACAGAGATCTAGAAAAAGTAAAAACAAATATTCCAAATAGGACTTGGTCTATAAAAATGAAAAAATTGTTTAATGAATATGACCATAAAAGAAAAGAACTGATAGCAAAAAAAATAGATCACTTTACTGAGGAAGAATTTGACGAATTTGTATCTAAAATTAATCAGTTCTTATTACTTGGAGTTGAAGAGTACTCAAATGATTCAAATGTATATTATGCCGATAAAGAAGCAGCACTATTGATAAGACTAATGGAATATAGAGATAATTATATATACTGGACATTAGACTTTAATTTACCATTTACAAATAATTTATCAGAGAGAGCATTAAGAGGAATAAAATCAAAAATGAAAGTTTCTGGACAATTTCAAAACGTAAATAATGCTGAATATTATGGTGCTATAAGAAGTTATATAGAAACTTGTTATAGAAACAATGTTAATGGACATGAAGCATTAATAAGACTGATGAACGATAATCCATATACTCTTGAAGAAATATTAGAAATTGGCAAAAAACATTCAGAAAAGAGCAATTAAATTGCTCTTTTAGTCGTGCTTAATTCTAACTAGACTGTGAATAGTAAC
>JBJFGY010000076.1:0-1824 GCA_051893155.1 Bacilli bacterium
ATTTTAGATATTTTATCTCAAAAGTTGTGCCTCTGTCAACTTCAGAGTCAACTTTGATAGCATAAATTTTTAGTAGGATTTCTCTTTTTAAAATCCTGAAGTTATTTTGTTTCTTGATTTTCGAGATTCCTATTTAATTTTATATTTTTATCTTTATATTTCTGTATTTTTAGGTTCACTTAATAAACCTATTTATAGGCTATTTTTAAAATATCATATTTTCCTTTGTCTATCAATACTTATACAGCATTTCCATACCAAATATTTTTTAACTCATAATACAATTCATCTCTAGCTCTTGAAATTGGTATTTTTACTCCCGTTGTTCCAAATAATTTTTTATTTGCTTTTTTTCTTATCCTTTTTTCTAATTCTTGAATTTTCTTTTCTCTTTTTTCTTCTGTTGATATATCTATTATTTTTTGATAAATATCTCCTCCATTTTGTGTAAATGCTCGTAATTGACTCATTTCATCTATTCCATTTTCACACCATACTTTTGCGTCTGTACTCATTCTTTCTGATAGCGTATGATGAACTTGACCTTCCTGGCAACATCCTGTTAATTTATCTTTATATATATCATGTGCTTCAATTCCTTGCCATTGGTTCATTAAATATGTCCTTGTTTCAGTTATTTTCTTTAATCTATTATCTAAACTTTTTGTGCTTCTTCCTAATTGTTCATCTTCCTTTATTTGCTCTTTTATTTTATTTATTGCTTCATTCATTATATTTTCTGTACTTATTGGATCAAATTGGTCTATTGCTTCTTGTAATTTTGTTTTTAAGTATTCATCATAATTTAAATGATTTATATATTTTTCTAAATGAAATGTATCTAAAACAAATACTGATTTTGCTATCCACTCTGTTCCTGCTTTTATATATGATGCTCCATCTCCCATAATAAAAGCTGTTTCTATTTCGTCTTTTTTATATGTACAATCTATATAATATGCTACATCTTCCCACATTTCTTGGGTATCTTTATATAATCCTGAAAATGTGAATTTATCTACTAATTCTTTTCTCTCTTGTTTTACTTCTGGGATTCTATCTGGTTTTGTTAAAGTTCTTTTTCTTGTATATATTGTTATTATTTTTGATATTGTACATCCTTTTTTATTTCTTTCTTTTACATGGTCTTCATCTACTTGAATATAAATATATTTAGATTTTATCTTTTGCTCTTCTGGGCGTTCTTCAATATCCATCTTCCATTCATTCTTTCTTACATTTCGCATTACGGTTGTTGCGCTTATATCCATATCTGGTACAACTAATTTTCCAGACCTACTATATGATTGGTCATTGGCTTTTCTAATTACTTCTGACTTTACCTTTTTATCTATTCTTTCGCCTTTTTCTAACCCTAAAACTCTATCTGTCAAACATACATTTTCACCTGTTTCATTATCTTTATAATATCTTCTTTCAAATTTTGTTTTACCATTTTTTGTTATTAAACTTTTTTCGGCAAATCTTACTGACTCATATTGATTTTTTCTTTTTGAATCTTCAAATACTAAATTTTCTATTTGTGTTACTATTTCAGAAAAAAGTTCTTTCCCTAAAATATCTGTAAACTCTTTTATTGCACCTGTTAAAGAACTTACATCTGCTCCATTTAAAACATTTTTTAATCCTTCTTTTAAAATTTTATTGTTTTTTTCATAAATCTTTTGTATAATTGAATACATAAGAGATACCTCCTTTAAAAATATTTTTGCGATAAAAATATTCTATCAAATTGGTATCTCTTTTTCAATTTTTATTTACATAATTACAGTCGATTCCCCTACTAAAAGTTTATACTAACGT
>JBJFGY010000077.1:0-38836 GCA_051893155.1 Bacilli bacterium
AGATTAATAAAATAATAATTTTTAATTTTTTCATTATTATTAGTATTCAAAATAAATTATAATTCATACAATATATTAGGGTGAAAATATGTATAATATGATTGATAAATATATGCAAAATATTACTAAAGATGATGTAGATAAATTTGCTAAAAGTAAAAATGTATTTTTAAATGAAAGTGAACTTAATTTTACCTATACTTTTATTAAAAAAAATTATAAAGATATGTTGAAAAATCCTAATTTATTTAAAATAGATAGATATAAAAATCATTATCAAGGTAATAATTTTGAAAAAATAAAAAAAGTATATATTGAATACTTTTCTAAATATCATAACTTTTTATAGTAAGTGATAACATCTTCTTTTAAAGATGGATTAAATTTTTTATTTACTATTTGCTCAATTTCAAATTTATAAGGTGGATATTCATCTATATAAGGTGTTTCTAATATTTTAGGAACATTTTTTAATTTATCATGATATATTACATTTATTATATTATCAAAACCTATTGTACCAAAGCCAATATTTTCATGACGATCTTTTTTACTTCCTAAAGCATTTTTACTATCATTTATATGCACACATTTAATTTTATTAATTCCAATTAATTTATCAAAATCATTTATATAATCATCAAAATATTTTAAATCTATACCTGAATCATTTAAATGACATGTATCAATACATACTCCTATTTTATCTTTAAAAATTACATTATCAAGTATTGTTTTAATTTCTAAAGTATTTATTCCACACTCAGTACCTTTACCAGCCATAGTTTCAATTAAAATAGTTACTTTAGTATCATAATTAATAATATAATTTAATGCATCACTTATATTTTTTAAACATTCATTACGATCGCACTTTAAACAACTTCCTGGGTGAACAACCATATATTTTATGCCTAATTGTTCACATCTATTGATTTCATTTTTTAAAAAATTAATACTAAATTCCCACTTACTAATTATTTCTTTATTGGCAAGATTAACTATATAGGGTGCATGACATATAACATTATTTATATCAATATTTTCTTTTTGCATAAGCTCTAAAGCAAGGGATGCATTATTTAAATCCAACTCTTTTCTAATAGTATTTTGTGGTGCTCCAGTATAAAACATAAATGTATTAGCACCATAACTTATTGCTTGCTTTGTGCATCCTAAAAGTCCATTATTAAAATTTACATGTGATCCTATTATCATTACTACCTCACTAAATAAAGTATATCAAAATAATAAAAAAAACTCAAATTATTTAACTTGAGTTTTTTATTTAAACAAGAATATTATGGTTGAACTGTACAAGTTGTTCCAGTACATAAGATATTACCTGTTGCAAGCGTTCCACCACAGTTATTTGAAGCACTAGTAGCATCTGTAACATCAGTATCTAAATTAATTGCATTTGGGGCTTTTCCTGAAATAGCATATGTCTTATTAGAAATCCAAATTGAATATGTGTAATCTCCACCTGCATATGTTACTAATACTGAACCAGTATAATCTTGAGCAGAACCTTTTTCATAATATTTTTGACTATATAAATACTCTAAATCAAAACATACTGTGCTTGTTGCTTTAATAACTGAAGTTGCATTTAATTGTTCTGCTTGAAAAGCAGTTTTTGCAGCATTTGAAAGTGCAATACCTTCGTTTTCTAAAGCTCCTTTCCTAGATTTTGCCATTAATGGTCCAACAGCACTTACAGCAATAAGCATAACTACTGCTAAAATAACGATAACCGCTAAAAGTTCGATAAGTGTAAAACCTTTTTTATTGTTTCTCATATTTCTCTATCCTTTCTAATTAAAGAATATCACAAAGATACTATTTTTGCAATAGAAATAATATTATATTTTACTTTATTGTGTCAATTATTGACGATATCATTTCAACGCCATCAATTGCACTACTTATTTTATCAGTTGTCCTTTCTTTATATATTTCTTTCATCTTTCGAGAAAATTCATTAAAATAATCAGGTGACCGATTTAAATATTTTATATAATATGAATGATCTTTAAAATGATCAAATAATTTCTCATTTTCTTTAAATTTAATTAATATTTCTTTGTTCATTAATCCTCAAAAAATTTATTAAGTGGCCTAGGGCTAACCCCCTTTTTAGGAGTACCTGGACTTGTTTTACTTGTAAGTTCTTGCACAAAATCTAAAGCTTTTTGAGCAGTTGAAATATGTTCTTTAATTGTATCCATATTAACATTTTTAATTAAATCATTTATTTTTCCAATACTACTACTGGTAGATTCAGAATTACTTTTAGTATACTTATCCCATACTTTTTCATCACGATCATATATATCATAAAGTTCATAAAATTTTTGCCATGTCATTTGACCATTTTCAACAAATGATGCAAGATTGGGATTACTTTTAGCAAATTCTTTAAACTCATCTTTTTTACTCATATTTTCACCTATTAAATAATATGAAAAAAAAGTCCATAAATGAACTTTTTTAAATTTTAAAACTATCTACAAAACTATCAAAAGAAATTTGTTCTTGTTTTTCTTCATTTTTTTCTAGTTTTATTTCATTTTCCGCTAATTTTTCTTCTTTACCTTTAATAATTTCATATTTTTCTGTTACATTTAATACCTTTAAATTAGTATAATTACTACCAAAACTATTAGTATCCATAAGTTTTATATCACTATTTTTTATTTCAATTACATCTGAATCAGTTTTAACAACATTTATTGATTTTGAATCAGTAATAAATGCCGAAATAGTTTTATAATCTTTAGTTTTATTTTTCTTAATTATTTGACTACCTTTTTTATTTCTAGTAAATTTATTTAATTCATTAATTTTAACTCTTTTAGCGGTATTAAAATTAGTAAATATATTTAAATATTCTTTTGTTTCATCAACTTGATTTGAAGACACTACATAATCATTTGTTAAATTAATAGCTTTTACTCCTGATGCTTTTGCACCAACAACTGGAATTTCATCTGAAGAAAACATTAAATAATAATTATTATTTGTTACTATTAAAGTATCATTCTTATCTAATTTTACACTAACTAGTTCATCATTATTTTTAAGTTTAATTGCTGTCATTGGTTTACTACATCTTGATACTTCATAATCCGACATAATTACTTTTTTTATCATACCATGTTTTGTTGTTAAAATTAAATAATTATCTTTATCATATATATATGAATCAATTATTTTCTCTCCTTCTTCAAGCATTACAATATTATTTATATGTTTACCTAAGTCTTTCCATTTACATTCATTAATTTGATAAACCGGTATAAATAAATAATTTCCTAGTGTTGTAAATAATAATAAATGATTTCTTGTATTAACCTCAAAAATATTTTTAACATAATCTCCAGGTTTTAAAGTTGTTTCATCAGTTGCAGCTTTATATGATTTAATTGGAACTTTTTTTACATATCCATCATTTGTAATTACAATTACAACATTTTCTGATGGTATCATTTCTTTTAAATCAAATTTAATTTCAGTTATTTCATCTTTAATAACTGTTTTTCTAGGAATGCTATATTCTTTTTTAACATTTCTAAGTTCCGATTTCATAACATTTTTTAATTTATTTTCATCATTTAATATTTCATTACAATTATTAATTAATTCTTTTAATTCTTCTACTCTTTCTTTTAAGACAACAATATCAGTATTAGTTAATCTATAAAGTTGTAAAGTTACAATTGCTTCAGCTTGTTCAATATTAAAATCAAAAGCACTAACTAAATTTTCTTTAGCATCAGATTTATTTTTACTTTGTCTTATAACCTTAATTACATCATCTAAAATAGATATTGCTTTCATAAGACCTGATACTATATTAAATTCTTTTTTATAAGTATTAAGTTCAAATGTAGTTCTTTTAGTTATAACTTCTTTATAAAATTCAACATATGCATCAAGTATTTCAAGTATTCCTAATGTTTTAGGAGTTCTATTTACTATTGCTACCATATTATAATTATATGATATTTGAAGATCTGTATTTTTGAATAAATAATTTAAAATAAGTTCTTTATTAGCCCCATTTTTTAAATCAATTACGATTCTTTGACCATCACGGTCTGTTTCATCTCTTACTTCACTAATACCTTCGATTTTTTTATCAATTCTTAAACTATCAATTTTAGCAACTAGCATAGCTTTATTTACTTCAAAAGGTATTTCATCAATAATAATTTGTTCTTTACCTTTTTCTTTATTAAATCTTGTTTTAGAACGAACAATTACTTTGCCTTTTCCAGTTTTAAAAGCACTTATTATTCCATCTTTACCTTCCACTATACCACCAGTTGGAAAATCAGGACCTTTAACAATTTCTAATATTGATTCTAGTTTGCAGTTAGGACTTTCAATTCTTTTAATTGTCGCATCAATTATTTCTCCTAGATTATGGGGAGGAATATTGGTAGCATATCCTGCTGAAATACCATTTGCTCCATTTACTAAAAGATTAGGAAATTTTGCTGGAAGTACTGTTGGTTCTAAAAAACGATCATCAAAATTAAGTGCCCATGACACAGTTTCTTTATCTAAATCTTTTAATAATTCACTACTTATTTTAGCAAGTTTTGCTTCAGTATAACGATATGCAGCAGCTGGATCACCATCAATTGAACCATTATTTCCGTGAATATCAATTAATACATGATTTTGTTTCCACCATTGACTCATTCTAACCATAGCATCATAAACAGATGAGTCTCCATGTGGATGGAATTTTCCTAATACATCTCCAACTGTTGCAGCACATTTTATATAACCTTTATCCCAAGTATTACCGGCTTTATACATTGCATAAAGTATTCTTCTTTGAACAGGTTTTAAACCATCTCTTACATCAGGTATTGCTCTATCTAAAATAATTTCTTTAGCATATTTACCAAAACGATCACCCATTATTTCTTCAAGTGCATAATCTTGTATTCTTTTTAAAATCTCATTTTCCATAAATTATCCCCTATAATCATCTTCCATAGTAAATACTACATTTTCATTAATCCATTCTTTTCTAGGTTCAACTTTATCCCCCATTAAAACACTTACTCTTTTTTCCGCTAAAGCAGCATCATTAATATTTACTCTTATAAGCATTCTTGTATCAGGATTCATTGTAGTTTCCCAAAGTTGTTCTGGATTCATTTCACCAAGTCCTTTATATCTTTGAATGGAATATTTTCCACTATTATTTCTTTTTATTTCATTAAGTTCATCATCAGTGTAAGCATAAAATCTTTTTTTACCATAATCAAGTTTATATAATGGAGGCATGGCGATATAAAGATGACCCGTTTCAATAAGCGGTCTCATATAACGATAGAAAAATGTTAAAAGAAGTATTTGAATATGTGCTCCATCAACATCGGCATCAGTCATGATTATAACTTTATCATAATTTGATTCACTTACATCAAAACTTTGACCGACACCAGCTCCTATTGTATAAATTAATGTATTAATCTCTTCATTTTTAAATAGTTCTTCACTTGCTGCTTTATCGGCATTAATAACTTTTCCTCTTAATGGTAAAATAGCTTGAAATTTACGATCTCTTCCACCTTTAGCACTACCACCTGCTGAATTACCCTCAACTAAGAAAAGTTCATTAATCTTAGAATTTTTACTTTGTGCGGGAGCAAGTTTACCTGATAAGTTCTTTTCTATTTTACTTTTATTTTTACCATTTCTTGCTTCTTCTCTTGCTTTTCGAGCAGCTTCTCTTGCTGTTTTACTTTTCATTGCTTTATCAACTATATTTAATGCAACTTCTTTATTTTCTTCTAAATAAAACTTAAGAGAGTCATATGTAATACTTTCTGTAATACTTCTTGCTTCAGGTGTACCAAGTTTACCTTTAGTTTGTCCTTCAAACTGAAGATGTTCTTCAGGTATTTTAAGACTAATTACCGCAGTAAGTCCTTCTCTTACATCAGCTCCATCTAAGGAATAATCTTTACCTTTAAAAAGATTATTATTTTTAGCATAATCATTAAATGCTTTAGTAATTCCAGTTTTAAAACCAACTTCATGAGAACCACCATCAATTGTTTTTACGTTATTTACAAATGACAAAATATTTTCTTGATAAGTATCTGTATATTGAAGTGCAACACTAACTTCAATATCATTTTTAGTTCCACTATAACTTATAACTTTATGAAGTGGAGTTTTATCTTCATTAATATATTCAACAAAACTAGTTAAACCATTATCATAATGATATTTAACTTCTTTTTTATCTGCTTCATCAATTACTTCAATAGTAAGACCAGGAAGTAAAAATGCACTTTCTTGCATTCTTTCACAAATTGTTGTATAGGAAAAATTTAAATTTTTAAATATTTCATCATCTGGTTTAAATTTAACTATTGTTCCTGTTTTTTTACTTTCGCCAATAGTTCTTAAAGGATTTTTTACTTTACCACCATTTTCAAAATCTATTTCACTTATTTTGCCATCACGATAAATTACAACTGTCATTTCTTTGCTTAATGCATTAACAACAGAAGCTCCTACACCATGAAGACCACCAGAAACTTTATAACCATCTTCAGTAAATTTACCACCAGCATGAAGTATTGTATAAATTACTTCAGGTGTGCTTTTTCCTGAAGCATGCATTCCTATAGGTACACCTCGCCCATTATCTGCAACTGTAATTGAATTATCTTTATTAATAATAATTTTGATATAATTACCAAAACCATTTATAACTTCATCCATTGAATTATCAACAATTTCCCATACTAAATGATGAAGACCTCTTTTATCAGTTGAACCGATATACATTCCCGGTCTTTTTCTTACTGCTTCTAAGCCTTCAAGTATTTTAATTGATGATTCATCATATTTTGCCATACTACCACCTTAAATTATTATAATGAAAAAAAGTATTTTTGGCAATGACACTTTACAAAAAATATCTTTTTTAAATGTAAAATAAAAAAGATGAATTTTTTAAATAAATTTAAAATCATCTTTTTCTTCATCTTTTAAAATTGGTTCTTCTTTTAATTTAGGAAGTTCAATGCTCATAGTTTCATCATAATCTATATTTTTTTCTGCAACTTTATTTTCTACAACATTTTTATTTGGTACATATACTGAACTATAAATATTACTTACTACAGTAGTATTACTTTCCTTTTTTTCTTCTTTAACTTTAGGTTCTTCTAAAATAGAATTTGGAATATTTATTTTATTATTATTTAAATTATTATTCTCAATATTAGTATTAATTTGACTAAATGTTTTTTGCTGTTTTTCAAGTTCAGTTAATTCTTTATCAATTGAAGAAGCAATATTTTGAAAACGATTTATAGCATCTTGACTAGAATTTCCTGCTTTACTACTTGCAGCTTTATATGAATCATCATCAATATTATTTTTTTGAATTATTTTCTGAGGATTAATACTATTAATTTCAACAACTTCTTTTTTTATTTCATTATTAGAATTTATTGGCGTTTTTTCTACTACAGGCATTACGATATCTTTTGGCTTAACTGGCTTTATTTCACTTATATTAGATGTTAAATTATTACTCATAGTATTATTATTAGCATTTTGACTTATATTTACTTGTTTATTTTGAACTTGTGATGTTGGCATAATAATTTCATTTGGATTTTGAATAGTAGGTTTAACTTCATTAATACTTGTTACACTAGCTTTATTAATATTATTTTGAACAGGCGTACTAACTTTTGGTTGAGTTTCATTTTGTGCTATATTATTTGTAACTGGTTTTACCTCATTTACAATAGGTGTTTGATTATTTTTCATTTCTTTTTCAGAATTTTGAATTGGATTTGTAGGCAAAACAGTATTATTTACACTATGCATTACATTATCTGGATTTAATTTTACTTCACTTGCTGCATTCATTACTGGAGATTGAGTAATAACACCAGCTTTTGAATTATTATTTGTTTCAACTACTGTATTTTGTTCTAAAGTATTACTATTATCATTTTTAATAACTTCTGTTTGGTTATTTTCAATAGTATTTAATTTATTACCTTTTTGTAAATCTTCTTTATTAAGTCTTTGAGTCTCTTCAATCTTTTTTTGATCTTTCTTTCCTAAAAAGAATACAATAAAAAATGCAATAAGTAATACTATAATTATAATACCTAAATAAATAGGAAAATACTTATTTGCATATAAATTTACAATAAATTCTTTCATAGTAAACACCTCTTTATTCTCTTTAATTTTAGCATGTAAATATTTAAAAAGCAAGTAATCTAAACTAACATTACACTTGGTATATACATATCTTTACTTTTTTTATAAATAGCAATTTCTTTATCATTATATGTTAAAATTAAATTTTCTTCATTACTATTTATAAATATATGATTACCATTTTTTACTTTTTTATATTCTAAATCATTAAGATTATATATTTTATAGTCTAAAATATCTTTAGCTTTTAATAATTTAAATTTACCATTTTTAACTTCTTCAATTGTATATGAATTAGTTATATCAAACTTACCTTGTTTAGTTCTTATAAGACTTGACATAGTTCCAATTACATTTAAACTATCACAAATACTTTGGATTAAACTACGAATATAAGTTCCTTTTGAAACATTACATTTTATAGTTATTTCATCATTTTCAAAAGATATTAATTTTAAATCATATATCTCTACTTCATTTGTAGGTAATTTTACACTTTCATTATTTCTTGCATATTCATAAAGTTTTTTACCATTAATTTTTTTGGCGGAATAAAGAGGAATAGTTTGTTTATATATACCAATAAATTCTTTTAATACTTCTTCAATTTTTTCTTTAGTGGTGCTACATTTTCTTTCTTCAATAACATTACCTGTAATATCTAAAGTATCAGTTTTTATACCTAATTTTATTTTAGCAATATACTCTTTTTCTAAACTAGTTAATATATTAACAAGTTTTGTATATTTATTAAGGCAAACCACTAAAACACCAGTAGCAATTGGATCTAAAGTACCAGTATGGCCGATTTTTTTTGTATTAAATATATGACATAAACTATTTATCTCATCTCTACTAGTTTTACCAATTTCTTTATTAATTAGTATTATTCCATCCATAAACTACCATCCTTAAAATTTATTCAAGTAAAAAAATAATTTAATCTAAACTATCTTTATTATCATTTTCATGTATTTTTTTTATAATATTCTCTATTTTATTACCATATTCAATACTTTCATCATATGTAAACTCTAAAAAAGGGATATTTCTTGCCTCAATAAGATTAGCAAGTTTACCTCTTATAAATGAACTAGCTTCATTTACCTCTTTTTCGATTTCTTTTTTACTTAATGGTGAAAGTGAAGTAAAATAAACTTTACAATAACTAAAATCTTTAGAAAGTTTACAACTTGTTATAGTAATAGTTTTAATTAATTCATCATGACATTCCCTTTGAATAATAAGTGGAATATATTTTTCAATATCGCTTTCTATTCTTTTTACATTTAAACTAGGCACGTTTAATTTCCTCCATTACATATACTTCAAAGATATCATTTGGTTTAAAGTCATCATATTTTTCAAGAGTAATACCACATTCAAAGCCTTTTTTAACTTCTTTTACTTGATCTTTACCTCTTTGAATTGAAGAAATTTTAGTATCCGCTAAAACAGTTGAATCACGAATAACACGCACATTACTATTACTTTTTACTAATCCTTCAGTAACATATACTCCCGCAATATTACCAACTTTAGAAAATTTAAATATTTGTCTTACTTCACAAGCACCAATTTTCTTTTCTTCAAATTTTGGATCAAGCATTCCTGTTAAAGCAGCTTCAATGTCTTCGACTAATTTATAGATAATTGTATAAAGTCTTATATCAATTCCATATTCTTTCGCCATATCTTTTGCATCAGATGATGGTACTACATTAAATCCAATAACAATTGCTTTAGATGCACTAGCCAAAACTATATCGCTTTCAGAAATAGGTCCAATACCACTTCTTATGACTTTAACTTTAACATCTTCGACTTTGATTTTTTCTAAAGAACTTTTTACAGCTTCTTCGCTACCTCTAACATCTGCTTTTAAAACTACTGCTATTTCTTTTTGACCTTTATTTATGCTATCAAATAATTCATCAAGTGAAAGTGATTTTTTTTCACCTTTTTTAGCATCTTCAGCATTTTTTCTTTTAATAGAAATATTTTTTGCTTCTTCAATTGTTTCAAATGCCATGAATTTATCACCAGCTCGAGGAGTATCATTAAGTCCTGTTATTTCCACTGGAGTAGATGGACCAGCTTCAACAATATTTTCTCCCCTATCGTTTTTCATTGTTCTTACCTTTCCATAAGTTGTACCAACAACAACAGGGTCTCCTAAACGAAGGGTTCCATTAAGAATTAAAAATGATGCAATTCCACCAATATTCTTATCTAGTTTTTCTTCAATAACAGCACCCAAGGCATATCTTGATGGATTTGCTTTAAGTTCTTTTACTTCCGCAATAGCAAGTATTGTATCTAGAAGTTTATCAACTCCTTCGCCAGTTTTCGCAGAAATATTTATAAATGGATAATCTCCACCCCAACTTTCTGGAGTAATACCTTCCTCAGCCATTTGTGTATAAACTCTTTCAATATTTGAATCTGGTTTATCTATTTTATTAACCGCAACAACGATTGGAACTCCAGCACTTTTAGCATGATCAATTGCTTCTTTTGTTTGAGGCATAACACCATCATCAGCTGCAACAATAATTATTACAATATCAGTTACACTTGCTCCTCTTGCACGCATTTGAGTAAAAGCAGCATGACCTGGAGTATCTATAAATGTAATTTTATTATTATCTTTAGTAATTTGATAAGCACCTATTGCTTGCGTAATTCCTCCAGCTTCACTTGAAGCAATATTTGAAGATCTTATATAATCAAGAAGTGTTGTTTTACCATGGTCAACATGTCCCATTATTGTAACAATGGCAGGTCTTGGGGCTAAATCTTCTTCATTATCAATTACTTCATAATTATCAAAATCTGAGATATCTTGGCTTTCTTTTCTTTTTAATGTTTTATTATAATCAAGAGCAACAATTTCAGCATTTTCAAAATCAATTTGTGCATTAATAGATAGCATTAATCCTAAACTAATTAATTTTTTAATTATATCATTTGAAGATACTCCTAAAACATTGGCAAAATCAGCAACTGTCATATTATTTTCATATAAAACAACATTATCTTCTTTACTATTACTCATTAATTTTGTTTTATTTTTATACATTTGTTTTTTTAAATTTTTAAATTCACTATTATTACTATCTTTCTTCTTTAATTTTTGTTTAGAAGTAGCAACAAGAGAATCAGTTTTATCGATATTTTCACTTTGCAAAACTTTTTCAATAACATCATCAATTTGATCTTCTTCTTCATAAGTAGTTTCTTTATTTGTACTAATCAAATTAATAGTATTATCAAGCATAATAATATCATCATCAGACAAAATAGCATTTGCATCTGCTTTTATACCAAGTTCACTACATTTTCTAAGTACTTCCGCTACTGATAAATTTACATCCTTTGCATAATCTTTAATATTCATAGATATCCCATCCTTTCTTTTATCTAGATTTTGTTTGTTCTTCTATATTTATATATCCCATTTCAATTAATATTTCTTCTAAAGTTCTTCCTTCATACTTAACAACTTCAATATTTGTGTTATTTACTATTTCTTTGGATAAAGTTGCATCATAATTTGCATCATATATAATTTTCTTAATACCACTATTAATTATAGAATTCATGCAATCTTTACAAGGAAAAGTATTTACATAAATAGTTGCTCCAATAGTTGATATACCATGTCTTGCGGCAAAAGCAATAGCATTTTGCTCAGCATGAGAAGCAGGACATAATTCCAAATATTTTCCTGATGCATAATCTGGCATTTTTCTTCTTCGACATCCTCCTAAATCTTCACAATGCGTAACTCCTCTAGCAGGGCCATTAAAGCCAAATGATATAGGATTATCATCTTTAACAATAATAGCGCCAACTTTTCGAGATAAACATGTACTTCGAAGTGATGCTAAATGAGCAATTGCCATATAATATTCTTCTTTATTAGGCCTATTATTATTCATTATTTACCTTTCTAATTAAAGTTTCATAAATTTCATCAGGAACGCAAACTTCTAAAACTCTATCTAATATTTTAGTCTTTTTTGCTTTATTTATCACATCAATATCTTTTTTTAAATAAGCCCCTTTTCCATTTGCTTTACCACTTTCATCATATATAACTTCTTTTTCAGGGGTTCTAACAACCCTTAATAAATCACGTTTTTCACATTTTTCTTTCGTTACAACGCATGTTCTTAAAGGTATTTTTTTCATTATTTATTTCCTTCCTCATTAACCTGGCTTAATGTTTTAATTTCAAGATAATAATGGGTAAGACGTGATGCAAGTTTAATATTACTTCCCTTTTTACCAATAGCTAAAGATAAATTATCATCACTTACAATTACTAAAGCTTTCTTTTCTTTTTCATCAATTATATTAACTATTGCATCTTTCGCAGGAACCATAGCATTTTTAATAAATTCCGCTGGATCATCATTATATAAAACTAAATCAATTCTTTCATCACCAAGTTCTTTTAAAACACCAGCAATTCTACAACCTTTTTCGCCAATACATGAACCAATTGCATCTATTTTAGGATTATTTGAATAAACTGCAACTTTACATCTAATACCAGGTTCACGAACAACAGCATATATTTCAATTGTTCCATTAATAATTTCCGGAATTTCTTGTTCAAATAATCTTTTAACAAAACCAAAATGTTTTCTAGATAGCATAATAACTGGGCCTTTAGCTCCTAAAGTTACTTTAGTTAAATATACTTTAATATTAGAACCCATCGTAATTTTTTCACCTGGAATAATTTCACTTTTAGGAAGCATTCCTCTAGTTCTACCTAAATCAATATAATAGTTTTTTTGGTCTTCAAGAGCAACCATTCCAACCATTACTTCGCCTTCTTTATCATTAAATTCATTAATAATACTTTCTTTTTCAGCTTCTCTTATTTTTTGCGTTAATACTTGTTTAGCAGTACCCGCAGCTACTCTTCCAAAATCTTTAGGTGTTACTTCTACTTCAATTGTTTCTCCAACTTTTGCATTTGGATCAATTTTAACGGCATCTTCTAAAAGAATTTGAGCATCAATATTAATTTCAGGTGGAACAGTTACAGTGTTTCCTTCTTCATCAACAGTTTCACTACCTTCATCAATTTCAGAAACAACTACTAAATAAGAATAAACTTTAATATCTCCAGTCTCACGATTAATTCTAACAATTACATTAGTTTTAGAATCAAAATTTTTCTTATATGCAGTAGTAAGTGCTAAAGTAAGTCCATCATAAATTACATCTTCACTTATATTTTTTTCTTTTGTAACAAGCTTAACCGCTTTAATTAATTCATTACTATTCATTTTCTATCCTCTTTCCTTACTTGATATATCAAGAATATAACTATCTTCAATATCACAATATTTATCCACAATTGGATTAATTATTTTTGTAGCATCAACTATTTCATCTAAATCAATACCACCAACTTTATCTAAAGTTACCTCCAAAAAATTATATTTACCTTTCTTTTTATATGATATATTATCTACAAATATATCCATTTTTTTTATTGCAATATTAATTTTTTCAGTTAATTTTTCAAATTTCAAATATATCACTTCCTATTTAATAATAAAAGTGGGATTGCAAGCCCACTTAAAATGTCATACTTATTTTAACACTAAAAAAAAGATATGTCTATCTTTTTTTTACGTTATTTTTTTCTTCGGCGCCTCGCGAAAGGGTTTTCGCTGGGGTTATTGACAACTATAACCTACTATGGTTAAATAATGTTACATTTATTGGAATTCTATATTTTATTTATATAGAGTTTTATAGTAACTTTTTGTTGAAAGACACAGTTAAGTTAACGAGGCCGGTTTACTCTAGTGTAAAGTGTTGGCACCTACTTATTATTATTACTGCGTTATTCTATCAAAAATGGCGAAATATATGACCCATCTCCTGAGGTATACCCGGTGCCAGGTTTTAAAGAAACGGACAGCCGGGCCCCGTAAGATTTGCCCACGCCGCCGTTACTCAAGATACTATAACTATTGACAAAACGCCCGTAAGCACTGCTGTAGTATAAGCGGCAAGGGGAACCCAGCCAAAAATTCTGGCCTGTATTTAAATAATAGGTACTATCACTTGCATCTTTATAAGCAAGCCATACTTCTGGGGCGGTAAGTAATCCCACTGGATATTTAAGCGGTGCTTTTGCATTTCCTACTCTAAATTGATCTAACTCATTTGAACATACTAAACTATAATTTGTACTATAATTTTTAAATTGTAAATACTCTGTTGTACTTCCACCATTTGGATTCCAACCATTTAAATTTAATATACTTCGGTCATTACAAAATGTTGTGTCCTCTAGATAAGAGGTATATGATGTCATATTATTTTCATACCAAGTTTCTATATATATTTTCATTGTTGAATCAGTTTTATTTACATCATCTGCATATAACATTTCATTTAAAGCATCACTTACTGATTTACCATTTGTTAGCGTTATATAATCTGCAGTTGAAGAACTAGTATGATGTACATAATATAAAGAAGTGCAAGTAGTACCTGTTGTGAAACACGTATAATGATTATTACTTATTGTATTATAGCCACTTGACCAAGAAGAAACTGTCATTGTATCAGTAAGTGTATAAGAGCCATCAGCATATGTAAATGAATTACCAAATACAATATTAGATAATGCTGAACTAGATTTAGATGAAGAAGTATATACTGTATTATACATATAACCAACATATGCAGGTGAGTCCCAACTACTATTAAATGCACTTGTTCCTATTTGAGAATCTTCTCCAGTATTATTGCAAGTTAAATACGAATTACCTGAAGGTTTACCTACATAAAAAACTACATTATCACTACCACTTGCTCCTGATGAATCTTTTGTATATTCTACTTTTATTACATTTGAGGTAGTAAGGCCTTCAAGATTAATTGTTCCACTTATAGAACCACTATAAGTACCAAGCACTGTATCATCTTTATAAAATATTGCTTCATCATAGCCTCCCTCTGAAGAAACTGTACATGATAATACATAATCACCTGCTTCAGCAACCGTAAATGTTATTGTTCCCGTAGCACTATTTGTTTGATTTGTACTTGTCCATGTTTTATTTGTACTATCAAATGTATATGGGTAGTTTGCATCATTAGATACATTTAAATATTGTGATTCTTCAATTGGAGTTGGCTTCATTATTGTTTTTGGAGTACCATTATAAATTAGTTTAACTCCCCCAGTATCGGTGGTTCTAACCATTTTCCAACATAGGTCCGCAAAATAAACATTATTATCTTCGACTGCACCATTATAATAATATACTGGATTAGCATATGAATCTGATCCATCACCATCATATAATTTTACAAATGTATTTCCTTCATTATATTTATCTTGAATCATTGCATATAAAGTGCCACCATTATTAACACTTTGTGAAGTTTCACAATGAGTATTATCTACATAAAATCTACCTTTAAAAGTTTTATTAGCAAGAGAAGTTTGATCTAAATCTAAGTTATAAAATTTATTAGTAAAAGTCCAAGTTTGTACTGTTGGATTATTTGAACTTGAATTTATAATTTCTACTCCACTTACAATAGTTCTTTTATATGGATTTGATCCCCAATACTCATCATAAGCAAAATTTGTTTCTTCTTTAAACATATTAGAAAAAGTTGTTGGTCCACTTGCTTGTAAAGTAAATTCTTTTGTAGCTCCTTCACTTACTGGAGTTGGTTCTTTTCCATAAATACTTGAATCATTATCATATTCAAATATTATATCATAAGTACATTTTACTGCATAACTAGTCGTACCTGCATCTAAAGAAACAGTTAAACTAGACTCATTAGTCATAACATAATTACCAGCATTATCTTCAGTCATATTTTCAGGATCAATATCAATAGAAAATGATGTATTCGTCGCATTTAAATAAGCATTTGAAAGATTACCCGCAGATAAATTAACATTTAGCATATTACCAAGATTAACAAAAAAATTACCAAAATAGGCAAAAGTTATAGCCATTATAATAACTAAAAAAATTGCTACTATTATAATAATTGAAATACTTTTTTTATCTAATTTATTTTTTTTATTTTCCATAACTTACATTCCTATCATACTAAAAATATAATAGCATAATTTTTTTTATTTTCCAATATTATTTGTTAATTTTTAATACACCATTTTCAATTTGTTTTGTCTCACTAATTGAAATAAATGCATCTTTATCAATAGATTTTACAATTTTTACTAGTTTTTTTAAATATCTTTTATCTACTTCAATAATAAGCATTTGTTTTTTTATATTATCAAAATCATTTTTTAAATCAATAATAGATATACCAAAACCATTATTTCTTAAAGTATTAATTAAAATATCATTTTTCTTTTTAGTAATAATAGTTACATTTTCAATACCTTTAATAAAATTATTGGATATAAAAGAACCAATTAATATACCTGTAGCATAACCAAGGGAATAACTTATTGGTATCCATAATGAATCTAAATCAACATTTAAAGCTTGCCTTGCCACTAAAAACCAAACTAATACTTCAAAAAAAGATAATATTGAAGAAAAAATAGTTTTTCCTTTTAATGTATAAAATGTTCTAATCGTACTTAATGTTACATCAAGTATTCTTGCAAAATATATTTGTAAACATAATGCTATCATTTAATAAGTTTCCTTACTTTAATTAGAGCATTTTTTTCAATTCGAGATACTTGCGCTTGTGATATATTTAATTCACTAGCAATTTCTGTTTGAGTTTTTCCCACAACATATCTTTCCATTAAAATAGATTTTTCTCTTTCTTTTATTTTTTTTAAAGCTTTATATAAAGAAATCATCATATCTTTATCATAACTTTTTTCTTTGTTATCTGCTATTTGATCTTCTAAATAAATTGTATCTCCTCCATCAGAATATATTGGAGCAAATATACTCATAGGTTCTTTTAAGGCATTTAAAGCAAAACCAATATCTATTTCACTTATATTTAAAGCCTTTGATATTTCACTATTTAATGGTTCTTTTCCATATTTATTTATATATTCTTCTTTAAACCTAAGTATTTTATAAGCATCATCTTTTATACTTCTTGCTATTCTCATTTGGGTATTATCTCTTAAATATTTTTTTATTTCTCCCACTATTAAAGGTACAGCATAAGTAGACAATTTTAAATTATAAGATAAATCAAAATTATCAATGGCTTTTATTAAACCAATAACTCCTACTTGAAATAAATCATCTTGATTAATACCTTTTTTATTAAAACCTTTTAATACAGATAAAACTAATTTTAAATTACCATTTACTAAATCATCTTTTGCTTTTAAATTACCACTTTGATATAGTTTAAATAATTTAATATTTTCTTCATGAGTTAAACATTTTAAAGTACTAGTATTTATTCCCGTTATATCAACTTTATAATTACTCATATCATTTCCTTTCAAAATTATATTGATAAAAAAGGAAATATTTTATACATTTTTTAATCTTGCTTTAATTACTATTTGTTTATTTAAATTATTTATATCACATGTTACTAAATATAAATTATTTTGTTCATATGTAATTAAATAACTACTTTTTTTAGTTATATAATCAATATCAAATATAATATATTTATAAGTAACACCAAAATATTTAATAATTATTTCATCATTAATAGATAAATTAATCAAATCATTAAAAAAAGCATTTTTAGCATATCCTGAATGACCTAATATAATAATTGTACTTTTATTACTTTTTACTTTAGAATAAGGTGATAACATAATATTATCCTTTAAAGTAGATTTATCATTAAATTTTTTTTCAAAATTAATCTTAGGTATTTTTAAATAAATATCAAAAGTAGTATTATAATTATCAAATATAAAAATATTAGTATTATTTTTTAAATACTTTGTTTTATTAAAACTTAAAAATATAATTATTATTAATATAATTAAATACCCTATTTTATTTTTTCTTTTTAACAAGAATAACTCCAATAGATATTAAAATTAAAAATATTATAATATAAATTATATTATTAATAGATAATGTATTTTCAAATATAATATTATGTGTATATTCTTTATTAATTTCATTATCTAACTTTAGATTATCTTCTTTAAGATTATCATTTTCTTTTATAATATTTTTTCTTTCTAAATTTAATTTAATTAAATCATCTTTATCAAGATTTATGGAAATACTTTTTTCTTTATATAGATCATCTTCATTATAAGTAATAGTATATTTTCCCTTTAAAAGACTTATATTAATTAAATTATTTTCATTTGCACAAAATATATTACTTTCATTATCGCTTGTTAAAGTAATACATTTATTTAAAGTTACTTCATTATCAGTAACCATAATAGTTAAATTATTGCTTTCAATTATAATATTCATTTCATAAGTTACATCGTTATAATTATTTGCACTGAATACATAATTTTCATTATCTGTAACTAAATAATCAAATAGAATATCATTATAAACTACTTTATTTTTCTTAAATAATATTTTATAACTTCCTTTTTCTCCTTTTATATAAAGTTTATTATTTATTAGTTTTACATCAAGTCCATCATTATCAAAAATATAATAATTATCTAAATATTTAAATTCATAAATATATTCTTTATTAGGTAATTGATAATTTGTTTTTTTAAAAAATTCTGGTCCTTTAATAACATTTTCTATTTTTTCTTTAACTTCATTATATTCATTTTCATAAAAATCATAATTTTTTTTATTATCATCACAAAATCTAAAATTTTTATTAGGATATAAATAATTCCAAATAAGTCTTTGCGTTAAAGCATGATAAACATAAAAATTCAAATTATATTTATTTTTAAATTCAATAAATGATAAATAATAATCTTTTAAATCTAAAGGAAAATTAGTTTTTTCAAGTGAAGAATATTCATAAGTTTTTAAATCTAAATTATAATTTTCTAAAGGAAGTAAAAAATAACTTTCTCTTTCTTGTAAATTAATAAATTTAATTTCATAAATTTTCCCATCATTTGAACATAGTTTTCTAAATAATGATCCATTTATATTTGTAAGTGTTATTGCTTTTACTTTCATAAAACTAAATAGTATTATTAATATTATTATTATTTTAATTTTTTTCAATTTTTCCTTTCTAATGTGATTTTCCCATTAAAAAAACTCATAAAAAATATATTCTTTTTTACGAGCAAATTAAATATATCAAAGATATTATTAAATGTAAATAACTATTTAAAATATTTTTTATATTTGATAAAATAAATATGGTGATGATATGAAAAGTTTTATTTTTAGAGAATATGATATTAGAGCAGTTTATCCAGATGATTTAAATGATAAAGATGCTTATATAATAGGAAAAAGTTTTGCAAGTTATATAGATGATAAAAAAGTAATTATTGGGCATGATAATAGACTTTCCTCACCTATTGTACACAAAAACCTAATTGACGGTCTTCTTAGTGCGGGTGCAAATATTATAGATTTAGGATTATGTACAACACCAATATATTATTATTATAAAAAATTATTAAATATTAAAAATGGTATTATGATAACTGCTTCGCATAATCCAAAAGAATATAATGGTTTTAAAATATCTTTTAGTATTAAAGGTAATGCTTGTGGTAAAGAAATATTTGACTTTAGAGATTTTACTTTAAAAGGTGATTTTAATGAAGAAAAAGGAACTTATCAAATTTATGATGATAATTTTAATAGTTATATAAATAAAATTAAAGAAAGTATTGATTTAGGTAATAAAAAAATTAAAGCTGTTTTTGATCCAGGTAATGGAACAGGAGCCATTATTTTAGATAAAATTTTACAAGAGTTTGATATTGATTATAAATTAATTAATGGTGAAAGTGATGGTAATTTTCCAAATCATCATCCAGACCCTTCAGTTGAAGAAAATATGGAAATGTTAAAAAAAGAAGTATTAAATGGTGGCTATGACATAGGAATTGGTATTGATGGAGATGCAGATCGTGTCGGAGTAATTGATAATAAAGGTAATTTTATTCCAATTGATAACGTAATGATTACTATTTATAAATATTTAAATCCAAATTTAAAAAATAGACATGCTATTATGGATGTAAAATGTTCTAAAGCAGTTATTGATGAAATGCAAAAATTAAATATACCTTGTGAAGTTTATCGAACTGGAAATTCTTATATGAATCTTAAAATTAATGAAGAAAAACTCGACTTTGGAGGAGAATTTTCAGGTCATCTATGGTTTTTAGATAAATGGATTGGGACAGATGATGGAATATATAATGGACTTAGAATAATTGAAATGCTTTCCAAAAGTAATGAAAATTTTTCACAAATGGTAGAAAAAATTCCAAAATATTATCATACACCAGAAATTAAAATAGAAGTAAAAGAAGAAAATAAAAGTTTAATAATTGATAAATTAAAAGAATATCTTGATAATAAAAATATTAAATATAATGCCATAGATGGAATAAGAATTGATTATGAAGATGGTTTTACTTTAATTAGACAAAGTAATACTGGACCAGTTTTAACAGTTAGATTTGAAAGAAAAAATATTAGTGATTTAGAAAAAGAAAAAGAAAAATATTTAGAATTAATAAAAAAAATATCATTAGAACTATAGTCTTATTTAAATATAAAGAAAGGAAAATATTTATGGAAAACAAATTTAATTTAACAAAAAAGCAAAATGTATTTATCGCTAAAAGAAATATAGTTGATTATATATGGAAAAGTGCTAATTTGGAGGGCATTGAAGTTACATATCCTGAAACTCAAGTAATCTATGATGGTGGTATTGTTAATGGATTAACTGTTGACAAAATCATAGCTATTAACAATTTAAAATATGCTTAGGAGTTTATATTAGAAAATAATGATGTTGATTATGATTATAATACTTTATGTCATATTCATAAATTAGTTGCGGATAAATTAGTATTAGACCAAGAATTAGGAAAAATAAGAACAACTCCAGTTAATATTGGTGGAACAAGTTGGAAACCTCAATTTCCTATTGAAAGTCAAATAAAAGAAGAATTAGAAACTTTATTAAATCAAGAAAATAAAACTAAAACTGAAATTGCAATAGAAATAATGCTATCATTAATGAGAAGACAAATATTTATTGATGGAAACAAAAGAGTTGCAATGTTATTTGCTAATAAAATTATGATAGATAATGGATGTGGAATTATAACAATAGCACAAGAAAATCAAGAAGCATTTTATGAAAAACTTATTAGATATTATGAAAGTGGTAATATGCAAGAATTAAAACAATGGATTTATGATACTTGCATAGATGGTATCAAATTAAATTAATTAAAAAATATCATTAGAACTTAACTAATGATATTTTTATGTAACTTTTTTCCATTTAGCTTTTAATGTAATATCTTCGAATATTAAGGTATCTACATCAAAATAACTATCATTTAAATACCAACCTTCGAAAATATAACCCTCTTTTACTGGATCAGGTGGTAATTCAACTTTTTTCGCAGGTCTTACTAATACACTTTCATAATTTTGTGCACCATCTGTATCAAAACTTACTTTATATGTTTTTGTAAACCATATTACTAAAATAGCAAGTAATATTACAACCATACAAAGTAAAAATATATATGTAAATTTATATGCTTTATTCACACTATTCACCCTATAAAAATAATATAATAAAAATTAGTAAGTGTCAATTAAATTACTTTTTATTTTTTTATCTATGTAACAAAAATTTTACATGGTTTATGACAAAGTATTGAATTTTTTCATAAAATATAGTACATTATTATTGCATTTAAAAAAGTGCTTTAATAAGAAAATGTTTCTCGCTCCCGGATGGTGCGAGTAATAAATTATTCCGGTCGACAATGTTTCTCGCTCTCGGGTGGTGCGAGTTAATAAATTATCCCGAACGAAAATATTTTGAAGAATTAAAATAATACTTATAAAAAACAAAAAACTACCAATAAATGATATAAATTATCTTGGTAGTTTTAATTTTTCTTTCATTTTATTATGAGGTATTAAACACTTTTACTTTTTTTTTGCTAAATTACTTTTTATTTTTATTATCTTCCATAATAACATTAAGATGATTATAAGGAATTTCAATATTATTTTTATCAAACTCTTTTTTTAGATTATAATTTAATTTATATAAATTATCATAACTTTGGGAAGTATCTTTACCCCATACCCATGCTCTTAATATTATCGCAGAGCTATCCCATTTATATACTCTTACTTTAGGATATTCAATATTTTTTATATTAGGTTTTTCAAACTTATTAAGTTCTTTTTTAATAATATCAATTGCTTTATCAATATCACTTTCATAAGAAATACCGTAATCCGCGAAAAGACAATAATCTGATTCAGTATAATCATTATTTTCAATTGAAAGTGTGTTTAAAATACTATTTGGAATTATATATCTTTGATTATTATAGCCAAGTATTACAGTATGCCTCATTGATACCTCTAAAACAGTACCAGATATATCTTTTTCAATTATTTTAACTCTATCGCCAACTTCAAAAGGATGGGAAAATAAAATGCTTATACTTCCAAATAAATTACCTAAACTTTCTTTTGCTGCTAGACCTAAAATAGTAGTTAAAATACCTACTGCACTTAATAATGTAACTGATAGTGATTTAAACATATCAAATTTTGATAAACAAAGAGTTATTCCTATAGAGAAAATAATTACTGATTTTATTTTTTTTAAGAAAATTAAAATTGTTTTTAAGTTTTTATTATTTTTTTTATCAATTAATTTATTAATAAATTTTTCTAATATTAAATTTAATATATATGCTAATAAAAGTATAATAATAATGCTAATAATTTTTTCTATCATAATGCACCTTTCTAAAACAATGCTTTGTTATGGCTTATTTTTAAATGTTCATAACTTTTATCGGTTGCAACTCTTCCACTTTTAGTTCTTTTAATAAATCCTTCTTGAAGTAAAAATGGTTCAACTACATCTTCAATAGTACTTACTTCTTCGCCAATAGATGTTGCTATTGTTTCAACTCCTACTGGTCCACCATTAAATTTTTCAATTAAACTTTTTAAATATTCAATATCAATACTATCTAAGCCATATTCATCAACTTTTAATCTTTTTAAAGCATCTTTTGTTATATCCAAAGTAATTTTACCATTGCCAAGTACAAGTGCAAAATCACTTACTCTTTTAAATAAACGATTAGCAATTCTTGGTGTTTTTCTGCTTCTTTTAGCAAGTTCATAAGCTGCATCATCAGAAATTTCCATATTAAGGACTTTTGAAGTTCTTTTTATAATGCCAGCAAGTTCTTCATATGAATAATATTCAAGCTTATTAACAATTCCAAATCTATCTCTTAAAGGAGAAGTTAAATCCCCTGCTCTTGTGGTTGCACCTACTAAAGTAAAAGGTGGTAAATCAATTTTTATACTTTTACTTTTTCCTTCATTTCCAATTACTAAATCAAGTTCAAAATCTTCCATTGCAGGATATAAAATTTCTTCAATAAAAGCTGGTAAGCGATGTATCTCATCAATAAAAAGTACATCTCCAGGTTCAAGTGATGATAAAACTGCCGCAAGATCACCTGGTTTTTCCATTGAAGGACCAGAGGTAGTTCTAATATTAGTTCCCATTTCATTAGCTATAATATGAGCAAGTGTAGTTTTTCCAAGTCCTGGAGGACCATATAATAATGTATGATCTAACACTTCACCACGCATTTTCGCAGCAGTAATAAATACCCGCATATTTTCTTTAATTTCAGTTTGACCTACATATTCATCAAGTTTCTGTGGTCTTATATTTTGTTCAAATACTTCTTCATTTTGATCATTTGCATCAACTATTCTTGGCATAAAACCTCCTTTCTAATATATTCTTGTACTTCTTGCCAATTTTTTACATCCTCACCATATAATAGCCCTTTTATTCCATATTCTTTAACATCATCTATAACTTCTTTTGTATCATCAATTACTAAATCTATATTATTTTCTTTTGCTTCTTTACCTTTAGGATAAGCTCCAAAAATCATTTCATCAAATAATAAATCATTTTTTATTAAAAATTTTTTTGTAATTTCAATAATTTCTGGATAGCTTTCCCCTCGAGCGGTAATTAAAACAATTTTAATATTATTTTCTTTTAAAAAATTAAATGTTTCTTTTACATTATCAAATATTTTTAAATTATTAGTGATATCTTCATAATACTTTTCAAAAAAAGAAAATTCCTCTTCTTTACTAAGTTCATGATAATTTTTTAAATTATTTCCAGGTTTATAATTATCAAGAAATATTTTTGATGTTTCTGAAGTATTTACAATTGTATTATCAAAATCAATTCCTATTTTCATTTTTACCTCAATAAAAGTTTTAAAGCTTCTTTAACTTGCATCTCAACACTTTGATCCTGATTAATATTCTTAATAACTTTATTAATTTCAGAAGTTTTATAGCCAAGACTTTCTAATACTTCGTAAAGCTCTTCAGATTTATTAATTTCTTCATCACTAATTTGAGTATTTACTTTACCTTTTAAATCTAATATTATTTGTTTAGCAATTTTCTCGCCAATTTTAGGAAATTTAGTTAAATATAAAATATTTTCCCGATTAATTGCATCAATTATGCCATTAACACTTCCTGTTGCAAAAAAACCATTAGCCATTTTTGGACCTAAACCTTTAACATTAATTAACTTTAAAAATAATTCTAATTCTTCTTTATTTTTAAAACCATATAAAGAATTTTCATCCTCCCTAATTTGATTGTATAAATAAATTTTATATTCTTTATTAATTTCATATAAGTATGGATTAGCTACATATATTAAATAACCAATATTATTACATTCTACTACAATATAATTAGCTTCTTGTTCTTTTACCATACCAATTATATAACGATACATTATTTTACCTCCATAAAATAATTATATAACATTTTATTTTATTAATCTATAAACAACATAATAATTTATATAATAAGTTTAAAAAGATAAATTTAGCGAACTGTTTAATTGACTTTTACCCATATTTATGGTAAAGTTTAAAAGTAATGAAAAAAGGAGGCAAATTATGGCTACTAAAATAACTAATAAAAAACCTTTATCAGGAAATAATAGATCTCATGCATTAAATGCCACTAAAAGAGTTCAAAAACCTAATCTTCAAAAGAAAACAATTAATGGCGAAAAAGTTATTATTTCTGCAAGAGAAGCAAGAACAATTAACAAACAAAAATAAAAGCAAAAGTCGCTTTTATTTTTTTTAGCCTAAAATATAATTAATAATAATTGGACCAATAATTAATATTAACATAAGTGGTAAAAATAATAGAACTGATATAATGGATATTTTCATTGGCATTTTATTAATATTTGATTTAATATCTAAAATTCTTTTATCAGTTAAATAATTTACTTGATTAATTAGTGCCCCTTCAATACTATTTCCAAATTCATTTGCTTCAATAATATTTAAAATAACATTACATACACTTTTCGAAGGAATTCTTTGCATTAAATCAACTAATCCTTCAGTAAGTGTTTTTCCAAGTTTTACTTCTTTTAAACATATTTTAAATTCATCACTAATTGAACTATCTATGGCATTACAAGTCGTTTCAATACATAGTTTTAAATTTCTTTCACTTTGAATAGTAAGACTTAAAACTTCAAAGAAAAATATTGAATCACTTTCTATTATTTTAGCTCTTTTCTTTATTTTTGAATCTAAAAATACATATTCAAATAATATATAAAATGTAATAGTAAGTATTGGGGCAATAAAATAACCATTTTTAAATATAAATAAACTTAATATAAATACTAAAATACTTAAAAAAAGTCTTAAAGCTAAAAATAAATTAATATTATTTTTTTTATCATAAGATAAATATAAAAATTTATTTTCAAGATTTTTTATTGTTACATTTGGATAAATACTTTTAAAAAATTTATTAACTTTCATATCTTCTCCACCTTTAATACCTTTTTAATGATAATAATATATAGCACGTACATTAAAAGCATTATTATATCTAAAACTAATCCAATTTTAGTCGTAATTAATGGATTAAAATATGTAGGATTTAAAGTTACAATAACTATTACAAAAACAAAAGGAATAAAAGTTAATATTCTATATAACATTTTACTAGAACTTGTTAAAGAAGCAAGTTCATTTTTTATTTTTAATTTATCATAAAAATGTTTTTCAATCATATTAAAAACAGAAACTATATTACCTCCAGTTTTATTTAATAAAGAAAGTGAAGATGTAATATATTTAATTTCATCGACTTTTACCCTATCATAAAATCTTGAAAAAACAGTAGTTAAATCAAGACCATAATTTAAATCTTTAGCAATTATATCAAATTCTTCTTTAATAGGACTAGGTAAAGAAGTTCTAACAATATTTATTGCTTGATAAATATTTTTACCGCTTTTAAAAGCACTATTCATAATTACTACAGCTTGTAAAAGTCCTGATTCAATAGTATTACGTTTATTTTTATAATTAATAATTATAATTACATCGATAATAAAAAATGATAAAATACAAATAAGTAATGAAACAAAAAAATTAATATTAATATTTCTAATTATACATGTAATAAAATATAAAATAAGAACAAATAACATATACACAATTTTTAATGAAATATAATCATTAGATGTAATATTTTTATTTTTATTATAAATTAAATATTTATCAAGTTTTTTAGCATAATTAGTTAAAAAATATGATTTTTGAGTATATTTAGATATTCTTTTTAACAATTTTACAAAAAATATATAAAGTTTATCATAAATACTATTTTCATTAATATTATTTTTAGAAATAGAAAAATCCTCAATTCTTTTAACATTTTTTACTTGAAAAAATATACGCACAAAAAGAAAAGCACAAATAACAAATATTATGCAAATAATAATTTCAATAATTAGTTTTGATATTACTGCACTATTCATATTCACCTTTCTATTTAAATATTTTTTCTATATCTTTAAATCCATAACTTTCTAGTCTTTTTATACATTTTGGCATTTTTTTAGTTTCTATAAACTCTCCGTCAACTTCTTTGGAAGAAGTTATACCGATTTGTTTAAATTTAAATATATCATTAAGAACTATTTCATCATCTTTAAAGTCTATTACTTCAGAAATTGCACTTACTTTTCTTTTACCATCAGATAAACGTTCGATATTAATTACAAGATCAATTGCATTAAATATATATTCTCTTACTGCTCTTACTGGAATATCAATATTTGCCATTAAAACCATAGTTTCAAGGCGATGTAAAGCATCAATATTACTATTAGCATGAAGTGTTGTAAGACTGCCTTCATGACCAGTATTCATTGCTTGAAGCATATCAAAAGCTTCCCCACCTCTTACTTCTCCGACAATTATTCTATCTGGTCTCATACGAAGTGAATTTCTTACTAAATCACGAATAGTTACTTCACCAGTACTTTCATAATTTGTTGTTCTTGTTTCAAGTGATATTACATGTGGCTGAGAAAGTTTAAGTTCTGCAGCATCTTCAATCGTAATTATTCTTTCTTCTTCAGGAATAAAACTACTTAAAATATTTAAAAGTGTTGTTTTACCAGAACCAGTTCCACCACATACTAAAATATTCATTTTTGATTTTACAGTGGCCTCAAGAAAAGATGCCATATTTGGAGTAAGTGAGCCTAAACGAATAAGTTCATCTATATTAGAAATTGATGTTTTAAATTTTCTTATTGTAATTACCGGCCCTTTAGTAGATAAGGGTGGAATAACTGCATTTATTCTTGAACCATCTTTAAGTCTTGAATCAACCATTGGACTTGAGGAATCAATAGTTCTACCTAATGGTTCAATTAACTTTTGAATAGTTCTTATAATATGCTCATCATTAATAAATGAAATACTTTCATCTTTAATTAAATTACCATCTATTTCAATATATATTTCGCTTGGAGAATTAACCATTATTTCTGTAATATTTTCATCTTTTAATAGTTCAGTTAAAGGACCATAACCATTTATTTCATTTTCAATTAAATTATATAAATGACTTCTTTCTAAATTTGTTAAATCATATCCTTCAATAGTTTTATTAATTTCATTATTTAAAAAATCATCTAAATTATCATCATTTGTAATATTTTTATCAATAATATTTTCAACTATTTTAGTTCGTAAATTATCAAGTAAATCCTTATCCTTAAAAATATCATAATCATTTATAATATTATTATCTTTAGGAGGATTTTTGTATTCAAATAGTTCTTTTAAATTACTCATTTTCTTCCTCCATATCTTTTAATATTAAATTAAATACTTTATTTATTTTAGGATAAGTTTTAATAAATCTTTTATCTAAAGTTAAAATACTTCCATCATAAATATAATTATCAATATTTTTAATAAAGAAACTATTATCAATATAATAATCAATGTTTGCTTCAATCATTTTCTTAATATCATACAAACTAAAATATTTTTTATATAAACTTATTGATTCATTCAAAAGTATCTTATAATTTCTAATATTTGCATCATCAAATATTTTAAGAAGACTTCGCATATTTTTAATATTTGCAAGATCATTACCCATTATAAGAAGAATTCTATCAACATAATCAAGTAAAAAGACATTTTTTTCAGATAAATCATGATTAGTATCAATAATAACATAATCATATTCAAAAATAGCTTTTTCTATTATTAATTCAATATAATTAACACATATTTTAGCACTTTGTCTAGGATCTTTTGTACTTGGTAAAAAATAAATATTATCATTATATTTGGTTACATAATCAGATAAACTTTTAAAACGATTATTTGCATAGTCATCTACAAAATTATATATTGTTTTATTAAAAGATTTATTAAGCATTAAAGCAATAGAACCAAAAGATAAATCATAATCAATTAATAATACTTTTTTATTTGCAAGTGAAAAAATTCCTGCTAGATTAAGTGCAGTTATACTACAACCAGTTCCACCTTTAGTAGAAAATATACATATACTTTTACCTTTTTTTCTTCCCATACTAGCCTCTTTGATAAATTATTTTATCTTCTTTTTTTACCCCTTTAATATTAACTTCTATTATATAATCTTCTTTTTTTATTAAACTTGGGACTTTTTCACTGGCAATTATTTTTAAACCATTACTTCCATCAATTTCAATATTTTCAAGAACAATATCATTATCTTTATATAAATTAATTATATCATTTTTATCATTTCTTTCAATAGAAAATGCAATAATAGTTTTAGTAACAGAATATAGTTTTTGTTTTTGATATGTTAAATATACTCTTTCTATTAGTAATCCAAACAAAAGTAAAATAATTGGAAGTATTATAATAAACATAACTAATGATTGGCCTTTTTTATTCATAAATAACCCTACTTACCGAAACAACATATTTATTTCCAATAATAACACTTATTACTGGACTAAATATATCAATACTTTTATTTAATGTATATTTAGTTTTATCTTCATCTGTTTCTTTTAAAAGAGTTATATTATTATCATTTAATTCATTAGATAACACTACATCTTCAATAATACTTTCTAAATTACTTTTTTCACTATATATTCTTACATAATCAAAAACAGCCAACATTAACATAATAAATATTGGAAGTATTATAATAAACTCAATTAATGCTTGCCCTTTTCTATTCATATCTACCCTATAATAAGTATAAGATAAGTTTACTTAAAATTCAATAAAAAAAGTTATAAGGCTAGCTTATAACTGATGAAATATTATTTATTACTTTTTTTTCTATTCTTGAGATATAACTTTGCGATATACCTAGCATATTTGCAACTTCTTTTTGCGTATATTCTCTTGTATTATTAAGACCATATCTTAATACCATAATTTCTTTATCTCTTTTAGATAAATTATTAATTTCTTTATTTAAAAATTCTTTATTAATTTTATGTTCAAATTCTTTATCTACAATATCTTCGCCAGTACCTAAAACATCTGAAAGTTTTAACTCATTCCCTTCAGCATCATAATTTAAAGTATCCTCTAAAGAAACTTCTTGTTTACTTTTTTTATTTTTTCTAATATACATTAATATCTCATTAGATATACATCTTGAAGCATATGTAGCAAGTTTAATATTTTTATCAATCTTATAAGTATTAATACCCTTTATAAGACCAATTGAACCAATTGAAACTAAATCTTCTATATCATAACCAGTACTTTCATATTTTTTAGCTAAAAAAACAACTAATCTTAAATTATGTTCAATTAATTTATCTTTAGCTTTTTCATCACCTTGTTTGGCTTTTATTAAATATGATAGTTCATCTTCTTTTGAAAGAGGTGGAGGAAGTTTATCAGTTGCTCCCACAAAAAAAACTTCATCATATTTAATTCTTAATTTTTGTAATAATTTTTTAAACATAATTATCCTCCTTTAATTTTTTATTTAAAATACAATCTATTCCATCTTTTAATTTAATTTTAGACTCACCTATTAAATAATTGTATATTTTATTATTATTAATAATAATATAACTAGGTTTAAAACATTTTAATAAAGAAGTTCCATCAATTGTTTTAAATGGTACATATACTGGATCTCTTATGTTATATATTTTTTTAAGTAAATTACTGTTTATTATAATAACGCCTTTTTTAGTTATTGGATCAACTAAATTATTACCATTATCATAAAAACTTATACAACTTATTTCAATATTATCAAATACTATTTTAATTTTATAATAATCACTATATGTATTTTTTAATTTTTTATTACTTTTATAATAGAAAAATAAGATAATAGGACTAATTATTAAAAGAAGTATATAGTTTATAGATATTTTTTTATTTACAAAAACTATTCCCACATGGTAATAAGATAATTCATTATTAAGTAAATATAAAAAACCCGCTAAAATAATAGAGGACATATATAAATAACATATATTATATAAAGTATATTTAATACTTATAAATTTATATGATATTAAACACATAATAATGCTAACTAATATTTTTAAAATAAAGGCAATTATTTCATTAATGTTTAAAAATAGTAAAAATATACTAAATGCTCCAATTAAAGATGCAATAATAATTCTTATAAATTTAACCTTTCTTTTTAAAGTCATAGCCACAGTTAAAAGTAATAAAAAATCATATGCAAAATTAATAAAAAAAATTAGGTCTAAATATATTACCATATTATCACCTAATTTATTTTAAAATAATTAATTTAAAAAATTTGTCAAATTTATGCTTTTAAATATGTTTCATATTTTTCTTTTAAAAAGTTAGAAAAATTATCATCAAAAACATTTATATACTCAATAATATTTCCTTCTTTAATAAAGAGTATCATTGGTTCACTTATTTGATTATCTAATAAATAATCATCAAGTTTATCAGTAAGTTTTTGATAATTCAAATTACTTTCATTTTTATCATTTAATAAATCATAATAATAAGCATTTTCATTTACTTTAGTAGTAAAATCAATAAATTTCGGAATAATTTTTCTACATTCATTTAAATATGGACTTGTAAAAATTAAAATACCAGTTCCATAATCAAGTAAATTTATAACTTCATCATAAGAAAGTTCGACCATCTTATTATTTTTATCAATTTCAATTTTTTCATAAATATATTTTTTATCAATTTTAGAACTTTGATTATTTAAATCTTCATATTTTTCTTTAAAAGAAATATTTTCATTTTTAGATTGCTCTTTAAAATATTTGCTTTTTACTGCACAACTTCCCAAAAAAATTATACTGCAAAGCAAAATTGCAATATAAAATTTCTTTTTCATTCTAATCCTGATTTCTTAAAAATGGAGGAATTTCATAATCATTATCTAATAATTCTGGAGTTTTTCTTTTAGGTAATTCAGCTCCATCAAATAATGTTTCATTACTTATTTCTTCATCAAAACCTGTTGCAATTACTGTTACTATTACTTCATCTTGAAGATTTTCATTTTTAATAGCACCAAAGATAATATTTACATCATTATTAGCGGCTTCTCTAACAGTTTCAACTGCATCTTCAATTTCAAATAATGTTAAATTATTACCACCAGTTACGTTAACAATAGCATTTTTAGCTCCATCAATGGTTTCTTCAAGAAGTGAATTTGATACAGCTTGTTTAGCGGCTTCAATAGCTCTATTTTCTCCTGCAGCACAACCAATACCAATAATTGCAGTACCACTTTTTTCCATTACTGTTTTAACATCGGCAAAGTCTAGGTTTATTACCCCTGTTACAGCAATTAAGTCAGATATTGATTGTACACCACGATGAAGTACATTATCAACTTCTTTAAATGCCATATCAAAAGATGTTGTTTTATCAATAATATCTCTTAAACGATCATTTGGAATAACAATTAATGTATCAACATGCTTTTTTAAATCTTCTAGGCCTATTAAAGCATTTTCCATTCTTCTTTTGCCCTCGAATTTAAATGGTTTTGTAACAATACCTACAGTTAAAGCGCCAAGTTCTTGAGCAATTTCAGCGATAATTGGAGCTGCGCCAGTACCAGTTCCGCCACCCATACCACAAGCAACGAAAACCATATCAGCACCAGTTAAAGCTTCCTCTAGTTCACTTTTGCTTTCAAGAGCAGCTGCACGACCTACTTCAGGGTTTGCTCCAGCGCCTCTTCCACCAGTAATATTTTTACCTATTTGAATTTTATTCGTACAAAGTGAAGCATTTAATACTTGTAAATCTGTATTTACTACATAAAATTCAACACTTTGGACTCCTTCTTCTATCATTCGGTTAACAGCATTGCATCCGCCACCACCGACACCAACCACTTTTATCTTTGCAACTTGATCCATTACTAAATTTGACATCTACATCCTCCTTAATTATCAAAAAAATATCCATATATTTTACCAAGAAGTGAATTATCGGATATATTAACTTTTTTACCTATACCCCCGAGTTCTTCTTGTTCATCTAAATTAAAAATAGAATATTCTGCATTTCTAAGTTTTAATCTACTATTATAATATTTAATCATTCCAACACATGTTGAATATTTATTATGCCTTGCCCCTATTTCTTTTACTTCATAAAATTCTGCTAAATCTTTAAAATTATCATCAAAAAAATGATCAAAATAAGGTAGCATTGTTATTCCCCCTGTAATTATTATATAACTAATTTCTTTTTTTGTTAAGAGGTTAATTTGCTTTTTTATAAGCCCAGAAAGTTCTTTTAATCTTGATATAGTAACCGCGCTAACATCATACTCACTAATTGTACGATCATCACCATTAATATCTTTAATTGTAATATTTTCATTAGGCCTTGCCATATGAATATCCGCAACAGCTAAATTTTCTTTTAAATATAATGCATCTGTTTTACTTGCTTTAAAAATATATTGAATATCTTTTTCAATTGAAGACGATGCAATATCAATTATTTCTGATGATGTTAAAATGCCTTTATTTATAATAGAAACTGTAGTATTACTATAACCAATATTTACAACAGCTCCAACTTTTTTTAACATATCAGGGGTTTTAAATTCATAAAAGTCAGCAAGTGGAGATACACAAATATCAAAAACTGATACATTTATTTTTTCTAAACATTTAACAATATTTTCAAAATTATTTTTTGGAATAATTACAGCAACAACACTCACAGTTAATTTATTAGCAATTGCTTTAATTGGATTTGTTATTGTTTCCTCATCATTTAAAATAAATTTTGTTGGTAAAATTGATACTAATTCCTTATTATCACTTACTTTTTTATAAACACTTTTTTGCATTGCTTTAATAACATCTTCATGGGTAATAATTTTATCTTCATTTGTTATAGTTACACTTCCATTTGAAACAAAGCATTCTAAATTATCACTTGGTACATTTAGTAATACTTTTTTTATTGGTAAACCAACAATTTTCTCAGCTTGTTCAAAAACCTCTTTTAAACAAAATAATGCACTTTCTTGATTAACGATATAACCTTTTTTTATTCCTTGAGATGGGCTTTGCACACACGCTAAAATATTAACTTTGTTTTTTTGTATTTCTCCAACAACAAGTTTTACTAAACTAGAACCAATATCCAAACTAGCAATTATCTTTCTCATTTATCCCACCTATTTTTACTAGTCTTATTATACCTAAGTTTTTGATTCTTTACAAGTATAATTGACTTAAGCAAAAAATATATTATAATATTAAGAAAGGTTTTTATGAATAATCTAGATAGCAAAGTTACAAATTTTATTGAGTTTTTATATAATAATCAAAATAATACAGATATTTCTGCATTTAAAAATTTTTATTCAAAAAATGATTATTATAAATTTTTATATGATGTTATTTTTTTATTACAAAAATATCCAAATGAAGACATTACTTTTTATAAAGAAAAATTATTTAATGATAGCAAAATTATAAATTATTTAAATGAATTTATTAATGAAGCTCAAATGGCTCCATCAATGATTTTAAAATATGGTACTGATTATATAAATGATACTATAATTATTAATGCAAATAATGAAGATACTCTTTTTGATTTAGCATCTACTTCCAAAACGTTTACTGCTGTTGCAATACTTAAATTATGTGAAAATAATTTAATTAATCTTGATGATAAGATTACTAAATATGAACCAAGATTTAAAAATTTAAATGATTTTACAATACTTGATTTGTTATCTTTTAGAAAACCATTAAAAACAAAAGAAAGGCTTGATAAAGCCAAAAATATAGAAGAAGCTCAAAATATTTTATTTAATATTGAGTATAATGAAAATGCAGACCAAACATTTTTATATACTGATATGGGTTGTTTAGTACTTAAATATATTGTTGAAAATGTAACAAATATGAAATTTAGTGATTTTTTAAATGAAGAAATTTTTCAAAAAAATAAAATGTTTAATACAGTTTTAAATCCAAAAAATTTAAATAATGTAGCAAACGAAAATAATTCAATGATAGTATTAAATGATGGAAAAATAATCCAAAATAGTACTCCACTTGGAACTGTACATGATCCAAAAGCAAATATTTTAGGTCAAAAAAATGGTGTTTTTCCAGGACATGCCGGATATTTTTCTAATGTAAATGATATGTTTATTTTTGCTAGCAATCTTGCTAATAATAAAATTTTAAGAACTGATAGTATTTCTTTATTAACAACCCCTTTAGTAGGAAATGAATATTCCTATTATTTTGGATTATTAAATTATTCAAAACAATTAAATCCAAGTTTTATAAAAGTTCAACCATATTTATCTGGTAAAACTTTTCTTTCACCAGGATTTGCTGGAACTTCTTTATGTGTAGATAATTTAAATAAAGTATATGCATTTATGGCTTCAAATAGATTAAATAATCGAATTTATCAAATACCTAATCATTTTAAAAAAGATATTTATACTATAAATAAAGCAAGATATTATCAAGGAAATATAGTTAATTTTGATTATACTCCTAAATCTCAAGATATAATGAATGTGATAATGACACTTGCTATTAAATATAAATTTTTAGAATATTTTTTTGATTTAAAAAAAGAAATAATTTATAAAAAAGCCATAAAAAAATAGTTCATTTTTGAACTATTTTAATTTTTCAATTAATTCATTTTTCTTTAAAGTACTATAACCTTTAATTCCTTTATCTTTAGCCATATCTTTTAATTCAGCTAATGAAAGAGAATCTAAATTAACATCTGCTTTTGCTTCTTTTTTTGTTTCAACAGTTTTTTCAACTTTTATTGTTTTTCCATCTAAAGCTTTTTTAGCAGTATTAACAAGTTCAGTAAAACTTTTTGGATCATTAATTGCTAGTTCTGAAAGCATCTTACGATTAATTTCAATACCAGTTTTTGATAAACCATTAATAAATTTTGAATAACTTATATCATTTTCTCTACAAGCAGCATTAATTCTAGTAATCCAAAGTTTTCTAAAGTTTCTTTTATTTTGTTTACGATCTCTATAAGCATATGCACCACTATGGAATAATTGTTCTTGTGCTGTCTTATATAATCTATGCTTACTTCCAAAATAACCTTTAGCTTGTTTTAATACTTTTCTTCTTCTATTTTTAGAAACATTTCCGCCTTTAACTCTTGCCATTTTTTACACCACCCTTATATAACTTTTGAAAGGTTCTTTTCAATACCTTTAGCTAAAACGCCTTTAGTTCTTCTTTGACGAACTGATTTAGCACTATCCTTTCCAGTTTTGTGATTTGAATTACCTTTCTTATAAGTAATTGTTCCATTTTTCTTTTTATTTAGTACTTTACTACTTGCCTTATGTGTTTTTTGTTTACATTTTCCCATAACAATACTTCCTTTCTTATTTTTTTGGAGCTAACATCATATAAGCTTGTCGACCATCCAATTGAGGTTTTGTTTCAACAGTAGATACATCTGAAAGAGCCTCAGCAAATTTATTTAAAACATCAATACCAAGTTCTGGATGTGCCATTTGTCTTCCTTTAAAACGAATAAATGCTTTTATTTTATGACCTTTTTTTAAATAATTTTCCGCATTTCTTCTTCTTGTTTCAAAGTCTCCTACATCGATTGTAACTGATAAACGATATTCTTTAACTTCTTTACTTGTTTCTCTTTGTTTTTTTTGAGCATCTTTTAGTTTCTTTTGCTTTTCATAACGGAATTTATTATAATCCATTATTTTAGTAACCGCTACACCATTACCTTGATTCATTAATACTAAATCTAATCCTGCATAATTTGCAAGTGTTAGAGCATCCTCTAATTTTTTAATGCCCAATTTTTCCCCATTTGGACCTATTACCATAACTTGTTCAGCCTTAATCTGATTATTTATAGGTAAATCTTCAACCTTTGCTATATAACTTCGCCTCCTAATAATTAAAAAGGTGGATATATTCTATCCACCTTAAAAGCACTAAAATAATTCTTGGCCTTTTTACCTATCAACTTTAGTCGATCAGGTGGATATTAATCTCTTTCCTTCTTTAACTAACAATAGTTTACTATTAATTTATATGCTTGTCAAGAAAAAATTTATTCAACATTTTTTTCTTTTTTTACCTTATCTACTTTAAAACCAAAATGCTCTCTTATTTTATTTTCAAGTTCATTAGTTAGACTAGGATTATTTTTTAAATATGTTTTAACATTTTCTTTTCCTTGACCAATTTTTTCGCCATTATATGAATACCAAGCACCACTTTTTTCAATTATATTAATGTCACTTGCTAAATCAATTATTTCTCCTTCTCTGGAAATTCCTTCTCCATACATTATATCAACACTAGCAGTTCTAAATGGTGGAGAAACTTTATTTTTAACTACTTTTATATTAACCTTATTCCCAATAACAGTATCTCCTGATTTAATTTGTTCGCCTTTTCTAATATCTAGTCTAACGCTTGAATAAAACTTAAGTGCTCTACCACCAGGTGTAGTTTCAGGATTACCAAATAAAATTCCAACTTTTTCTCTTAATTGGTTAATAAAAATGCATGTTGTTTTAGATTTATTCATATTACCAGATAGTTTTCTTAATGCTTGACTCATTAGTCTTGCTTGAAGTCCAACATGTGAATCACCCATTTCACCATCAATTTCTGCTTGAGGTACAAGTGCTGCAACTGAATCTATTACAATTAAATCTACTGCTTCACTTTTTACTAAGGCATCACAAATTTCCAATGCTTGTTCTCCCGTATCAGGTTGACTTAATAATAAATTATTAATATTAACACCTAAATTTTTGGCATAAACTGGGTCTAATGCATGTTCTGCATCAATAAATGCCGCTCTACCACCCTTTTTTTGTACTTCCGCAATAGCCTGAAGAGCAATAGTAGTTTTACCACTACTTTCTGGTCCAAATATTTCAATTATTCTTCCAACTGGAAAACCACCAACACCTAAAGCAATATCAAGGGAAAGTGAACCAGATGATGTAGTATCAATTTCAATATGTTCCTCATCACCTAAACACATTATAGCGCCTTTACCAAACTGTTTTTCAATATCTGCTAATACCTGTTCTAGTACCTTATCTTTATTCTTTTCATCTTTTGTAATTTTCATTTATTCTCCTTACTAAAACTCTGACACTATAATTTTATCTTATTAAAACTTAATTGTAAATATTATTTTGTCATCGCAATTTTATTATAAAACATTATTTTTATATTGTCAAGAACATTTGTTTGCTTTCAGTAAAATAGAATAAATTTTTTCGCAATCAGATTTGTTATAATAAATATAATAAAGGTGGTTGTAGTAAATGAGAATAACAAGAAAAATGAGAAGAGAAAGAAAAAACTCAGTAAACCCATTGGAAGAATTATTAATAATAATGAAACAATATTTTCCAAAACTAACCAATTGGATTGAAAATTTAACTGATACAAGACATCAATCTTATATAACTTATGATTTTAAAATATGTTTATTAACTCAAATTCTAGCTTTTTGTTCTAGTTATCAATCGATGAATAA
>JBJFGY010000078.1:0-7768 GCA_051893155.1 Bacilli bacterium
AACTACTTATAAGTAATATTATATTTTTATATTTTTTTGAAGCAAATATATATAATATTAACATGATTGGCAAAAAATAATATATAAATGTAATACTAGAAAATACCATAACTACTCCTAACTATTATCTATATATATTTTAGCATTTTATTATTTCATTTCATATTTAATAACCAAAAATTTTACTAAATATTTACAAAAAAGTTTATAATAAAAAAATGCTTTTTTTAAGCATTTATTTCCAAACTAAATTATATCTTAAATTTCTTAAAAATAAGTCCCATATATTTGCTTTTTGAACATCTTCTTTAACTGTTATATCTACTTCATTAATTATTTTTCCTTCTTCATTTAATATTTGTACTTTTCCTATGACATTTCCTTTTTTAACTGGAGCAACTATTTTTTCTATATTTATTTTAAAATTATATTTACTTACTTTATCATTTACATTTAATAGTTCTATAGCATCACTAACAAGTACTACATCAACATATTCTATTTTACCTTTTTCAACTTTTACTTTACCTAATGTTTCTTTTTTATCTTTAATTAAATTTACTTTATATGTATTAAATCCATAATTTAAAAGTTTTACTGTATCTTGACTTCTTTTTTCAATTGATTCTTCTCCCATAACAACACTTATTAATCTTAAATTATTTTTCTTTGCTGTTGCGGTTAAACAATAGCCTGCTTTTGCTGTATATCCTGTTTTAAGTCCATCTACCCCTTCATAAAATCTTACTAATTTGTTTGTATATTAATATAGTAAAAATGGTATTCACTTCTTAATGAAATGATACCATGGTTTTAACATTAAATCAAATATTTTTTTTACAATTTCTTTATCAACACCTGCTGAAAGAATTCTTTTTTTTATTTCATTTTTCGAAACATTAATATCAATGCCAGATAAATTTTCGTAACCTTCTTCAATTAATTTATTAATATCATTCAAATTTTAACCTTTGTTAATCAATAATGCTTTTATTTTATTTTTTAAATTTATATTTTGTAGGATCAGAAGGCTCAATTAAATTTGAATTTAATAATAATGCAATTATTTCTGACGCTCTAGATTTTTTTACCTTAAATATTTCAGCAATGTCTTCCCATTTAAAATCATATTGATAACTAAATTTGTCAAATAATTTTTGAATTTTATCATGAGTACTTTTCGTTACATTCATTGGAAGATTTTTATGTAATTTGATTACAAAGTAATCTTCATCACTCACAATATTTCCACTTCCAACCGGACTTTTTTTATTTTCAACCGGACTTTTTTTAATATAATTTTTATTTGGAAAAATTACTTTAAATGATGAAACATCAGAATTAAATGTTGGTTTAACATCATAATCACTATAGGATTCAATAATTCTAGTCAAGCCACTTCCTCTACGTTCCATAAAATGTAACCTATTAAATATATCTGAAATAACTCTATTTCTTCTCATTGATGAAATTTTAGTTATATCTAAATTTTGAACAAAGTTACCATCAATCATTCCACCAGGTGATGATATTTCTAATCTATTATCATATATGTCTATATGAATCTCAGAACCTACTATTTGATAATCTCTGTGAATAATAGCATTAACAATAGCCTCACGAATAGCTCTAACTGGATAATCTTCTACTTCTATTCTTTTCATACCTTTAATTTTCCACCCCATTCTAGAATGGTTTTTAATAAATACTTCAGCATTTTCTAAAAGTGAAATAATACTACCCGTATATTCTTTATCATCAATAGCATCTCCATCAACAGAACCTTTCACTAAACCTTTCCACCTAGTACAAAATATTCTTGATTGAATCAATAAACCTTGATCTGATAAAAGCAACCCTGCATTTGTAACTTTTTTATCTTTCGTTATTAATTCTAATGATATATAATCCTTATCTTTATTTAATTCTTTTCCTGTTTCATTCTTTAGTGACGCATTTAACAAAGTAAAACTTACATCAGAAACATCATACTTGCTAGGTAATTCATCAAATGTTGTGTTCTGTCCTTTTAAAATCAATCCATCTAATATATGTTTAGGAGCAGATATTGATTGATTTCCTGCTCTAACAAAAGCCTCTTTTCTTCCTTCTCCATTATAATAATACGGAGTTCTAGGTCCATCTCCTACTTTTACTTCCATAAAATCCTTATTATTTTCTTTAAAAGTTTTTAATTCATATCTTGGAAGTGGCATAATTTTATCATTTATTAATTCAGATACTTTTTCTGAATCTTTAACTATATTATCTAATCCAACTGGTTCTCTATCCACATCTCTTACACCAAATAGTAATATTCCACCATTCGAATTAGCAAAAGCAGAAACTGATTTAAGCCAACTCTTAGATTTATTATATTCAACTTTCTCTTTAAATTCTATATTAGTACTTTCTACTTTTTCATAATCTTTTAATTGCATATAACACCTCCATTACTATTATTTATTATACATTATTTTTTATATTTTTTTATCAATATATGTTGAATTAATTAAATTTTCGGATAAAACCGGACTTTTTTTACAACTAACCACAAAAAGTCCACTTCCAACCGGACTTTTTTGTATTTAAAACCGGACTTTTTCACTCATAACCAGACTTTTTTTAAGTTGGATAATACAATGGTTAACATTTCTAGTAATCATAAGAAATATAGTGCTATCATTTCTTATTTTGTACTTGCAATATTAACTATAAATTATGGAGCATATCATCCATAATAACTCTTTAATTCTATATATATTCTATCATTTTATAATATTTTTATATTTGATAACAAAAAATGTAGACTATGGCTGTCTACATTTAAGCATTTATTTCCAAACTAAATTATATCTTAAATTTCTTAAAAATAGATCCCATATATTTGCTTTTTGAACATCTTCTTTTACTGTTATATCTACTTCATTAATTATTTTTCCTTCTTCATTTAATATTTGTACTTTTCCTATGACATTTCCTTTTTTAACTGGAGCAACTATTTTTTCTATATTTATTTTAAAATTATATTTACTTACTTTATCATTTACATTTAATAGTTCTATAGCATCACTAACAAGTACTACATCAACATATTCTATTTTACCTTTTTCAACTTTTACTTTACCTAATGTTTCTTTTTTATCTTTAATTAAATTTACTTTATATGTATTAAATCCATAATTTAAAAGTTTTACTGTATCTTGACTTCTTTTTTCAATTGATTCTTCTCCCATAACAACACTTATTAATCTTAAATTATTTTTCTTTGCTGTTGCGGTTAAACAATAGCCTGCTTTTGCTGTATATCCTGTTTTAAGTCCATCTACCCCTTCATAAAATCTTACTAATTTATTTGTATTAACAAGCCATATTTGTGAACCATCTGGTTTTTGTAAATATTCTTCATAAACTTTTGTATAATCTAATATTTTTTCATGTTTTAAAAGTTCTTTTGCCATAATAGCCATATCATAACTTGAAGAATAATGATTTTCGTCATCAAGACCATGAACGTTGACAAAATGTGTGTTTTTTAGATTTAATTCTTCAGCCTTTTTATTCATTGCTTCAATAAAAGATTCTTTAGACCCGTATGTTTTTTCTGCAAGGGCAACTACAGCATCATTTGCTGAAGCCATAGCAACACCCTTTAATAAATCTTTAACTTTATATTTATCTCCAGGATTTAAAAATATTTGGCTTCCTCCCATAGAAGATGCTTCCTGACTAATTTCTACTATATCATCATATTTTATTACCCCTTCATCAATTTTTTCCATAATTAGTAGTAAACTCATTATTTTGGTCATAGAAGCCATTGCAAGTTTTTCATTTTCATTTTTTTTATATAAAACTTTTCCAGTATTTTGATCTATTAATATTGCACTTTTCGCACTAATTTCCATTTCTGCAGCATTTACTGGAAGTAAAAATGAAAACATTAATAATATAACTAAAATTATTTTTTTCATAAACACCTACCCTTATAGTAATTTTTATTACTATTTTTATAAAAAATTACTATTTTATTTGAAATGATTATTTATTTTGATATAATTTTTATAGGAAGGTGAAAACGTGTCAAAGAAAAAAGAAAAGAAAGAAATATATAAATCATCAAAATGGTTATTAGTTTTTTTAATTGCAATATTATCTATAATGGTAGTAATTCGTAATAAAACACTTGATAATGATATATGGTATTTACTTTCTGAAGGAAGATATATTTTAAATAATGGTTTATATCATATTGATCCACTATCAATGCATGAGGGATTAAATGTTGTAGTTCAAAATTGGCTTTCTGCATCTATATTATGGGTTATATATGATTTTTTTGGAGAAATGGGATTACTCTTACTTATAGTACTTTGTAATATAGCAATATGCATTTTATTATATAAAATATGCTATTTAATTAGTGAAGAAAATAAAATACTATCGACTATTATAATGTTTATTTGTGATATGACGTTAATAACTCACTTTATAGTATCTAGGCCTCAAATATTTAGTTATATTACATTACTTGGTCTTATTTATGCTTTAGAATTATATATTCATAAAAAAGATAAAAAATATTTAATATGGATACCTATAATATCTTTCATTCAAATTAATATGCATGCATCACTTTGGATAATGTTATTTCTATTTATATTATGTTATGTTATTGATTCATTTCATAGTAAAGAATTAAAACTACAAGGTTATGAAAAAAAAACACTATTTATTGCAATTATTATCGCTATTTTAGTAGGTTTTATAAACCCATATGGTTATAAAGCAATTACTTTTATATTTGGAAGTTTTTTAGATAGTTATATGAGAATTTTTATTAAAGAATTACTTCCATTTAGTATTAATAATGATTTATGTAAACATATGGCAATAATAATATTAATTATTGGTCTTATTTATACATATTTTAGAGAAGGAAATGTAAGAGTAAGATATATTTGTTTATTTTGTGGAACAATGATACTAGGATTTATGGCTTTAAAAGGTTTTAGTAATTTTATATTAGTGGCCTTTTTCCCACTTGCATACTTTTTCAAAGATATGGTGCCTAAAGATTTAAGAAATGTTTTTCAACCAGTTCAAAAAATAATTAATATAATATTTATTTGTTTTGCATGTTTAGTTATTTTTGGTTTTGGTTATGTTTATATTACTAGTAAAGATACTATTACTTTAAAACATAATGCGCAAGGTGCAATTGATACCCTTTTAAAATATACAAACAAAGAAGATGCCACTGTATATTCTTCATTTAATGATGGAGGTTATGTAGAATTTAGAGGACTAAAAGCTTACATTGATCCAAGAGCAGAATATTATCTAAAGAAAAATAATGGTAAAGCAGATATTTTCAAAGAATTTTATGATTTACAACATGGTTCTTTAGATGCTCTTGAATTTATTAAAAAATATAATTTTACACATATATTAGTTGCAGATACAGATTATTTATATAATAAGATAAATACTGAAACTGATAACTATTTTATACTTTATGATAATACCGAACTTGGTTATAGATTATATTGTAGAAATGATATGTTTAGTGATGAAGAAAGGAAAAAAGTAATAGATAGTTATAATAAAGTTATTGAAGAAGCTAAAAAGAATCAATAAAAAAGGTTACATCTAAGTAGCCTTTTATTTTTGCATTTTTTTTAATAATTTATAATAGCCTATATTATTTTCATAATAATCTAATTTTTTTTCACTTTCATTAATGATTTTACCAACATAACTTTTAGAAACATTTTTTAAATTAGATATTTCACTTAAAGATAAATTTTCATTAAAATATAAATCTAATATATCTTGTTTTTTTTCGGTAAATAAACATTTATAAATATTAAAAAGTTCAATATAATATAAAAATTTTTCCATTATAATAAATCCTTAAATAAACCATATATATAGTTTTCAATATCAAAGTTTTCTAAATCAGTCATTTTTTCTCCAAGGCCAATAAATTTAACTGGTATTACAACACTTTCTTTGATTGCAAGAACTATTCCCCCTTTAGCAGTACTATCAAGTTTAGTAAGTACAATACCTGTTATATTAGTAATTTTTTTAAATTCAGTTGCCTGCATAATACCATTTTGACCAGTTGTAGCATCTATTACTAAAAGCGTTTCATGAGGTGCATTAGGAATTAATTTACCAATTACTCGATTAATTTTTTCAAGTTCAGCCATAAGATTTACTTTATTTTGAAGTCTTCCTGCGGTATCAACTAAAACAATATCATTCTTATTTTCAATTGCTTTAGATATTCCATCATATATTACTCCTGCTGGATCAATATTTTCTTTACCATAAAATGAAGTTCCCACTTTTTCAGACCAAATTTTAAGTTGCTCTGTAGCACCAGCTCTAAAGGTATCACCCGCAACCATCATTACACTTTTACCCATATTTTTAAATTTATAAGCAAGTTTAGCAATTGTAGTTGTTTTACCAACACCATTTACTCCAACTACGAGAATAACAGTGGGACCATTTTCATTATAATTTATTTTATCTGTTAAATTTTCATTATTTACATAAATTATAAAAAGTTCATCAACAATTACTTCATTTAAATATTTTGTATCACTAATATTTTCTTTTTTAACTCTTGCTCTTAATTTATCCATAAAATTAAAAACTGTATTTACACCAATATCTGCAGAAATTAATATTTTTTCAAGTTCATCAAAATACTCATCACTTACTTTAGTATATTTAATACCAAGTAAACTTAATTTTGAAACAAATTCATTTCTAGTTTTTTCAAGTCCTTCATCATATTTTTTTACTTCTTCAGAAACATTTTTATCTTTATTTGAAGTAAATTTTTCTTTAATTTTGCTAAAAAATGACATTATAACTCCACATTATGATAAATATTTGAAACATCTTCTACATCATTAAGCATTTTTAATAGAAGTTCAAATTTTTCTTTATCTTCGCCTTCTAAAGTAACTTTTTCTTTTGCAAACATACCAACTTCATCATATAAATAATCTACATTAGGTATAATGCTTTCAATAGCATCTTTTAATTTATTTTCATCTGTTGGATTTACAGAAATAGTAATAACACCATTTTCTTCTTCAAAATCAATTGGTTCAATATTATTTTCTATTAATTTATCAAGTATTTCTTCACTATTATCATATTTAAATGATATAACACCAAGATAATCATAATTATATGCTACGCTATTTTTAACACCCAAACTTTTATGAATTTTATTAAATGCTGCTCTTACAAAACCAACTGTACGATTAACATTATCAGTTAAACATTTAATAATTAAAGTTGATGCTCCAGGTCCAAATCCTTCATATATTACTTCTTCGTATTCTTCTTGACCCATACCTTTTGCTTTATCAATAGCTCTATTAATTATATCTGTAGGAACTTCTTGTTTTTTTGCTTTTTCTATTATTCTTTTTAAAACAATATTAGAATCTGGATCAGGTGATCCTTTTTTGGCAGCTAAATAAATTTCTTTAGCAAAAGTTGTATATATTTTTCCTTTTGCTGCTCCAGTTTTTTGTATACTAGCTTTTCTTACTTCATATGCTCTTCCCATATTAATCCTTCTTTCTTTAAAAAATTATATTATCTACTTTTATTTTTTGCAAGTAAACACTTTATATTATACCAAAAAGATATATAAAAAAAAACTTAAAAGTTATTACGGCAGGATAAAATCATAAATTAACAAATTAATGGAGGGAATTGAAAATTCTCTCTA
>JBJFGY010000079.1:0-7697 GCA_051893155.1 Bacilli bacterium
TTAACAATCTCTAATTTTTTTATGTCAAGAGTTATTTTTACCTAAACTCAAAAATTAAAAATCATATTTTTTATCATAATTTAATAACATTTACAAAGGAGGATTATGAAAAAATTTATTAAAAGTTATAAAAGTACTTTAATTTTATTTTTAAGTCTTATAATTGGACTTATTATTGGACTTGTTTTTAAAGAAAAAGCCAATTATTTGGCTCCATTTGGTAAATTATTTATTAATTTATTATGTATTCTTATAATACCTATAATTTTTACTAGTATCTCTTCTTCAATAGGAAAAATAAATACTACAAAATTAAAAAAACTATTTAAAAGTATTGTAATAGTATTTGTTATTATGTCAATTACCTCAGCTTTAGTTGGTGTTATTGCAACATTTTCATATCGATTTGTCAATAAAAATAATACTATAACTCTTACTGAAACTACCATTGAAAATGAAAAAATTAACTTATTAGAAAAAACTGTTAATCTAATTTCAGTTGATGATTTTAATAAATTATTAACAAAAGAAAATTTAGTAGCTATTATATTATTCTCAATAATTTTTGGTATAGCAATTAATATTTCAAAAGAAAAAGGGAAAATAATTTTGGACAATTTAATTAGTTTAAATGAAATTATTATGAATATATTAAAAATTGTTATGAAATATGCGCCAATTGGTATTGGAGCTTATTTTGCATCATTGGTTGGATCTCTTGGAATTAGTATTACAGCTGATTATATTAAAGTATTTGTATATTACACTATTATTTCTGTTGTTTTTGCTTTTATTTATTATTCGTTAATATCTTTATTATGTAATAAAGATATTAAATTATTTTGGAAAGAATCCTTACCAGTAATTGCAACGTCCTTAAGTACTTGTTCATCAGCAGCCTGCATACCAATTAATATAAAATGTGCTAAAAAATTAGATATTAAAGATGAAGTAGCTAATACAACAATATCTTTAGGTACTAGTTTTCATAAAGATGGTTCTATAATAGATAGTGTGTTTAAAATAATGTTTTTAGTATATCTTTTTAATAAACCTGTAAATGTGGTATCAATATTATTAATTGCTCTAATCGCTACTCTTCTAATTAGTGCTGTTCCAATTGGCGGAGGAACAATTTCTGAAATGCTAATTATTTCACTTTTAGGTTTTCCAATTGAATCACTTGCAATTTTAACAATTATTGCTACGATTACTGATGCTCCAGCAACAATGTTAAACGCATTAGGAAACACTTCAGCCGCGGTTTTTGTTGATAATTTGTTTAATAAACAAAAAAGAAAAAAAATTGGTGTTTAAAACATCAATTTTTATTTATTTTCAATTTCATTTACTAAACGTTCATTTTCAACATCTGCAATTTTCTTATATTTAGTAACCTTAATTAATTTTAGTATGTCTTGAATAATAATAATTAATGCCGGTATAATAACAATAACTAACCAACCAAATTTACTTCCTACAAATGCTTGTAACCTTCCTAGTCCTGGAAAACGCAAAACAACTTTGCCAATTAAATTACTATATTTTGCCGGAGCATCATCTTCAATAAGATTATTATCTCCTTTAGTAATATACTCATATTCATTTGTTTCCACATTAGTAGTAACATCTTGTACTCGATGAGTTACAGTTAATCCATTTGAAAGAACTCCAGTTGATGTAAAAGTAATAATATCATTTTTTTGTATATCGGTAGGATTATTAACTGTTTTATTAACTATAATATCATAAACATTAATTGTTGGAACCATACTTGGACTTACTATAGTATAAACCGAAAAAAATGGTTTATATTTATCGCCTTTGGCAATATATAACTTCATTGAAACAAAATAATATGCCAGTAATATAGCACAAACTATTAAAATTGAAAATAATGTCCATGATAAAACAGAGCAAATATAATTTATAATTGACTTAATTTTCATTTTTTTAGTTACCATTTTTTTCTCCTTTCATTTAATGAATTGTTTCTATATAAAATTGTCCTCTAAATGTTTTACCACTATCTATATTTTGATTTTCTCCAGTTTCTTTCCATGACATCTGCAAGACATATTTTACTGTTGTATTATCTTTAATCAACACTTCATCTTCCAAAGAAATATTTTCTTTTGGTGCTTTCAAATTATTTAAGTATGATATATTACTTCTTGTAATAAAATAATCTAAATTATTAATATTTGAAAAATCATTGAAAACATTTTTCCATAAAATTTTATATGCTACTGCATAATTAGAATTATTTTTTATTTTTAAGACATATGTTTCATTCCAACCAGGTTCAATATCATATGATAGAATTTCTAAAGGATTATATACATATAAATTACTATCTACTCCTTCAGCAATTTCTAAAATATTTTTTTCATTTTTATATTTATCATCTTCATAATAATTATTATCACTATCAATTTTTTCAGTTCCATTATTACAATTAAAATCGCAAATTCCATTATTATCAATATCAACATTGATATTTGGCATTCCATCTTTATTTGTATCACAATTTTTTATACAATTATTAGAATTATCAACCATATTAATAATGGTACCGTCACTCATTTTACAATTAAAATTACAAATTCCAAGTCCATATACATCAATATTTATATCGGGTATTCCATCATTATTTGTATCAATATTAAAATCAGCTTTACCATCTTTATCAAAATCAATATTAATGTCTGGTATATTATCATCATCTATATCAATATTTAAATCAGGAAATAAATCATAATTAATATCACAATTTACATCGCATTTACCATCATAATCAGTATCAATTCCCACTATAATAATATTATTGTTTATATATATTAAATAATCAGGTATTCCATCATTATTCATATCGCAATTTTTTATACATTTATTGTTTTTATCTATTATATTTATGTCAGCTATTCCATCATTATTTAAATCAATATTATACTCAGGAAATCCATCATTATCTATATCATAATTTAATATTTCATTATTATTATTTTTTTTATTTATTTCATTTGTAATAGTCTTTCCATCATCATATGAAATATTTACATCTGCTTTGCCATCACCATCAATATCAATATTAATATATGTATTTTGCATGCTATAGGTATTTATTTTACAATCATTATCTATTCTACATTTCCAGTCAATATTTTTTCCTTTATTATATTCTACATTTTTAGTATCATTTGAATTAATTAACTTGTTAATTAATATGCCATCTCCTAAATCAATATTATAATCTGGCCATCCATCATTATCTATATCACAATTTTTTTGACATACACCATTATTATCAAATTGATTTATTCTATTTGTAATATTACCATTTCCATCATTTACATTAAATATTGCAACTCTATTTCCTTTATAATCAATATTGTATTTTGGTTTAGTATAATCATTATCAGTAATGTTTATATCAGCTTTGCCATCATCATCAATATCAATATTTGTATCAGGTAGCATATCTTTATCTAGATCACAATTTAAGTCACAATAATTTTTTTTGTTATAGTTTAATATAATATTTAAATCAACTATACCATCACCATTTAGATCAATATTATAATCTGGCCATCCATCATTATCTACATCACAATTAATAATGCATAATCCATTTGAATTCAATACATTTTTTTCATTATATAACTTTGTTTGATTCCCAAATAAATCAATGTTAAAATATGGTCTTCCATTTTGAAAATAGTCAATATTATAAAGAGGTATACAACTATCACCATTTGAAATATTTACAAAAGGCACTTTACTATTTTCTGGTTTAATATTTATAAATTTACATTTATTAAAACCATCTGAAAAACTACCATCATAAGTTTTATAAAAGTAAAAAACAAAATAACTAAGTATAATAATTATTATTATAAAAACTAAAAAACTACAAGATAATATAATATTATTTTTAATTTTTTTATCTTGTTTTTTTTCTTCTTCAATAATTTTTTTTTGATCTTCATAATCATTTGTATCCATTATAAAATCATTATTATTGTTCACATTTTACTCCTTATGTTTATTATAATTATAACATGAAAAAATTAAGATAACAATTAATTCATAATAAATTTTTAAAAAAGCAGTCAAATTATTGATTGCTTTTTTTTATAATTAGATTACTATAACTACTACCTCGATAAAAGCCGTAATCATCAAAATCATCATTTCCATTATATGAAAATACTTTTACATATATATCGGATGTTATTTCATTACATTTATTTCCACAAGTTAATTTAATAGTTGTAAGTAATGTATTATCATTAATTTGTTCATCCAGTAAATGTGAATACCACGCTCCAATTTCTTGATTTAAACTATCATATAAGTATATTTCAAGATAATCATAAAAATCGATTGTATCTTTTGGAAAATGAATCGTTTTATGTATTCTTCCTTCAGTAGTATCAAAAGAAATTTCCCAACCTATTTTATAATTATTAATATTTTCAATATTACTTGCATAATTTTTCCAAATATTTTGATAAAAATCTAGTTTTATAAATTCATCATTTGAATAAAAAGTGCATAAAACAATTATATCTTTTTTGGAAACCCACGAAAGTTCAATCTCATTATTAAGTCTTTCAAATCCTAAACTGTTTTCTAAATAAAGTGAAATGTTTAAAGGATTATCGTCAATATATTCTTCAACTTCATTAACTATTTCAGTTTCTTGTGTAGTGGCATTGTTACTTATTATTAATGTTTCATCTTTTTTACAACTAGACAAAGAAAATAATATTAAAATAATTATAATAATTTTCATTAATACCTTGAATAATACCATTTACCATAGGCTGGTAAATTAGGTGGCTGAATACTATTTGAAACATATTTACTGTAACTTGAATAACCTTCAGAACCACCACCAAGATAAAATCCTTTAGTTACAGCATAATGTAAATGATAACCAGTTGAACATGTATCCCAACCACCGTTTACTTTTAGTGTTTTACCACCACCACCAACTGTACCAATTACCGTTTGCTGAGTTACAACATCTCCAACTTTTACATATACATCCATTAGATGTGCAAATGTTAATGTATATGCAACGCCTTGAACTCGAACATGAATATATACTTGATTTCCTCCACAACTAGCTTTAGAAATAACTGCAGCTACAGTACCGGCAGCCGTAGCATAAACTGGCGTTCCACCAGCATTTCCCGCTATATCATTTGCAGGATGATAATCTGAATAGGGTTTTCCATTTAAATAAAATGATCTCCAACCAAATCCAGAGGAAATATATCCACGATCAGTTGGCCTTAAAAATTTAGAACTATTAGCAACATCTACACATTTTGATAATAAATCGCTATCTTTACATCCAATATCTTCATAGTATTTAATAAGTTTTTCTTGTGCTGTTATTTGCTGAGAAATATCAAGAGTTACTTCAACAAGTGAAGATAAATCATTTTTTAAAGAAGCTAAACTACTTTCGTATTCTTTAATTTTTTCTTCTAAATCATTTTGCTTTTTTACTAAATTTACTTGTAATTCTTGATTTTCTTCAATTAAAGATTGCATCTTTTTTAATTCATTTTGAGTATATTCAATTATTTGACTAATTGCATCAGCTCTCATAACTACATCGGTAGCATTACTAGCTCCACCAATAAAATCCAAAAAAGAATCTTCATTATTGATAAGTTGATAAAATACAAGCATATCTTCCGCTTTTTGTTTCATTTCTTCAATCTCTTTTGTTGAATTTTCAATTTGTATTTTTGCCTGATTTATATCCTGCTCTGCTTTTTCAACCTCATTATGAGCACTAGATATTTTACTATTTTCTGCATTAATTTCTGATTGCGTTTTATTTTTAGCAGCATCATTTTGGGCTTTTTCATATTTCAGCTCTTGTAGTTCTTTTTTTAAATCAGCAAGTGTATTTGCTGCAGCATCAGCCTTAAAATTAGGAGAAAATATTACGATTAAAACTAATATTATTTTTATAAACTTTTTCATACTTTCAAATACTTCCTTACTGAGTTTGTACTACCAAACATACCAACAACAGCCCCTAAAAGAACAATTATTCCAGAAATGTAGAATACAAAATTATATGGTTTTATTAAATTTAATGTTTCAGAAAACATATAACCATGCATTATATTGTATAAAATAACATAACCATATATAGTTATACAAACAGGAATAATCGAACCAATAAGGCCTAAAAATAAACCTTCAAATAAAAATGGTAATTTAATAGTAGTATTACTTGCACCAACTAATCTCATAATTTCAATTTCATTTTTTCGTGAATAAATTGTTAACTTAATTGTATTTGATATTAAGAACACTGTAACTAATACAAGTGCAATTACAATTCCTATAGTTATTTTTTGAATTAAATCAAACGCAGAAACAATTTCTTCTACCATAGATTCACCATATTTTACAACTTCGACATTTGAAATACTTTTAATTTTCTCTGCTACTTCACTAATTTCTTTAATATCATCTACATATACAACGCAACTATTCATTAAAGGGTTATCTGATAAATAATTAAGCATTGTATCAAAAGTATCAGAATAACCACTCATTTCCGTTTTCCATTCATCTTTACTTTTATATACTGCTTTACTAACTCCATCAATATTTTTAATTTCTAAAAAAGCATTATTGCTATCTTCATCAGTTACATTTTTGTTAAAATAAACAACTATATTCATTTCACTTTCAATTGATTTTGTTGCATTATTAACATTACAGGCGATGATAATTGCAACGGAAACTATTATAAGAGTTATCATATCACAAAGAATACTTGCCATAGAAAGTGAAAAATTACGTATTATACTTTTTACTGCATCTCTAATGCTTCGTCCTAAAATTCTACATGCTTTCACTTGACTTATAACTTCCTTTCTTATAATCTCCAACAAGCATACCATTGTTAATAACTAAAACCCTTTTCTTCATTCTATTTACTATGTCTTTATCGTGTGTTGCCATTATAACTGTTGTTCCAAGATCATTATTAATATTTGATATAACATCTACAATTTCTTTACTTGTTGTTGGATCTAAATTACCTGTTGGTTCATCACAAATAAGTAATTTTGGTTCATTTACAATAGCTCTTGCAATACAAACTCTTTGCATTTCACCACCTGAAAGTTCCTTAGGAAAACTTCTTACTTTATCTTTTAGTCCTACTCTTTCTAAAGCCTTTAATACTTTAGGTCTAATTTCAGATGCCTTTGCTCCAACACATTCTAATGCAAAAGCAACATTTTCATATACAGTTAGATTAGGTAATAATTTGAAATCTTGAAAAACAATTCCCACTTTTCTACGATATTTATAAACTTTTCTATTACGAAGTTTTCCAACATTTACTCCACCTACCATAACAGTTCCTTTTGTTGGTTTTTCTTCTCTATATAACATTTTAATAAATGTTGATTTTCCACTTGCAGTAAGTCCAATAACAAAAACAAATTCACCCTTTTCAATTTGCACAGAAATATCTGCACAAGCTGTTATACCATTGCTATATGTTTTTGTTACATCTTTAAACTCAATGAATTTCATACTTCCTCCATTTTATAAATTATATCACGAAAAAAAAATATTGTAAATTTTACTATAGTAAAATAGAATAAATTTTATGAATATCATGAAATAATGTAAAAAAAGAAGAA
>JBJFGY010000080.1:0-7610 GCA_051893155.1 Bacilli bacterium
TCTTCTTTTTTTACATTATTTCATGATATTCATAAAATTTATTCTATTTTACTAACATAAAACTAAATAATTTTCCATTTGCATTATTATTATATGAAGTTAATAATTTTTTTAAAAGAATAATACGGATTTTTTAATTATATTTCAACTTCAACTATATATTTATATACATTTTATAACTGCTATTTCCTTTTAAATATTTAATTATAATTTTTTTCTTTCGTATTCATATTTTTATGGTAAAATATTCTAAATGCAACTAACTTTCTACAAAAAACAACCTAAAAGTGGTGGCTTGCTACCAGTAGAAAATTATAAAATGTTTGTGAAAAGGAGGGAAAAATGAATAATCAATTTTCGGAAAATCTAAAAAGAATTAGAAAGGAACATAATCTTTCACAAGAACAATTAGCCGATGAACTAGGAGTATCTAGGCAAGCAATATCCAAGTGGGAATCTGCTGTAGCATATCCAGAAATGGAAAAAATAATAGCTTTATGTAATAAATTTAATTTAAATATTGATGATTTATTACATAAAGATATAAAAGAAGTAAAAGGTGAGGAAGAAAGTAAAAAGAAAATTAATAGTTTAATAGATGATTTTCTTAAATTTATAACAGATACTATAAATTTGTTTAGTAATATGAATTTTAAAAGTAAAATGAAATGTTTATTTGAACAAATAGTTGTAATTACAATATTATTTTTTATTTCACTTATTATAGTTTCTTCTCTAAATTATTTATTTGCAAGTATTTTAAGTTTTTTACCTGATAATGCTTACTTATTTATTACAAGTATTTTAGAATCTATATTTATCATCTTTTGTATAATTTCTTCAATTATAATATTAACTCATATATTTAAAACTAGATATTTAGATTATTTTGATAAATTAAAACAAGATATTAATATTGAAAGAGAAAATAGTGATGATACATCTAAAGAAAAATCAATATCAGAAATAGAAATAGATAAAAATAATAAAATATTATTTAAAAAGAATGAAAATAAAATAATTATTCGCGATCCAAAACATAGTGAATATAGATTTATAAATGGGTTATTTAAAATAATTATTTATATAATAAAATTTTTCTTATTATGTTTTGCTTTATTAATCGCATTTATACTAATTTGCTTATTTGGTACATTTATAATTTCATTTTTAACATATAAAACAGGATTTTTCTTTATTGGATTACTTATAGTATTATTATCTTTTTCAGTTATCACAATAATAGTATTACTTTTAATATTAAACTTTATTTTTAATAGAAAAAGTGATAAAAAGAAAATAATTTGGAGTTTTATAATTTCTTTAATAGTATTTGGAATTGGATGTGGATTAATATTTATTGGATCATTATCTTTTGAAATATCAGAAGATAATAGTAAAATGTTAAAAATGCAAACTACTGGACATGAAATGCAAGATGATTTATTTGTTAATTCATATAATGATTTAGAAATTAATTATGTTGAGGAAAATATTAATAACTTAAAAATCGAATATACAATTAATAAATTGTGTGATGTAGAAGAACATTATAATAATGATTATAATAATATTGAAACTTGGGTAAGTTGTAAAAATCCAATAAAAGTTGCTAGAGAGTTTTTTGAAAATATTAATGATAAAAAAATTATTTCAGTTAATAATAATATAGAAAAAATAACTATTTATACAAATAAAACAAATATAGAAAAACTAAAGAATAATAGTAAAAACTTTTATGAAAAAAGAAAACAATATGATGAAACAATAAATTATTATGAAAATAAAATTATTGAATTAGAAACAAATAATGCAGATTTAAATCAAAAATTATATGATTTACAAGAAGAACTAGATAATTTAAAAAATGCTGAATAAAGATTATAATATTTTTTATAATAGACAAATTATTATACATAAAAGTAAAGATGTTGATGAACTATCAAAATATTTAAATGATATGAAGTAGGATTATTAGACTTAAAAAAGAATTATTTAATACAAAAAGAAATAATGTTTAAAAAGGCTATTTAGTAAGAATAGCCTTTAGTTGTATTTATTAGAAAAATAAATAATTTAAATGATAAAAAAATTTAAAATGTAACTTAGTTGTAACTTTGATTATTATATAATGTATTTATAAAAAGAAAGGAGTTTTTATTTGTGGAAATTTTAAGAGTTGAAAATTTAACTAAAATTTATGGAAAAGATGCTACCAAAGTAATAGCATTAGACAATGTTTCTTTTTCAGTTGAAAAAGGAGAATTTGTTGCTATAGTTGGAGCTTCTGGAAGTGGTAAATCGACTTTATTACATTTAATAGGAGGCGTAGATAGACCAACAAAAGGAAAGGTTTTTATTGATGGAAAAGATATATTTGCATTTAATGATGATAAACTTGCAATATTTAGAAGAAGACAAGTTGGATTAATATATCAATTTTATAATTTAATTCCAATATTGAATGTTGAGGAAAATATTACTCTTCCATTATCACTAGATAATAGACAAATAGATAAAGAAAGACTTAATGAAATGCTAAATTTATTAGGATTAGAAAAAAGAAGAAATCATCTTCCAAATGAATTATCAGGAGGACAACAACAAAAAGCAAGCATAGGTAGAGCTTTGATAACAAATCCTACAATTATTTTAGCGGATGAGCCTACAGGAAATCTTGATAGTAAATCAAGCGATGAAATAGTTGCTTTATTAAAAAAATCAAATAAAGAATTAAAGCAAACAATAATAATGATAACTCATAATATGGAAATTGCAAAAATTGCTGATAGGATTATTAAAATTGAAGATGGAAAAATTGCCCCGGAGGTATAATATGAACTTACTTAACAAATTAACCATAAAAAATTTGAAATTAAATAAAAAAAGAACGATAGTAACTATTATAGGAATAATGCTATCAGTTGCACTTATTACAGCTGTAGCAACAATGTATTCAAGTGCAATAAAATCACTTATAAATTTTGAAACCTATCATAAAGGAAACTTTCATGTTGTGTTTTATGATGTAAATAAAAATGATATTTATAAAATAGAAAAAAATAAAGGTGTAGAAAAATTATATTTAACAAATAATATTGGCTATGCTAAACTAAGTGATTCAAAAAATGAATATAAACCTTATGCATTTATTAAAGGATTTACTACTGATGCGTTAGAAAATTTATCAATTAAATTAATTGAAGGAAGAATGCCTAAAAATGAAAATGAAATAATAATACCTAATCATTTAAAAACAAATGGTAGAGTAGATTTAAAAATAGGTGATGTAATTACCTTAGATGTTGGTAAAAGAATTAACGAAGAGCAAGTAGAACTTAAACAATATAATCCATTTATTAAAGGTATAAAAGAAGATATCGTAGAAACTACTACAAAAACTTATAAAATCGTGGGTATTATTGAAAGACCTGCATCTAATATAGAAAATTATGAAGCTCCTGGATATACCTTCATTACATATTTGGATAAAGATAAAATAAATGATAATGTAGATGTTTATGCAAAATTTAATAAATATGGTTCTAAAAATTATTTAAATGTTACAGCTAATATTTTACAAGTAGATGAAAAAATTTTTGTAAAAGGATATACTCATAATTTTACTGAATCTGAAGAAAAAGAATATGATAAATTTATAGAAGAATTATCAAAAGCCAAATATCGATTCGATATAAATGGTTACCTAATTATGTTAGAAAATAATCCATTAGATGACGATACTACAGGTGGTTTAGGCATTACTGTCCTAATTGTTTGTGTAATAATAGTTATAACGTCTGTATTTTGTATTAAAAACAGTTTTGATATTTCTATTACTGAAAAAATAAAACAATATGGTATGTTAAGAAGCATTGGAGCAACAAAGAAACAGATAAAAAGAAATGTTTATTATGAAGGAACAATATTAGGTCTTATTGGAATACCTTTAGGTATATTATTTGGATTAATTGCTTCATATATACTTATAATAGTTTGTAATCTACTTTTAAAAGATATGATGTCAAATGAATTAGTTCTTGTTTTTAGTATATCTTGGATTGCTATTGCAGTGGCTATCATACTAGGAATAATTACTATTTATTTATCTGCATTAAAAGGTGCAAGAAAAGCTTCAATTGTAAGTCCTATTAATTCTATTCGAAATAGCGCTAATATAAAAATTAAGTCTAAAAAAATTAATAGTCCAAAAATAATAAATAAACTCTTTGGAATAGGAGGACAAATTTCGTATAAAAATTTTAAAAGAAATAAAAAGAAATATAGAACAACAATTATTTCAATAATTGTTTCTGTAGCAGTATTTATTGGATTATCTTATTTTATTAGTGAGGCATTTAATTCAGTAAAAATGGAAATTAAGACTTATGATTATAATCTTTCATTAAATGTTTATAGTGAAGAAAAAGAAAATAAATTTATGGAAACTCTGTATTTAAATAATATAGAAAACTATGCTGTATATAAATATAATTATCTTAAATTAAAAAATCCTAAGTATAATGAAGAATATATTTCATTAAATAAATTAGATAAAGATTATATAAATAAAGATACAACAATAGATATTTTAACAATTGGTGATTTTCAATATAAAAAATATTTAGATGAATTACATTTAAATTATGCTGAATATCAAAATAAAGCAATTTTTGTTTCTAATAAAATAGAATTAGAAAAATATGATGAAAAAACTGGAAAGAATAAATCAATTTATGTAACAGAGTATGATTATAAAAATGGAGATATTTTGTCTTTATATAATGATTATTCAAAAGAAAATGTTAATATTCAAATTGGAACTATCACTGATAAAAAACCATTTGGAAATGTAGTTTTTGAAAATTACTTAGTAGTTTCAGATAAAATGTTTAATGAAATAAAAAGAGAAAACAAAAGTTTTTCAATATATTATCAATCAAATAATCCTGATAAATTACAAGATGATATAGATGAAATGTTACAAAATGAAGAATATAATTTACAAAATATAAATGAGCAAGCTAAAATGATGAATAACTTATTTACTTTGTTAGCAATATTCTTATATGGCTTTATAATTGTAATTTCTTTAATAGGTATTACTAATATATTTAATACAATTACAACAAATATGAATCTTCGTAAACAAGAATTTGCAATGCTAAAATCAATAGGTATGACAAGTAAAGAATTTAAAAAGATGATAAGATTGGATAGCATTTTTATAGGCGCTAAATCATTACTTATTGGTATTCCAATTGGTATTTGTTTATCATATTTGATTTATCATTATATGATTGAAGAAAGTAACTTACCATTTAAATTACCAATTTTAGCAATTATTATATCAATTGTTGTAGTATATTTATTAATAACAATTTTAATGAAATATTCAATGAATAAAATTAATAAAGAAAATACTATTGAAACAATGAGAAATGAAAATATTTAAATCAAAGGGCGAATGCCCTTTTCTTATGATATAATATATAAAAGAAAGGAGTAATACAATGAATATTTTATTAGTGGAAGATAGTCAAATTATTATAAAAGGTTTAAAGTATTCTTTTGAAAAAAATAATTATAATTTAATTTATAAAACTAATATTCAAGAAACTCAAAGATATTTATTAGATAATCCAAAATTAGATTTAATTATATTAGATATAACATTACCAGATGGTGATGGTTTTAAACTATTTGAAAATAATATTAAAAAATTAAATATTCCAACTATATTTTTAACAGCAAAAGATGATGAAGATGATATTGTAAAAGGATTAAATATTGGAGCCGAAGATTATATTACTAAACCTTTCAGTACAAAAGAATTATTAGCAAGAATAAATAAGATATTTTTAAGAAATAAAAAACAAAGTATCATTACTATTAAAGATATTAAATTTGATACAGATAAAATGATTGTATATAAAAATAATAAAAAAGTAGATTTAACTTCTTTAGAAATAAAACTATTAAGTTTGCTTTTTATAAATATTGGCAAAGTTGTAACTAGAAATACTATTTTAGATATGATTTGGGATAATACTGGAAATGATGTTGATGACCATACAATAACAGTATATTTTAAAAGAATTAGAGAAAAGTTAGGAACAAATATAATTTTCACTGTAAAAGGTTTAGGATATAGAATTGATGATGAAAAATAAAGTAAAATTAAAAAAATTATTATTATGTATTACTATTTTATTTATATTTCTATTAACAGTGTTCCTAACAATAAATATATATGAATATCATATATATAATAAAAACTTTAATAAAAAAATATCTTCTATAGTAAATAAAATAGAAGAAAAATATCCTAATATAACTGAAGAAGAAATTATTGATGTTATTAGTAGTGACAAAGAAAATGATGAAGTTTTTAAAAAATATAGTATAGATATCCAAAATGATTCAATACTTAAAAATAATCAAAAATCATATTATTTATTTATAACTATTAATGTATTATTTTATATAATAACTATATTATTAATGCTTTTAATATTTTTAAAATTTAATAAGAAAAAAGATAAAGAAATAAACAAAATAACAAAATGTATAGAGCAAATTAATAGGAGAAATTATAAGTTAGAACTAGATGATATGTCAGAAGATGAGTTATCAATCTTAAAAAATGAAATATATAAAACTACGATAATGTTAAAAGAAGCAGCTGAAAATTCAAATAAAGAAAAATTAGAATTAAAAGATTCTTTATCTGATATTTCTCATCAATTAAAAACTCCTCTTACATCTATTTTAATTATATTAGATAATCTAATTGATGAACCAGACATGGATAAAAATATAAGAGAAGATTTCATTAAAGATATTAAAAGAGAAATAAATAGTATAAATTTTTTAGTGCAATCATTATTAAAATTATCAAAATTAGATACAAATACTATTACTTTTATAGAAGAAGAAATAGAAATAAAGAAACTAGTAAATGAGGCAATTAAAAATGTGTCTATGTTAAGTGATTTAAGAAATGTTGTTGTTAATTTAAAAATTAAAAGTAATCCCGTTATTAAATGTGATTTCAAATGGCAAGTTGAAGCAATTAGTAATATATTAAAAAATTGTATAGAGCATTCTAGAAAAAATTCAGAAGTAATTGTTATTACCGAAGATAATAAAGTATATTCAAAAATTACAATAAAAGATCATGGAGTAGGAATTGATAAAGATGATTTACCACATATTTTTGAAAGATTTTATAAAGGAAAAAATGCTACAATAGATAGTATAGGTATAGGATTATCACTTGCTAAAACAATTATAAAAAAAGATAATGGCACGATTAACGTAGAATCTAATGACAAAGGTTCAACATTTGTAATAAAATATTTTAAATAAAATGAAAGTTAAAAATAAACTTTGTATAAAAAAACTTTAAAATAATAAATTTAACTGATATTACTAGATTAGAATTAAAAAATAAAGTAAAATATATTTATATTGATAAAATGTTAAATTTAATTTTTAATAAAAAATGATAGGTAAAAATGAGTAATGATATACTACAGAAAGGAATAATAGTTATGGAAGATAATAACTTAATTATATATAAAAATAGTGATGGCGATATTATAGTA
>JBJFGY010000081.1:0-37595 GCA_051893155.1 Bacilli bacterium
TATTAACAATCTCTAATTTTTTTATGTCAAGAGTTATTTTTACCTAAACTCAAATAAAGTCTTTTTATTTTTTATAAATTCTTTTAATATTTTAGTTAATGCTCTTTTTTCAATTCGTGAAACATAACTTCTTGAAATATTTAATTCTTTAGCAATTTCTTTTTGAGTTTTTTCCTTTTCATTATTTAAACCATATCTTTTAATTATAATTTCTTTTTCACGAGGATTTAATTTTAATAAATATTTTTTTAAAAGTGTTATATTATCTTTTTTTGTTAAATAATCAATTAAATCAATTTCTTTGTCTTGAATAACATCAATTAAACTAACTTCATTTCCTTCTTTATCATAACCAATTGAATCTGATAGATAGACATCATTATTACTTTTTTTATTTCCACGAAAATACATTAAAATTTCATTTTGAATACATCTAGCGGCATATGTAGTAATTTTAGTTTTTTTATTATTTTTATATGTATCAATTCCTTTAATTAAACCAATTGTTCCAATAGAAATTAAATCATCTGTCATGTTTTCTTTCGTATCAAATTTTTTTACAATATGAGCAACGAGTCTTAAATTATGTTCAATAAGTTTATTTCTTGCTTCATTATCACCTTCAAGCATCAATTTAACATATTTTTCTTCATCTTCAGGATTTAAGGGTTCCAAAAAAACATTATTTGAATAACTTCCTGTAAAAAATAACATACTTTTAATAATATTTATAAGTTGTATTAACATATTTCACATCCTATATTAAATTATATCGATAAATAAAAAACAATATGCTATAATTATTTTATGAAAAAAAAATTTACAATGATTGATGAAAAATTTATATGTGAAAATTGTCATAATAATGTAGATATTTTAGGCTATACAGCAAGAGATCATTGCCCAGTTTGTCTTTATAGTAAACATGTGGATATTTTTCCAGGTGATAGGGAAAATGAATGTAAGGGATTATTAAAACCAATTGGTATAGAAAAATTTAAAGATTCGTATAAAATAATTTATAAGTGTCAAAAATGTGGAGAAATAAAGAAAAATATTATGGCAAATGATGATAATTTTGATTTAATAATTGAACTTTCAAAAAATTAATAAAAAATTATTATTTTTTTTTTATAAAAATTGTATTATTATAATATTAAGAGGTGTATGTATGAATAGAATAGAAATTAAAAATTTTGCAAAAGAAAAAATTAAGGGACGTTTATGGGATTTTTGGAAAATAGCTTTAGTAGCAATGGCGGCTACTTTAGGTCTTGAATTTATTTTTTGTTTATTTTTTCATAACCCTGATATCGGATTTATAGGATATTTATTGGAAATTTTATTATTACCATTAAGTATTGGTTTAGTAAACTTTATGATTAATTTTGTAAATGATAAAGATTTTGCTATAAATGATTTATTTAATCATTATAAGAATTTTTTAAAGGTTACTGGCACGCTTTTACTTGAGGGTATTATAATTTGTCTTGGTTTTATATTATTTATTATACCTGGAATTTATCTTACTTTTTCTTATATGTTAGTACCATATTTACTAGTTCAAAGGGAAGATTTAAGTATTACTGATACTTTAAGTTTAAGTAGAAAAATGATGAATGGTCATAAATTAGATGCTTTAGTATTTGGATTGAGTTTTATAGGATGGATAGTTTTAGGAACATTTACATTAGGCATTTTATACGTTTGGCTTTCTCCTTATATGTCAATTGCTTATACAAAATTTTGTTTAAATATTATTGAAAATTATAAAGAAGACTAAAAAAAGTCTTTTTTTAAAGCATTTTTTTAATTTCTTTAATAAAAATTGAAGGATTATCTTTGGGTACCATTAAAAATGTTTTATATTTACATCTTGTTAATGCAACAAAAAATACTCTTCGTTCTTCGGCATAAGGGAAGTTATCTACATCACTACTTACATATGAAAGTATTTGATGATTTTCAATTTTATTTGGAATTCCTAAAGTTTTATTTGATACATTTAGAATAATTACATAATCTGATTCAAGTCCTTTAGCACTATGAATGGTTAAATATTTAAATTTTTTATCTTTATAAATTAATTCATCTTTATTAAGTAAAAAATCTTTATCAATATATTCATAAATATCTTTTTGATTTCTACCTAGTATTAATATATCTTTATCATATAAGTTTTCTATTAATTTTTTAAATTTAATTATAGGTTTTAAGTAATAAATTATTTCAATAGGATGTTTTTCATTAAAACTTCCATGCATACTTTTATCAAGCTGATAAGGATTTTTATTAATAAAATTAGCAGTTATATTAATAAGCTCTTGACTAAATCGATAAGTATTAACAAGTTTTAATGTTTTAATATTACTAAAATAATTATTTAAATTTAAAAAAATGAATAAATCACAACCTGAAAAATGATAAATACTTTGGGCATCATCACCAACTGCTGTAAGAATTGCCCCAGTATTATCAATTATTGTTTTTGCTAGATTAAATCTAATAAGAGATGTATCTTGAAATTCGTCAATTATAATATATTTAAATTTTTTATAATTATAATTCTTTTTTAGTAGAGTAGTAGCATAAATAATTAAATCATCAAAATCAAGTGATTTAGTACTATTTTTTTCTTCTTCATAAATATAAAATATATCTAAAATTATTTTAATTAAATATTTATCATGATATTCAGTAGTTATATTTTTTAAATCATTTATATTATGATTATTTGTTTTGTATAAATTAATAAAAGTTTTAATTAATTTTTTAAGTGATATATATTCATTTTTATTTTTATTAAGACTAATAATATTTAAATATCTACATAATTTATCTTTATCTTTAATAGTTATCAAATATTCATCAATTATGTAATCTAAAAGATTTTCATCACAAATTTGATATTCAATATTATTATATTTTAAAATATCAATTGCTAAACGATGAAAGGTTGTAATAAATATATTATTACCAAGTTTCTTTTTTAAATCTTCTACACTTTTATTTGTAAATGAGATAAGAAGTATCTCATTTTCACTAACATTATTTTCTAATAATTTTAATACTTTTTGAGCAATGGTTGTACTTTTTCCACTACCAGGTCCAGCAATTACTAGGGTGTGGCATTTTTCATTTACTACTTTTAATTGATATTCATCTAAGTTAATTGACATAAGGTTCCTTTCCTCATATCATGCTTGAAATTAATATATCAAATTTACAATTTTATGTAAATAAAAAAATCATAACTTTATTATAAAATAAATTAATAGTATACTAAAATAGTGGTGAAAAGATGAATAAAATAAAAAAAGTAGTAGGTATAGCTTTTATTGAAAATGGAAAATTATTAATTGTAAAAAGCGTAAGAAGCAGTAAAAGTAATATATGGACATTAATTGGTGGTGGAGTTGAAAACGATGAAACAGAAGTTGAGGCCGCTATTAGGGAAGTAAAAGAAGAGTTTCATAATGGATTTGTAGTGCAAGAAGAAGATTTAAAGCCTGTTTTTTGTTTTAAAGAATGTGCTGCTAGTGATCCAGAACTTGATATAATAATGACAATATTTTTATGTAATAAAAAAATTGATAAAGCGTTATTTACAAATCAAGAAATAATTGGATATCATTTTTATAAAGTAGGGGAAATTAAATATAATTTATCATCAGCAATTAGAGATCATTTTTTACCTTTTGCTATTTCTGAAGGACTTTTATATTAAAAAAAATAAAAATAATCATTTTTTTACTTGCAAGTGTTTATTTTATATAGTATAATCAATATTGTCAAACGAAAAAAGTGGCATAATGGGCGATTAGCTCAGTTGGTTAGAGCATCTGCCTTACAAGCAGGGGGTCATAGGTTCGAGTCCTATATCGCCCACCATTAAATGCCGACATAGCGTAACTGGTAGCGCAACTGACTTGTAATCAGTAGGTTGGGGGTTCGACTCCCTCTGTCGGCACCATTTATGTTAATATTTGCGCATCTATATTAGATGTGCTTTTTTATATAATTAAATAAATACATATTATTTGATATTATGATTTTTTAGCATTTTTGAATGTAAATTATTTTGAAGATGATAAACAGAAAATTTATAAACTGAAAATAATCGATGTATATTTCATGTTGTTGAAACATAAAAATTATCTTGATATAATTATATAAAAATATTGAAAGGATTTAAGCAAATATGAATAAAAAAATAACAATAGGACTATTTAATGATTCTTTTTTTCCAATGTCAGATGGAGTTACAATGGTTGTTGATAATTATGCAAAAAGACTTAGAAAATATGCAAATGTAGTTGTTTTTGTTCCGGATTATTCTAATAAAAAGTTTGATGATGAAAATCTTTCATATAAAGTAGTACGTTGTAAATCAATTAAAGTTCCTTTCTTAGATTATTCTCTAGCACTTCCCAAATTTGATAAAAATTTTTCTAATATATTAGATAAATATAATATTGATTTAATACATATTCATTCACCTTTTTCAATAGGTAATGCAGGATTAAAATATGCTTTGAAACATAATGTCCCATGTATTGCAACAATGCATAGCCAATTTAAATTAGATTTTTTAAGAGCAGTAAAATCTGAAAAAATAGCTACAATATTAACTTATAATTTAATAAAATTATTTAATAAGTGTGATGAATGTTGGGCTGTAAATAATGAAGTTGCAAGAATTTATTATAAAGATTATCACTATAAAACAATGCCAAAAGTAATGAATAATGCTACTGAAATGTTACCAGTTAAGGATAAAAAAAATGCAGAAGATTATATTAATAAAAAGTATAATATTAAACCTAATGAAAAAGTTTTCTTATTTGTTGGAAGAATAAATAAATTAAAAAATATTTTTTTTATTGTAGATTCGCTTAAAATTTTAAAAGAAAATTATCCAGGTTTAAAATTTAAAATGCTTTTTGTAGGTTGTGGTCAAGATGAAAAAGAATTAAAAGAATATATAAATAAAAATAATCTTCAAGAGAGTGTAATTATGTGTGGTAAAGTTACAGATAGAAAAATTTTAGCCTATTATTATCATCGCGCAGATTTATTTTTATTTCCTTCAGTTTATGATGCATCATCGATAGTTCAAATTGAAGCAGCCTCTCAAAAAACACCAACTATATTTATTGAAAATACTGCAACAAGTACTACAGTAACTAATAATATTAATGGTTTTATTTCAGCTCCCACAAAAGAGGATTTTTCTTCTAAGATATATGAAGTAATTAATGATAAAAAATTATATAATAAAGTCAAAGAAAATGCTTATAAAGATTTATATAAAACGTGGGATAATGTTATAGAAGAAGTATATAATTCCTATAAACAAATTATAAAAAATCAAAAAAAGTGACAAATTTATTAAAAAAGTGCAAAAAAAGTGTTCACAAAACATATTTTTTATGATAAAATCAATTATGTCTTTCGAGAAAGAATATTTTCTTAGTGACTGGAAGGATAGCGAAGTGGCCAAACGCGGCAGACTGTAAATCTGTTCCTTCGGGTTCGATGGTTCAAATCCATCTCCTTCCACCATTTCATTGCCTCGTAGCCAAGTGGCAAGGCATCAGACTTTGACTCTGACATTCCGATGGTTCGAATCCATCCGAGGCAGCCATTTCAATTACGTCCTGTTAGCTCAGTCGGTAGAGCATTTGACTTTTAATCAAAGGGTCTGGAGTTCGAATCTCCAACAGGACACCATTTAGTAAATTACCTTCGATAATGAAGGTTTTTTTATGCTTAAAAGTCAAATTTTTCTTTTTTTTTATATTAACTTATTGTATAATTTTTATAAGGATATAAGGAGAACATTATGAAACAAACTAAAGTTATTTTTATGGGTACGCCTATATTTGCAGTTCCAATTTTAGAATATTTAATAGAAAATACTAATGTTATTTTAGTGGTTACAAAACCAGATACTTTTGAAGGAAGAAAAAAAGTATTAACTTATTCTCCAATAAAAGAAGTTGCTTTAGAAAATAATATTGATGTTATTACTCCTAATAAAATAAGTGATGCATTTGAAATAATTAGTGAAATAAATCCAGATATAATAATAACTTGTGCTTATGGAAAAATAGTACCAGAAAGTATCTTAAATATTCCAAAACTTGGTTCTATTAATGTTCATGCTTCATTACTTCCTCAATATCGTGGAGCATCACCTATTCAAAGTGCTATTCTTAACGGAGATGAAAAAACTGGAATGACTATAATGTATATGGATAAAAGTATGGATACAGGAGATATTATTTCTTATGAAGAAGAAAGAATTGATATTGATGATAATTATCAAACTTTAAGTAATAAATTATCATTATTAGGAACCAAATTGCTTTCTCAAACTCTACCAGATATTATTAATCATAAAAATAATAGAGTTAAACAAAATGATAGTAAGGCTACTTATACTAGATTAATTACAAGGGAAGATGAAAAAATAAATTTTTCCCAAAATGGAAAAGACATAATTAATCAAATTAGAGCTTTTGCACCAACTCCAGGAGCATACTTTAAATTAAATGATAAGGAAATAAAAATAATTAAGGCATCTTTTATATCACAAAAAGTCACAAAATATAATGAAGTAGTTATAACTAAAAATACTTTTGGGATAACTTGTAATGATGGAATAATAAATTTAGAAATAGTAAAACCATTTGGTAAAAATGAAATGAATATTAAAGCATTTTTAAATGGTATAGATAAAGGAAAAAAATATGTTGTTAATTAATAAATTAAAAGAAAAATCTCCTGATAATGCACTAGTTAAATTATGGGAAAATAAAAAAACTCATGCATTAATTTGTTTAATATTATGGATAATATTTTTGTTATTGGTTGCTTTACTAATTTCTTTTTCTTCAGAAAATGTTCAAAATAATACTAATACTACTACTAAAAATACTAGCAATGTTGTTACAATATCTGATATGAAAAATAATTTATTAAATTATAATTTTGAATATAAATATACTATATTAGTTAATGGTGAAAAAATAATTTATACAGGAAATTATCAAAATAACGAAAATAGTGGGTATAAAGAAGATAGCTTAGGTTTAACAAAATATTTAATAAATAATGAAGGAACATATCAAATAAATCTTGATGAAAAAATTGAAATAATAGATTTATTTGACAAAATTAATCAAAATTATTTATCTATAGAGTATATATTTAATAGAATTAATGATATTGAACCGATTATAGATGAAGTAACAAATGAATTATATTATAGTTTAGAAAATGAAGAAATAATTATAAAAACTGATGAAGATAACATTAAATCAATTAATATAAAAAGTAATAATGATGATTATTTATTAGAATTTTATAATATTTTATGAGGTGTATATGAGAAAATTTATGCTATTATTTGTTAATTTACTAACAACAATAAGAATAATTGGTGTATTTATGATTGTTCCAGTATTTTTTAAATATGGAGGAATATATGCTGCATTAATTTCAATTGCTTGTTATTTAACAGATAGTATTGATGGATATTTAGCAAGAAAATGCCATGTTTCAACATTTTTTGGTAGTTTTTTTGATGGTATTGCAGATAAACTTTTTTCATGTAGTAATTTAATAATATTATTTTCTGTAACAAAGTATTCATTAATAGCTATATTTTTTGAATTATTAATTGTTTTGATTCAATTTGTAAAATTTGAAAAAAATATAAATATACAATCATCTAAAATAGGTAAAATTAAAACAATAGTAATGAGTGTAACAGTAATAGTTGTATATATAGTTACTGATATTAATAAACTTTCTTTTTTAGGAAACAATATTATCGATTTTGTTAATAATATTAATCCAAACTTACTTTATGGCATTTTATTTATACCATTATATATTTTCGAAATTTTATCACTTTATTCTTATTTGAAATTTTTAAAAACATATGATTCGAAAAAAAATGTAAAAGTGCCTAATATAAATATAAATTTAAAACCAAAAACAACATTAAAAAATAAATTTGATAATTTTTGTACAATTTGGTTAAATAATGAATTTTATGAAAAATATAAAGATTCTCAAGGCTTAAAAGCAATACGTAAAAAAATAAAAAGTAATAAACGAGAAGTAAGTAAATAAATACTTATTTTTTTTAAAATGTGATATAATTTTAATATGAAAAATATTTTTGGAATAACAAAAGAAGATTTAGAATTGATTCTAGTTAATGATAGTAAAAAAAAGTTTATGGCTACTCAAATTTTTGAATGGATTTATAATAAAAAAGAATATAATATAGATAATTATTCTAATATAAATAATGATAATAAAGATTATTTAAAAGAAAAATTTAATTTTGATTTTATTACACTTGAAAAGGTTGAAGAAGATATTGATGTAAAAAAATTTTTATTTAGATTAAAAGATAATCAAAAAATAGAATCGGTTGTAATGATACATAATTATGGAATTAGTATATGTGTGTCAAGTCAAGTTGGATGTAATATGGGCTGTAAGTTTTGTGAAAGTGGAAGACTTAAAAAGGTACGAAATCTTGAAACTTATGAAATTGTTGAGCAACTTATTTTAGTAAGCAAGTATATTAACAAAAAAATTGATAGCTGTGTAATAATGGGAATTGGAGAACCTTTTGATAATTATGATAATATAATAAACTTTATTAAAATAATAAATGATCCTAAAGCCTTAAATATTGGTGCAAGACATATAACTGTTTCAACATGTGGTGTAGTGCCAAAAATAATTGAATTTGCATCACTTCCTTTTCAAGTAAATTTAGCAATTTCACTTCATGCTCCAAATGATGAAATTAGAAATAAAATAATGCCTATTTCAAAGGCATATAGTATTGATGAACTTATAAAATCCCTTGATTATTATTATGAAAAAACAAATCGAAGAGTAACTATTGAGTATGTATTACTTAAAGATATAAATGATTCTAAAAATTGTGCTTTAGAACTTGCAAATTTACTTAAGGGTAAAAACGTATATGTTAATTTAATTGGGTATAATGAAACAAATAATATATCATTTAAAGCAAGTAGTAAAGAAAGCATTGATATGTTTTATGATACATTAAAAAAATGTGGTATTAATGTAACTGTACGAAGAAAATTTGGAAATAAAATATCCGCAGCATGTGGACAACTTCGTAGTAAAGAAGTATAGTATTAATATAAAAATAATGGTATAATTACAAAGAAGATAGGTGATGATGTGAAAACATTTTATTTAACTGATGCAGGAAGAGTTCGAAGTCATAATGAAGATAGTGTTACAATTTTAAAAAATAAAAGTAATGAATATTTATTAATGGTAGCTGATGGAATGGGTGGACATAGAAAAGGTGAAGTAGCCTCTGCTATAGCAATAACTCACTTAGGAAAAAGATTTATGGATATTGCAAGCATTGGTACAAAACTTGACGCAGTTAATTGGCTTAATGATAATGTTAATGAAATTAATAAAAATATATTAGACTATGCATCTGAGCATGAAGATTCAGTTGGTATGGGTTCAACTTTAGTAGTGGCAATTCAAACAAAAGACTTTTTAATATTTGGTAATATTGGTGATTCATCAGGATACGTTATGAAAAATCATAGAATTCATAAAGTTACAAAAGATCATACTTTAGTAAATTTACTAGTTGAAGCAGGAAATTTAACTGAGGAAGAAGCAAAATATCATCCAAAGAAAAATGTTTTAATGCGAGCACTTGGAGCCACAGAAAAAATTGAAATGGATATATTCGATGTAGATATGAATAATGAAGGAATATTACTTTGTTCAGATGGTTTAACGACAATGCTTACAGATGAACAAATTGAAAAAGTCTTAAATGATGATGAATTATCTGCTGAAGAAAAAGTAACTAAATTAATTCAAAAATGTAATGCAAGGGGTGGTTTTGATAATATTTCAATTGCCTATTTAGAAAGAAAGGAGGTTAACGATTAGTGATTGCAAAAGGTCAAAAAATTTCTGACCGTTATCAAATTATAAAATCAATTGGTGAAGGTGGGATGGCAAATGTTTATCTTGCTTATGATACTATTTTAGAAAGAAATGTAGCTGTTAAAGTTTTAAGAGGAGATCTTGCAAATGATGAAAAATTTGTTCGAAGATTTCAAAGAGAAGCTTTACAAGCTTCAAGTTTATCTCACCCAAACATTGTAGAGGTTTATGATGTTGGTGAAGATAGTGGTGAATATTATATTGTAATGGAATATGTCGAAGGAAAACACTTAAAAAATTTATTAAAAAAGCGTGGGAAATTAACTATTCCAGAAGTTGTAGATATTATGCTTCAAGTGACAAGTGGTCTTTCGGTTGCTCATGATAGTTATATTATTCACAGAGATATAAAGCCACAAAATATTATGATCCTTGATAATGGACTTGTAAAACTTACTGATTTTGGAATAGCTCTTGCTATGAATTCAACTCAACTTACCCAAACTAATTCAGTAATGGGTTCAGTTCATTATTTACCTCCAGAACAAGCAAGTGGAAAAGGTGCTACATTACAAAGTGATATATATTCACTAGGAATACTTATGTATGAACTTCTTACTGGAAAACTTCCTTTTCGCGGAGAAAATGCAGTTGAAATAGCTTTAAAACATTTAAAAGAGCCGATGCCAAGCATTAGAAAAGAAATACCTGATATTCCCCAATCAATTGAAAATATTATTTTGAAAGCAACTGCAAAAAATCCTAAAAATAGATATAATGATGCAAGAGAAATGCACGAAGATTTAAAAACATGCTTAGATGAATCAAGAAAAAATGAAATAAAAATAAGTTATAAATATCCAGAAGTTGATCTTGATGATGGAAAAATGTTAAAAATGAAAAATGAAAAAGAGAATCTTACAAAGAAGGAAAGTGATGAGATTATAGCAAAGAAAATAACCCAAAATGATTTACATGGTCAAAATAAAACCTTAGTAATATTAATATCAATATTTACAGGAATTGTTGTATTAATTACTACTATTGTTGTACTACTTCCTAGAATTACTAATTCTGCTCAAATAACCGTGCCTGATGTAACAAATATGACAGTAGTAAAAGCAATTGAAACATTACAAGAAGAAGGATTTACAGTGTCATCTGAGCAAATTGAAAAATCTTCGACAGTAGTTGAGGAAGGAAAAATAATTTCAACATCACCAGCAGGCGGAACAAAACATAAAAAAGGATATGAAGTAACACTTTACGTTTCAACTGGAAATAAATCAATTGAAGTAGAAGATTATTCAGGAAAAAATTATCTTGAGGTAAAAGGTAAACTTGAGGCTTATGGAATAAATGTATTTATTGAAGAAAAAGAAATTGAAGCAGATTCTGATGATAATTATGAAAAAAATATTATTATGGAACAATCTATTAAGAAAGGTGAATATCTTTCAAAAGGTGATAATATAACATTATATATACCTGATATAAAAAATGTTTATCCAGACTTTACTGATGGAACATATATTGTATCTGATATAATAGATTTTGCTAAAGAATATAGTATATCTGTAAAATTTATTGATAATGAAGGAAAAACTATTTCAATTAATAGTGATAATGCACATGAATATGATGATTATCAAATATTAACTCAAAATAGAAAAGCTGGTTCTATAGTTACAAGTGGTGTTTCTATAACAATTAAACTTGATATATCTTCAAATGGTACTGAAGATACATGTGAGGAAGGCGGTTTATGCTAGAGGGACAAATAATCAATATAAATTCTAATAGATATAAAGTATTATCTAATGATAAAGAATTTATATGTTCAGCAAGGGGTAAATTTAGAAATGCTAAAATTACCCCCATGGTTGGAGATTATGTTCAAATAGACTCAAATAATAAGCAAATTATAAATATATTACCAAGAAAAAATTCCTTATTAAGACCAAATATTGCAAATGTTGATATTGCTCTAATTATAACTAGTGTAAAAAAACCAGATTTAGATTTATATTTATTAGATAAATTACTTACTATAGTATCATTTAATAAAATAAAACCTATAATATGTTTTACAAAAATAGATTTATTAAATAATGAAGAATTAATTAATTTTAAAAAAATAAGAAATTATTATGAAAAAATATATGATGTAATTGATAATAATCAGATAGATTTATTTAAAAGTAAAGCCCAAGATAAAATAGTAGTTTTGTGTGGCCAAACTGGTTCAGGTAAATCAACATTTATTAATAAAATTGATGCAAGTTTAAATTTAAAAACAAATGAAATATCAGTATCACTTGGAAGAGGAGTTCATACAACAAGAATGACTTCACTTTATAAAGAAGATAATTTTTATATTTGTGATACACCTGGTTTTAGTAGTTTAGATTTAACTAATATGTCGATTGACGATTTAAAATATTCATTTTTAGAATTTAACAATTATAATTGTAAATTTAATGATTGTAATCATATAAATACTTTAGGTTGCCAAATTGAAAATAATGATAATATATTAAATAGTAGATATGAAAATTATAAACTATTTTTAAAGGAGATAAATGAAAATCGCAGTAAGTTATTTAAGTAGTAATAATTATTTAGAATGTATAAAAAAAATAAATGAATCTAATGCAGATTTTATTCATGTCGATTTATGTGATGGAAAATATGTAAATACTAAAAATTTTGAAATAAGAGATACAATTAAATTACTTAAAAAATCTCAAAAACCACTTAATATTCATTTAATGGTAGCAAATCCTAAAAAAATAATTAAATATTTTAAAAATTTAAATGTTGAATCAATTACAATTCATAATTTAAATAATGCAGAAAAAATATTAAATTATATAAAAAAGAAAGGATATAGATGTGGTATTGCTTTAAATCCAAATGAAAGTATTGATTTAATAAAAAATTATTTAAATTTAATTGATGAATTACTTATAATGAGTGTAATGCCAGGTAAAGGTGGTCAAAGTTTTATTACTCATACATTAAATAAAATTGATGAAATAAATAATATAAAAAATAATTATCATTTTTTAACTGCTATAGATGGTGGCATAAATAATGAAACAATTAAATTATTAAAGAATAAAGATATTGATTTAGTTATAAGTGGTTCATATGTAACTAATTCAATAAATTATAATGAAGCAATTAATGAAATAAAAAAAATATAAGAAGAAAAAATCTTATATTTTTATTTTTTTATAATTTACGATATAATCCTATAGCTATACCAAGTATTTTACAATCAAGTAATATAATAGGTTTCATTGTATCATTTTCAGGTTGTAATCTTACATAACCAGTTTCTTTATAAAATCTTTTAAGTGTTACTTCATTTTCATTAGTCATTGCTACGACAATTTGACCATTATGAGCAGTATTAGCTCTTTTTAAAATAACATAATCATCATCATATATTCCAGCATTTATCATACTTTCTCCAGAAACATGTAAAGTAAAAACTTCTTCATTTTTAGGAACTAGGCTTGCTGGTAAATCAAAAAATTCATTAGGAGTTTCAATTGCAGTTATTGGGGAACCCGCTGTAACTTTACCAAGAAGTGGTACTTTAATAACATCTTCATTTTTTTCTAAATATTCATTATCAACAAGTAATGATATAGTTCTAAATTTATTATTTGTTGTTGCAATATAACCATTTTTTTCAAGATTCTTTATATGCACAAATACAGTTGCAGGGCTTGATAAATTAACACCTTGACATATTTCTCTTATAGTAGGAGAATAGCCATATTTTGCCGTATATTTTTTTATAAATTCTAAAATATCTTTTTGCCTTTTAGTTAAATTTTCCATTTTTAAAATTCCTTTCATAAGATAATTAAATTTTACAATAATTTTTGTAAAATGTCAAACAAATGTTTTATTTTTAATTGACACGAACAAATATTTGTTTTAAGATATTAATGAAAGAAGTGATTAATATGTTAAAAAAATTATTTAAAGATTATGGACTTATAATATTATTTTATTTATTTTTAGTTTTTTGTATTTTGATATTAAATGCTAGGTTTTCATATTTGAATATCAATTAGAAAAAAATTGTTACAATAATTAAGTTTATTTTAATTTATATTTATGATAAACTAATAATAGGAAGTGAAAATATGGCAGTTAAAAATAATGATGCAGTAAATAATATAAAAATGCTTGCAATTGATATGATAAATGATGCCAGTGAAGGACATCCTGGCGTTGTTATGAGTAGTGCACCAATTATTTATGCACTTTATAACAATATATTAAATGTTATACCAAATAATCCAAATTGGATAAATCGTGATAGATTTGTTCTTTCATGTGGACACGCATCAGCACTTTTATATTCAATGCTTTATTTTGCTGGTTTTGATTATTCAATTGAGGATTTAAAAAGATATCGTGATGTGGATTCATATGCTCCAGGTCATCCAGAATTAAATCTTTCAATGGGAGTGGAGTGTTCTACAGGACTTTTAGGTCAAGGAATAGCTAATGCAGTTGGTATGGCACTTGCACAGCGTTACTATGAAAATATTGCTAAAAATGTAGACAATAAATTAAATTTAATAGACTATTATACTTATGTATTATGTTCTGATGGTGATCTTGAAGAAGGAATAAGTTATGAAGCATTATCTTTTGCAAGTAAACAAAAATTAAATAAACTTATTGTAATATATGATGCTAATAAAATATCAATTGATGGTAATATTCAAAAGGCTTTTACTGAAGATATTGAAACAAGGTTTGATGCCCTTGATTTTAATATTATTAATGTAAAAAATGGTAATAATGTTTCAAGTATAACAGATGCATTAAAAGAGGCTAAAAAAAGTGATATGCCTAGTTTAATAATAGTAAATACCATTTTAGGAGATGGACTTGAAAATGCTGGAACAAATAAAGTTCACTCAGGAGTAGTGGATAAAGAAGAAGTTCTTATTTTAAAACAAAAATATAATATTTCTTTAGAACCATTTAATTATAATGAAGAAATTAGAAAATTTGTAAATAGTAATATTTTAGAAAGAGTTAATAAAAAATATAGTAAATGGCAAATTGAGTATGATAAAGCTTTAGCTACAAGAAATAGTACTATAATAAATATGATTAATTTAATTGAAAAAGGTGAGTTTCTAATAGATTTTGATTCAACAAATTATCAAATAAATGATAAATACTCTGAAGAAGGCAGAATATCAAATGAAAAAGTAATTAATTTTATTGCTCCGAAAACAAAATTTTTTGTTGGTGGTAGTGCTGATTTATTTAGATCAACAAGAACTATTATTGAAAAAGATAGTTTGATGAGTGATGAAGATCCTTTAGGAAGAAATATAGAGTTTGGAGTAAGAGAAAGTGCAATGGGAGGTATTTTAAATGGCCTTGCAGTTTCAGGTCTTAGATGCTTTGGTTCAACTTTTTTAGCTTTTGCAGATTATCTAAAAGCCTCAATGCGAATGAGTGCCATGATGAATTTACCAGTAACTTATATTTTTACTCATGATAGTGTAAGAGTTGGTGGTGATGGGCCAACACATGAACCAATTGAACAACTTTCAATGTTTAGAACTATTCCAAATATGATAACCTTTAGACCCGCTGATATTAATGAAATTATAGGTTGTTGGGAATATATTTTAAAAAATAAAAAAACAGTAAGTCTTGTTTTAAATAAAGAAAATACTAAAATTTTAAAACATACTAATGGTAAATATGTTAAATATGGAGCATATATTGTAAGAAAAGAAAAATATCATTTAGATGCTACAATAATTGCGACAGGTTATGAAGTAACAACAGCACTCAAAATAGCCGAAGAATTATTTAATGAAGGAATAGATTTAAGAGTAGTATCTATGCCTTCAATGGAATTATTTTTACTTCAAAATCCCGTATATGAAGAAAAATTATTACCTAAAGATGTTTTAACATTTACTTTAGAAGCAGGTTCAACACTTTTATGGAATAGATTTGCAAGTAATCCTAATTGTGCTTTAGGTATCGATACTTTTGGAGTATCAGGAAAAAAAGAAGATGTTTTAAAATTTGTAGGTTTTGATTATAATATATTAATTATGAAAATAAAAAATATGTTAGGAAAGTAGTTTTTTCGACATATTTTTTTAATTTTAAGTGATATCATCTTTTTGAAATGAGGGATGATATGAGAAAATATTATATATTTAATATTAATAGAGAAATGAGTATACTTGCAAAAGATTCACCATATATGCTTTATAAAAGTTTTGAAACAATTTATAATTCAAATAAAAAAGAAATAAATATTGCTCAAAATTTATATGAACAACTTGCTATGCGATTAAATCAAAATGTTATTAATCAAAAAATATATGCAGAATATAAAGATAATGATTATTACTATTTAGTTAATAATACTCATAATTATTATAATAAATATAAAGGAGAAGAAGAAAAATTAATAGTTAAAAATACTTTTTTATATTGCACTAGTAATACATCAAGTTTAAAACTATTAAAATCACTTACAAATTATAATTTTTTTGTTTGTGATTTTGAAAATAAAGATTATTTTTGGATAGATGAAATATATTCAAGGTAGACAAAAATTAATATATTTAGTAAAATTATTAAAGGAGGTAATATGTTAGAACAAATTATCTGGGGATTAATTGGACTTGTAGTAGGAGTTATAATAGGTTTTTTAATAGCTCGTATAGTAACTAAAAAAACTTTAGAAAAAAATCCTCCAATTAATGAAAAAATGATTGAAGCTATGATGAGTAGTATGGGTAGAAAACCTAGTCAAAAACAAGTTAAACAAGTAATGAACCAAATGAATAGATATAAGTAATTTATATCTTTTTTTTAATATAAAATTGTGATATTATTTTATTATAGGTAAATAAGGATAATATATTATGATAGAAAAAAAGGAAAAAGTTAAATCAATTATTGCTATTATTATTTTAATTGTAATTGTATCTGCAGCAACATTTGCTTATTTTGGTGCTTTTTCAGCGGATTTAACAAATAATGTTGCTGTAAATATATCTTCAAGTGCTCCTGGAGATACAACTTTTACTACAAGTAGTGCTGTTTTAGAGTTAAATGTTCCTTCAGAAAGTATGTTTGAAACAAATGCTAATAATAATGAGGCAGTTGCCTCAAATAGTGCTGTTTTAAATGTTAGTTTAATAGGTACGCAGAGTAATGTTAGTACAATTTGTACATATGATATTGTTTTTGAATATGATACTTCATCAAATGTTTATGGCATCTCACCAACAACGAAAACAAGTGGTATAGATAAAGAGATTACTTTTGAAGTTTCAAGTCCTAGCGGAACAAACCATTTTCAAACAGAAAAAAATATAGATTATAATACTTCAAATGGGTGGACAGCTTCAACAAGTACTACTGGTGCAAAAATAACCCTTGTAAGTGATGCAACAATTTTGATAACAAGTGGTTTAACAAGAACGCAAAGTTATACCGTAACTGCAAGATATTATAATTTGAGTGCTTTTCAAGGACAACTTGCGGGAAAGTCTTTTGTTGGTAAAATCTATGTATCTAATTATGATTGTTCGTCAAAAGAAGTAACAGATTTAACAATAAATTATGGTTATGAAACTATTCTTGCTCAAAATGGAGGAAGAGAAGCAATAGAAACAAAAGGTACACCTGACTTTTCAACGATTGCCACAACAAATGAAGGAATGTATGCATATACTGAAGGAAGTAATAAAACATATTACTTTAGAGGAGCAGTAGATAATAACTGGGTAAAATATGGAAAATTTAAAGAAGATTTTGTAGTTTATAGGGGATATTTAGATGAAAATACAAATACAGATGTATTTTTTGATGGTTCAAATGTTTATTATATAGATTATAATTCACTATCAGAGTGTAATACAGGAGTGGATGAAAATTTTTACGGAAGTACATATAATTATAATTGTAAGGCTATAACTTTAGCAGAAACCGGAGATGATATGTACTGGCGAATAATAAGAATAGATGGAAGTAATCAAATAAGAATGATATATACAGGAAACACTCCACCAAGTAAAAGCACAAGTGTAGTCATGACTGGTGCAAAAACAATGATGGGAATGAGTGCTTATAATACAGAATATAATCATGCAGAATATGTAGGATTTCAGTATACATCAGGATCACAAAGAGGAACAAGTACAAATAGTACAATAAAAACATATTTAAATAATTGGTATACAAAATATTTTCAAGATAATAATATATCAAGAAAAGTAAGTACAACATTTTGTAATGATAGAAATACATCAAGTACATGGGCATCAACTGGATCATCATTTAATTATGCAGCTAATGATAGGCTAGATGCTACACCACCAGTACCAACATTTGATTGCAATGCAAATGATTTATTTACAGAAGATTTAGGATTAATAACGGCAGATGAAATGGTACTAGCAGGAGCAAAATTTTTTGAACTTAACGCTAATTTTTATTTAAATAACGAAATGGCATATTGGTCCGCTTCGCCTATTGAATTTTATAGTTATATTGCTGGTGTGGTTGATTTGAATCCTTTTGATGGTCTTAGCTATGATGATGTTGATGTTGCTCGTGGTGGCATTCGTGGCGTAGTTTCTCTATCCTCTAATGCCAAGTTATTAGGCTCAGGAACATATGATGACGTTTATGTTGTTGTTGAATAAAAAGTCATATTTTTGACTTTTTTTGTTTACATTTTTTGACAATATAATATGATTATGTTATAATTTAAGCACTAATGGGGGAAATATGAGGGGTTTATTAATTAATAAATATAACAATTTAGTATATAATAGTCAAAATATATTTAATTTAGAAATAAATTATTTAATTGAATATATTTTTAAAAATAATTTAGAATATTTATTTTCTGATGACTTAGTATGTGAATATATATCTAATTTTTTAAAAAATAATAAAATAAATAGTAATATATATAATTTACTTTCTTATGAAAATATAACAAAATATTTTAAATCAAATGAATTAATAGAAATAATATATTTATTAAATGATGAAGAAAAAATAAATATATTTAATTTAAATCATATAAAAAAACAATATTTTAATAATAATTATTTGATTTTTAGAAATCTTGATTTAAGATTTAACGATTTTAATAATTATGAAAAAATACTTTCTAATTTAGATGAAAAAGAAAAAATTATTATTTTAAGAGGGATAAGTGATGAAGACTATATATGTTCTTATTTACATAATCTTAAAATAACAAATGAATTACATTTATTTATTATTGTATCAAAATTTAAGAAAGATGAAAATTTAATTAAATTTGTAGATATTTTTAAAAATAAGAATTATAAATCTCAAATAATATTTTTAATAAAAGAAGAAAAATACAAATTTAAATATTTTAATGAAATGAATAAATATCATCAAATAGAATTTTTAAAAACTCAAAGTGATGAAATTAAAATTAAATATATTGAAAGGGGTATTTATCCTGAAATATTAATTGCAAATTTAAAAAATTTAGATTTATTATTTTCATATTTTTTAAAATATAAGACTTATGAAGCCCAAGTTATAATTCTTAAAAATATATCAAATGATATTATAAAATTTGAATTATTTAAATTAATGAACTTAGAGGGTCATTATATGGATATACTTGTATATCTATTAAAAAGTGTTAAAGACAAAGATGTTAAAAAAAGTATTTCTTTATTACTTGATGATAAAGGAATTGAAAAAGTAATTAAAAGTAATGAAAATAAAGAAGAAATTTTAGATAATATTAATACATCAATAGATTATATTGTTGATCCTTCAATAACATTTGGAATAGAACTTGAATGTTCAACATTTTATAATGAGGCATATATTTCAATTGGTCAAATTTTATCTAAATGGATAATTAAAGAAGAAAGGACAGTTAATAATGGCCTTGAAATTACTTCACCTGTTCTTAGTTATACAGAAAAAGATTTAAAGGAACTAAAATATATATGTGATTTTTTATGTTCAAATAATTTTGAAGAAACACCTGATTGTGGTGGTCATATTCATATTGGTTTTGATTATTTTAAATCTGTTAATGAAATAAAAATGCTTTATTATTTATTTATTCATTGTGAAGAAATATTATATTTAATTTGTAATAAATATAATAGTTTAATAAGGCCAGGTGTAAAGATAAATGCACGAAAAATAAAAGAAACCATTGTATCACAATTTGGTAAATATATTGGCTTTAAAGTAGATAAAATTAATGATTTTGTAAATATTATAAGTAGTATTCAAACTGATAGATATTATTCAATAAATATTTTAAATGCTCTTTCTTTAAACAAAAATACAATTGAATTTAGAATGCCAAATGGTGAAATTAATTTTGAAGAACTTAAATTAAATATTATTTTATTTGCAAGACTTGTTAGTAAAGCTAAAGAACTTTCACATATTTCTACAGATGATAGAAGATATAATGATATTTTACTTTTAAGTGAAGATATTTTAATTGAAGATAAAAAAAATATTTTTCTTGATTTAATGTTTGATGAAGTTGATTTAAAAAATATTTTTTATGATAGATTTGAAAGTAATTATGAATTAAATAGAGAAAATCATTTACAAAGAGTTAAAAAATAACATTTTTTCTTAAAAATTATTTACAATCCTTAAATAATGTTATATTATTTATTTAAGGTAGTGAAAATATGAATGATAATAAAAAGATTTTAACATATTGTCCAAATTTTTATAAAATAATAAATTTTAAACCAATATCTTATGATGAACTTACAGATAAACTTATTCGTATGTATAAAGAATATATTTTTAGGGTTGATTTAAATAATGAATTAGATATTGAGAAAATAAAAAATCTTGATGAAGCATTATCAAAATATATTGATGATTATATATTTAGAAAAGAACTTAAAAAAGAAATTTTACTTGTTAAAGTAAAAAATGATTGTAAAGATATTTTAAAATTTTTTATAGATAAAATAATATCAATTTTTAATAAATATAAGGAAAGCAGTACAAGAGTTATTTATATATCAAGGTGGATATAATTAACTCTTTTTTTTATCTGATAATAATATTATTATAAATAATATTATAAATATTACATAATAAAAATTATTATAAACAATAAGTGTAGTACTAAAATTATCATTAATAATAAATGAATTAATTATTGCAATAGTAATTACAATAAAATAACAAATACTTTTTTTCTTAACAATATTAATTATTTTTTTAATAGATAGAACTATTATAAAAAATAATTCAAAATACCAGGCTGAGGAAACAATATTTTCGACATTTTCAATAAATGAACCAATACTTATTTTCTTAAGAATCATATATTCAGGAAAACTATATATTTTAATTAAATTTTGTCCTAAAACACCTATAGTAAAAAATAAAACTAATAGAGTAATAATATTTGAAAAAAGATAAGAAATAATATATTCTTTAGATTTTATATTTTCTTCATCATTTAAAAGTATTAAGGGACTAGTTGTTATAACTGCATATAAAAACACTGCCTGAATCATTTTTTTATTTTCAAAATTAAATAAAGGTAATATATTACTTATTTCTAAATATTTTAATAATGTTAAAAAACTAAAAATAATCATTAATAAACTTAAAAATGTTAATATAGGAGATAAATTTTTTAATACTTTAGTTTTTTTAGTACTTGCATAAATACATAATAATAAAGTAGGCAAAGTTATTACAATTTTGGGTGTTCTAATTAGAAAAAAAGAACTAACAAAATTTGTAAGGATTATAAAAGCTATTTCAATAAAAATAATATAAAGTACTAATTCAAAAAATTTAGTTTTATTATTTAATTTAATTTTAGAAAAAATATAGACAAAAAATATTCCTAAAAGCATGCCAAGTACTCCTGCAATAATGGCATTTTGACCTACTAAAGCAAAAAGTTTTGAATAAACTATGCCTAATACTAGTGATCTTGATAATAAATAAGAACTTGTCAAAAATTTTTTATTTGTAGTCAACTTTAAATATCAGTCCTTTCTTATCAATTTGTATATTACTATTTATTTTAATATCATATAAATTAAAAATATTATATTCTTTTCCTGTTTTTTGATAATATGTATTATTAACTTTTAATAAGTCTATATCTTCTTTTTTTAAATCATCAATAAAATAAGTTAATTTTTTATTTAAATTATTGCTAAATTCTTTGTTTAGTTTTTTATATACTTCTTCATCTTTTAAATCTAAATTAGTGGTATTATTTTTTATTTCTCCTAAAGCAGTAACATTTAAAATAATTTCATTATTTTTTATTTCAATATCAGTATTACTTTGATAAAGGTTAATTGTTAATAAATCATTATCATAATAGTTTGTTAATAGTAAATTACAATCCTTTTGATTTATTAAATTAAAAAGTGCACTTTCTTCTTCAGTAAATATTTTTTTTAATTTATAGCCTTTAAATGCCGCTACACCAGCTTGAATTATATTATCATCTTCTATTTTAAATGTATTTAATAAAGCCGATAAATTATCATTTAAAAAATATTTTAATGTTGTTTCAAAATTTTGATCTATTGTAATATTATTTTGGTATTTATTATTTTTAATCATTTGAAATAATTTTTTTCCCATATCTGGATCTTTATCGGTAGATTTACTAATTAAATCAATAGCTTTTGTATTTTGCGTTATACATAAGAAAAATTCATTTTTAACATCTGGATTTCTTAATATATAATCAAGTAATTCTTTAACATAATTATCAGCTATTTCTTTGGATATAACAATTATTTTTAAATGATAAAAATATGGTACATTATCTACTTTTAAAGATGCATTATCAAAGGCATTAGAAATATTTTTACCTTTAGCACTTATAATATTTGATTTTTCATTATTTACTGAACCACTTTCTTTTGTAGCTTTTAATACTTCATAAGAAACAAGAAAAGTTTCTTCTTCAATATCGTAATCAACCGCAATAGATGAAATAAATGATAAATTATCGACTTCAATATAATCATAACAACCTGTTAAAATTAGGATTATAATTATTAAAAAGAATATTTTCTTCATAAATTTTTCTCCTTAATAATATTATTTGAAAGCATTTTACTTCTTTTTTTGTTTTTTAATTTTAAAATACTTTCTTTTATATAAGTAAAATCAAAAGGCGTAACTGGAAAAGAATACATTATACCAGCACTTTTAGTACTATATAAATTAAGTAAAAAGAATATAAACATTAAAAGAAAACCATATAACCCAAAAAAACTACTTCCTAAAAGAAAGGCAAAACGATAAACTCTTAAAGTATTTGTTATTTCAATTTCTGGAAAAATTAGAGAAGTTATGAATGTAAAAGATGTAACAATTATCATAATTGGTGTTATAAGACCAGCATTTACTGCTGATTCTCCTAAAACAAGGGCTCCTAAAATTGATATAGCGGAACCATATTTATTAGGAAAACGTAGATCACTTTCTCTTAATATTTCACATAAAAGAAGCATTAATATGCATTCTATAACAGCAGGAAATGGTACTCCTGTTCTTTGAATAGCAAAATTAAGAATAAGTTTTGTAGGAACAGCTTCTTGATTAAAACTAATTATAGCAATATAAAAAGCAGGAACAATCATAGAAAGAAAGAAACATGCAAATCGAAGTATTTTAGTCATACTTATTGTAAAATCTTTAGTATAATAATCAGAAAAAGGATTTATGAAATCGATAAGAAATGCAGGCAAAATAAGGGCAGTAGGACTTTCCTGTGCAATAATAACAACTTTACCACTGCTAAGAGATTTGGCACATCGATCAGGTCTTTCTGTAGCTATAATTGTAGGAAAAACAAAAGTATTAGTTAAGTATTTTTTTAAATCTTCACTATCATTAATCATGTCAATATCAACATTTTCAAGTTTACTTTTAATATTTTGAACTAAATCCATTTTAGTTATTCCTTCGATATACATAATAGCAACTTTGCTTTTACTAAGTCTTCCTATACTAAGTTCACATATTTTTAATTTATTTGTTTTAAGCCTTCTTTTAATAAGTCCTATATTTGTTTGATAGTTTTCGTTAAATGAATTTTTAGGACCTTTTAAAGACATTTCAACTTCGTTACTTGGGATACTTCGATCTAAATTTGCTTTTGTTTCTATAGCATATAATTTATTTTTATCAACAATAATAGTAAAACCATTATATAAATAATATTCTATTTCATCAAAACCATTTAATTTTACAAAATTTGAACCAGGTAATAAACTTTCTAAATTATCAATATTTTCTAAATTAGTTAATTTTTTTAAAATATATTCATTTATTTTATCTTGATTTGCAAGGGTATCAAAAAAAATTACATATATTTTATGTAAAATATTTATTTTAACTTTCCTAATCACTAAATCAGGATTTTCACCAAATACTTTTTTTATTTTCTCAATCATATTTATATTATTTACATTTTTTAAATAAATTATTTATTATTTTATGATAAAATAATTATGAAGGTGTTAATATGCTAGTTAATATTGAAAGAATGGATCATTTAGGAAATGGAATAGGTTATCTAAATAATAAAATAATTTTTGTAAAAAATGCATTAATTGGTGAAACAATTGATGTTGATATAACTAAAGAAAAAAATACATTTTATGAAGGGAAAATTAAAAGTATTATTGTTAAATCAAGTAAAAGAATAAATCCTTTTTGCCCATATTTTGGTTTATGTGGGGGATGTAATTTAGAGCATTTAAATTATTTAGATACTTTAGAATATAAAAAGAAAAGAGTACTTAATATTTTAAACAAATTTAATTTACCTAATCCAGTAATAATTCAAAATGCAAATAATTTATATTACCGAAATAAAATTGAACTTAAAATAGTAGATAAAAAGATAGGTTTTTATGAAAAAAATACTCATAAACTTATTGAAATTAATGAATGCAAAATTACTAAAAAGTCAATAAATAAAGTTATTAATTTAATTAAATCTTTTAATTTAAATTATGCAAATATAATATTAAGAAGTAATTATAATGATGAAATATTAATTATTATTAATTCTAAAGAAAATATTATAATAAATGATGATTTATCTAAATATAAAATAGTAGGAATTATTTTAAATGATAAAACTATTTATGGAGAAAATCATTTTATGGAAAAAATAGATAATTTATATTTTGATGTAAATTATGATGCTTTTTTTCAAGTAAATAATTATATTAATAGTAAGTTATTTGAGATAATAAAAGAAAATGTAAGTGGAGAAAATATTTTAGATTTATATTCTGGGGTAGGTACACTTTCAATTATGGCAAGTCAAAATGCTGGTATTGTTTATGCAATTGAAGTTAATGAAAATGCCGTAAAAAGTGCATTACTTAATGCAAAAATAAATAAAGTAAAAAATGTATGTTTTATATTAGGTAAAGTTGAAGATAAAATAAATTTAATTAATGATAAAATAGATACAGTGATTGTAGATCCACCGAGAAGTGGCCTTGATAAAAAAACAATGGATTATTTAAAAAAAATTAAAGCAAGTAAAATAATTTATATTTCATGTGATACACAAAGTCTTGCAAATAATTTAAATGATTTAATTAATGATTATATAGTGGAAAAACTATATTTATTAGATATGTTTAGTTATACTTATCATGTTGAGTGTATTTTAGTATTACATCGAAAATAATAAATTTGCTATTGATGTAGAAAAAATTATGATGAGTTATTACAAACTATTAAAGAAATTTAGAATAAGTGAAGTAAGACAATATCAAAAGAGGTAAATAACTTGAAATCATAAATTGTGATCTCAAGTTTAAGAAAAAAGGATGATAAAAAATGAAAAATAAAATATGTCAAAGTTGTGGTATGCCATTAACTTCAAATGAACAATTAGGTACAAATAAAGATGGAAGTATCAATAATGATTATTGTAAATATTGCTATATAAATGGAGAATTTATTGATAATGTTACAATGGAAGAGTATATAGAAATGTGCTCTTTATATGGCTTTCAAGCAGGAATGACTAATAAGGAAATGAAAGAACATTGTATGAAGTTATTTCCAACTTTAAAAAGATGGGAAAAAAAGGAAATAATAATGGAAAAATGTATTATTGAAATTCAAAATTTAACAAAATATTATGGTAAAATAAAAGGTGTTGAAGATCTATCTTTAAAATTATACGAAGGTGAAATATTTGGCTTTATTGGCCCAAATGGAGCGGGAAAATCTACAACAATTCGCTCAATTATGAATTTAATAAATAAAACTAGTGGAAAAGTTTTAATAGAAGGTAAAGAATTTAATAAAGATGATATAAAAATAAAAGAAACAATAGGTTATTTACCAAGTGAGATTCATTTATATGATGATTTTACAGTTAAAGAAATGCTAGATTATCATGAAAGTTTTTATAAAAAAGATATTCATAAAAGAAGAATTGAACTAGTTAAAAGATTTAAACTAGATGAAAATAAAAAAATAGAAGATTTATCTTTAGGAAATTTAAAAAAACTAGGTATTATTTTAGCATTTGTTCATGAACCTAAAATATTAATTTTAGATGAACCAACTAGTGGACTTGATCCAATTATGCAAAATGTATTTTATGGTTTATTAAAAGAAGAAAAGTTAAAAGGAAATACAATATTTTATTCAACCCATATTTTAAGTGAAGTATCAAAAATATGTGATAGAGTAGGTATAATAAAAGATGGAAAGCTTATAAAAGTTGAGTCTATGGAAGATTTAACCAAAAAAAATTTAACTTTTGTTACACTTTCTTCAAATGATATAAAAAATATTAAAGAAGACTTAAGAGTTAAAATTACTTTTGAAGGTAAAAATACCATTAAATTTAAGAATAATTTAACATATGATGAATTAATAAAGAAAATTTCAAAATATAAAATAGATAAAATTTTAATTGAAGAATTTACACTTGAAGAAATGTTTTTACATTATTATAAATAGGAGAAAAAATATGTTTAAAAGAGAAATGAAAATTAATTTAAAAAATTTTATAATTTGGACAGCCATTTTAATAGGTTTATTTTTAATAGTTTTTTTAATATATCCTTCTATTATAAGTAGTCAAAATCTTGAATTGATTGATGAAATGATGAAAATGTTTCCAAAAGAAATTTTAAAAGCATTTAATATGGATATTTCAAGTATTAATTCAGTTTTTGGTTGGCTTAAAACTGAAGGATTTGTCTTTTTATTATTAATAACTGGTATTTATAGTGGAATATTAGGTTCAAATATTTTGTTAAAAGAGGAAAGTGATAAAACTATTGAATATTTAAATAGTGTTCCAGTAACTAGAAAGGATATTTTATTAAATAAAATACTATGTGGACTATTATATATTATATTAATGATTTTAATTGTCGGAATATTTAATTTTATAGGATTAAGTTTAAGTGGAAATTTTGATACTAAATTATATATTTTATTAAGTATAACACCAATATTTTCTTCAGTAGTTATATTTGCATTGTGTATGTTTTTATCAACATTTACACATAAAACGAAGAAAACACTTGGAATAAGTTTAGGAATAGTATTTGTAAGTTATTTTTTAAATGTATTATCTGAACTTTCTGATAGTACTAAATTTCTTAAATATTTATCAATCTTTACTTTAGCAGACATACGAAATGTAATTTCAAATGTAGCTATTAACCCATTATTATTTGTATTATCGCTTTTTATGACAATAATATTATTATTTTTTACTTATATTCATTATAATAAAAAAGAACTGGTATAATAAATAAATTATAAAAAATTAATTAGTCATGTTATAATAATATTGAAAGGATAAGTTATGGAAAAAATAATTGAAATAGATATACATGATAAATATGATTTAGTGGAAAAATATAATGAGGATAAAATAGCAAATGGTTTAATTGACTATGTTGTAAAAGAATCTTTACCTATAAATAAAAATGAAAAAATAAAAATAATTATAAATATAAAATGTAAAAATATTGATAAAGATTGTTCTTTATTTTTAAAAGAAGGTTTAACACAAGAATATAATAAAAGTTTACAAGAACATAAAATAAATCAAATTAAGGAGTTTTATTTGCTTTTATTAGGAATTATATTTTTACTTTTATCAAGACTAATTAATAATGAAAGTATTTGGAAAGAAATATTATTAATTACCGGATGGGTTCCTATATGGGAAGTAGTTGACATAGTCTTATTTTCTAATACAACAGGAAAAGGCAAAAGAAAAATTATAAAAAAATTATATGAAAGTGAAATAATAGTAAATAATAATTAGGTGTTTTATGGAAGATAGAATTAATTTAATTATAGATTTATTAAATAAAATGGATATAACTAGTGATGAAGCAAAATATTATATTTATAGATTATTTAATAATTTAAAGTCAATAAAAGTTAAAAATCCATATTTTGTATATGATGATTATATGCTTGAAACAATTATTACTAGTTATTATATGTATTGTGATAAACCAAAAATGAATGATATTTATGATGCTTTTAGAAGTAGGTATATTTATAATGAAAATGTAATTGAAAATATTCATAATTTAGATGAAAAGAAAGGTCTAGGTGAAGCATATGATTTTATTGCCAATTTAGATAATTATGCAAATGTGAATATTATGACTTTACTAACAATACATAAAAGATTATATTCTAAAACTGCTCATCCTGAATTTGGTGGTACTTTACGTGTTTCATCAGCTTATTTTAATGGCTTTCAAAATGAAATATCTGCACCAGAAAATATAATAAATGATTTAGTTTCACTACTTGTTTATTCAAATAGTTTGACTTTAAAAGCAATTGAAATAGAAAAAGAAAATGATCCAATAAAAAAACTAGAGTTCATTAATGAAATATTGGATTTTAAATGTAAATTAATTTTAATTCATCCATTTGCTGATGGGAATGGAAGAAGTATTAGAATACTTACTAATTTATATTTTAAAATGGCCGGTATTCCTCCTGTATATATTGAAGCAAATGAAAAAGAAGAATATATTAAATGTATAAATCTTGCATGTAAACCTAAAGAATATAATCCTGATATAGTTCCTTTAAGAAAGTTTTATTATTATAAATTATGTGATTCAATTGTAAAACTTGACGTAATTAGTAAAATAGATTTTGATTATGAAATTAAAAAAATTGGGAGGAAATAATGAAAAAAATTATTTTAATAGATGGTAATAATTTAATGTTTCGAAGTTATTATGCCACTTTTTATAGTGGTGCTAATATGAAAAATAGTAAAGGGCTTCCTACAAATGCTTTATTTAGTTTTGCTACAATGATTAATAAAATAATTAAAGAAGAAAATCCTAAGTATATTGCTGTTGCTTTTGATATTGGAAAAAACTTTCGAAAAAAAGAATTTAGTTTTTATAAAGAAGGAAGGCAAAATACACCAGATGAACTTAAAATGCAAATGCCTTATGCAAGAAAACTTTTAGAGGCAATGGGTATAAAATATTTAGAACTTGAGCCGTATGAAGCGGATGATATTATCGGAACTCTTACAAAAATGATTCTTGAAGATACTGATTTTGATGCAACAATTATTTCTTCAGATAAAGATTTACTTCAACTAATTAATTATGATACAGATGTAAAACTTTTAAAACAAAATGGTTTTATTCGTTATAATGAAAAAACTTTTAAAGAAGAATTTGGAATTGATCCAATTAATATCATAGATTTAAAAGCCTTAATGGGCGATAGTTCAGATAATATACCAGGAGTAAAAGGAATTGGTGAAAAAGGTGCTTTAAAATTATTAAAAGAATATAAAACAATAGAAAATTTATATGATAATATTGATAAAATTAAAGGAAGTACTTATGATAAACTAGTTACTTATAAAAATGATGCATTTATGTCTAAAAAAATAGCTACAATATATCAAGATGTACCTTTAAATATTAATTTAAATGATTTAAAATACGATGGACCTAATAATGATTTATTATATGAAGTGTATAGTGAACTTGAATTTAATTCACTTTTAAGTACTTTAAATAAAGAAATACCTAAAGAAAAAATAAATTACATAAAAGTAGATGAAAATATTAATGTAATAACAGATAATAATATTGCTTTATATATTGAAACAGATAATGAAAATTATACTATGGCAAATATTTTAAGTGCTGTTATTTATGATGGCAAATTTTATTATTATTTTTCAAAAGAAAATCTAAAATATTTAGATTTAAATAATAAAAATGTAATTACATATGATTATAAAAAAGATAGTTATTTATTAAATACTAATTTTTCTTTTGAAGATTTTTCTTTAATATCATATCTTAATGGAATGAATATTAAAGATGATATATCTTCGTTAAGTATAAAATATGGTTATGAGATACTTGGTTATAATAATTTAATTAAATTATATGAAACAGATGAATATATTCAAAATGAGTTATTAAAGGTAAAATTTATGTATGATAAATTTGATACTATTAAACAGGATTTAATAAAAATTAATCAATATGAAATATATGAAAGTATTGAAAAACCTCTTGCTAAAGTTTTATCAGATATGGAAAAAACAGGAATTAAAGTAGATGAAAGTGTATTAACTTTACAAAAAGAAGATATTGAATATAAACTTAAGGAAATTACAAATAAAATATATGATTATGCTGGCCAGGAGTTTAATATATCTTCTCCGAAACAATTAAGTTATATTTTATTTGAAAAAATGCAACTTGCTAAAGGAAAGAAAAATAAAACAAGTTTTAAAACAGATGTAAATACATTAGAAAAATTAGTTAATGTTCATCCAATTATTAATTTAATTTTAGAATATCGAGGACTTGCTAAATTAAATTCAACATATATTGATGGTCTTAAAGATTATATTCAAAATGATGGTAAAATTCATAGTATTTTTAAACAAACAGTTGCTAGAACTGGAAGACTTTCATCAGTTCATCCAAATTTACAAAATATCCCAGTAAAAGATGAAGAAGGTAAAAATATTCGTAAAGCATTTTTACCAAGTAATGATTTATTTTTAAGTTTAGATTATTCACAAATTGAACTTAGAATTTTAGCGGATATAGCAAACTGCCAAACAATGATTGATACCTTTAATAATGATGAAGATATACATGCTAAAGTTGCTAGCGATATTCATAATAAAGATATTAAAGATGTTACTAAAGCAGAAAGAAGTGCAGCCAAAAGTGTTATATTTGGTATAGTTTATGGTATAAGTGGTTTTGGTCTTGGTGAAAATCTTCATATATCTAAAAAAGATGCCGATAAATTTATTGAAAAGTATTATGAACTTTATCCTGAAGTAAAAATATATATGGATAGTGAAATTAATTTTGCTAAAGAAAATGGATTTATAGAAACCAAATATGGTAGAAAAAGATATATAAGTGAAATAAATGATGCTAATTTTATGGTTAGAAAATCTGGTGAAAGAATGGCAATTAATAGTCCAATACAAGGAACAGCTGCAGATATAATTAAAATGGCTATGATAAAAATAAATGATATTTTTACTAAAGAAGGTATTCAAAGTAAGTTAGTTTTGCAAATCCATGATGAATTAATTTTTGATGTTAAAAAAGAAGAATTAGATAAAATTATTAATATTGTAAAATATGAAATGGAAAATATAGTAAAACTAAAAGTACCACTTAAAGTAAGTGCTGATACTGGACTCAGTTGGTATGATATTAAATAGGAGGATTTATGCCAGAACTACCCGAAGTTGAAACAGTAAGAAATTATTTAAAGAAAAATATATTAAATAAAAAAATAATTAATATAGATGTTTTATATCCAAAAATGATTGAAAATGATCTAAAATTTTTTAAAGACAATTTAATTAATAATTATTTTATTGATATTAAAAGAAAAGGAAAGTATTTAATATTTGAAACAAATAATAATTATTTGATATCTCATCTAAGGATGGAAGGTAAATTTAATATAAAAAATAAAGATGATATTATTACTAAACATGAACATATAATATTTTATTTTGATGATTTTACTTTAAGATATGATGATACAAGAAAATTTGGTAGAATGAAATTAATTAATAAAGATGATTTAGATGAATATTTTTCTAATTTAGGACCTGATGCTAATAATATAAATGATATAAATGATATAAATGATATAAATGAAATATATAATAAAATTCATAAATCAAATAATATGATTAAAACTATTTTACTCGATCAAAGTATTATATCTGGAATAGGTAATATTTATGCTGATGAAATTCTTTTTGACAGTAAAATAAGTCCTTTTAAAAAAGGCAAAGAAATAAGCTTTGTAGAGGTTGAAAATATTTTAAAATCAAGTAAAAAAATATTAAATGAAGCTATTAAGTATAAAGGAACAACTATTAAAAGTTTTACTTCAGCATACCATCAAAAAGGTAGTTATCAAAATTATTTAAAGGTACATACAAAAAATAAATGCAATATTTGTAATAGTAATATATTAAAATCAAAAATTAATGGAAGAAGTACTTATTATTGTGAAGTATGTCAAAAGGTAGAAAAATGAAAGAACAAATAGTTTCAATTATTACTTTAACTATATTTTTAATTGGCGCCTTTTTTTGCTATAAAAAAGTACAAAAAGTTGACACTATAGAAGAAAAACAAAATTCACTTTTATTTATTAATTACGATAATAACATTATTAATGCAAATATTGATATAAATGATGATAAAACTATTTTGAAAAGTAAAGCTTTTGTAAATTATGAAAGTCCTATTGATGATGAAGTTTGTTTAAATATTTATTTAATAGGTGGGAGTAATTATACTAAAACTGATGGAGTTGATAGAAATAATAAAGAACTTACTTTTAAAATGATTTATAATGATGAAGTATTTAAGGAAGAAAAAGAAATTTCTTCTTTTATAGAAAATGAAAAAATAGTATTAGAGCAAATTAAAGTTAAAGCAAATACTAAAGATACCTATGAAATAATAACTAGCTTTTATATAAATAATTTAGATCAAAATCACTTAGTTAATAATAATATTATTTTTACTTATAATTTTGAAAAAGTAGATTGTTAAAAATGTTTGACTTTAATAATTATTAGTGTTATTTTAATTATGATTTAAATGGTGGGGGTATTATGAATAGGCCTAATTTTGAAATGTTAATTGAACTTGTTAATGAGTATGATACTCTAGAAAAAGAAAAAATAAAAAATGCATTTGAATATGCAAAAAATGCTCATCAAGGTCAAAAAAGACAAAGTGGTGAAGATTATATTATTCATCCTTTAATGGTTGCTATTATACTTGCTAGAATGCATGCAGATAGTAATACTATTTGTGCTGGACTTTTACATGATACTTTAGAGGATACTAAAACAACAAAAGAAGAATTAATATCTTTATTTAATGAAGATATTGCTAATTTAGTTGACGGCGTTACAAAATTTTCTTTAGTTAATTTTAATTCTCAAGAAGAAATTGAATGTGCAAATATTAGAAAAATAATTACAAGTATAACAAGTGATCCTAGAATAATTATCATTAAACTTGCTGATAGATTACATAATATGCGAACTTTAGATTTTAAAAATAATGAAAAACAAATAAAAATTGCTAATGAAACAATGAATATTTTTGTCCCACTTGCTAGTTATATTGGTGCTTATCAAATTAAAACAGAACTTGAAGATTTATCATTTAAATTTTTAAATCCTGATAAATATCATGAAATATTAGAAAAAAAGTTTTATTTTGAAGAACACATTCAAGAAAATATTTTTGAAATGCAATTAAAAATACATAATTTTTTAAATGATAAAAATGTTCCAAATACAATGAAAATTAGAACAAAAAATATTTATGGAATTTATAAAAAAATGCAAAAAGGTTATACAATTTATGAAATGCATGATTTAATTGCATTAAAAATAGTTACTAAAGAAATAGATGATTGTTATAAAACACTTGGTTTAGTTCATAATATATATCATCCAATTAATTTTAAATTTAAAGATTATATTGCTAGTCCTAAAACAAATATGTATCAAAGTCTTCATACAACAGTTTTTGGTTTTAAAAATAATTTAGTTCAAATACAAATTAGAACAGATGAAATGGATCGATTAAACTCATATGGATTAACTAGTTATTGGGTTAGTAATAAGGATAATGCTAAAGAAATTATGCTAGATGAGTTAAAAAATAAATATCAATTTTTTAAAGTAATTGAATATTTAGATAATAAATGTGATAATAATAAAGAATTTGTTAATTTAGTTGAAAAAGAATTATTTTCAGATGTTATATATGTATATGATTCAAATGGAATAGTTTATGAACTTGCTAAAGGTTCTACGATTATAGATTTTGCTCTAAAATTAAATAGTAATCTTACAAATATTGTTTTTGGAGCATACGTTAATAATAATTTAGTAGGACCAAATTATGTTTTAAATAATAATGATAGAGTTTATATTTTATATAATATGAATAAAGAAAAAGAAAATGTATTAAGTTTAAAAAAATAATTTAATACATTTTTTAATAAAAAAATATGTTAAATACTTTACATAAAAAGCTTTTTTTTATATTAATATAAAAGAAAAATTGATATAATATCTTTTGTTGGAGGGATAATATGAAATATGTTTATTTGTTTTCTGAAGGAAACAAAGATATGAGAAATTTACTTGGTGGTAAAGGTGCAAATCTTGCAGAAATGACTAAACTTGGTTTACCTGTACCACAAGGTTTTACTATTACAACTGAAGCTTGTACAAGATATTATGATGATGGTAAAAAAATTAGTGATGATATTCAAAAAGAAATATTTGAAAATATTGCTAAAATGGAAGAAATTACTGGTAAAAAATTTGGTGATATGGAAAATCCATTACTTGTATCAGTAAGAAGTGGTGCAAGAGCATCAATGCCTGGTATGATGGATACAATTTTAAATTTAGGTTTAAATGAAGAAGTTGTTGAAACACTTTCTAAAAAATCTAATAATCCACGTTGGGCATGGGATTGTTATCGTAGATTTATTCAAATGTATTCTGATGTTGTTATGGAAGTTGGTAAAAAATATTTTGAAACTTTAATTGACAATATGAAAGATAAAAAAGGTGTTAAATTAGATGTAGAACTTACTGCAGAAGATTTAAAAGAACTTGCTTATGAATTTAAGGAAGAATATAAAAATAAGGTTGGAGAGGCTTTCCCAGATAATCCAGTTGATCAATTAATGGGTGCAATTAAAGCTGTATTTAGATCATGGGATAATCCAAGAGCTAATGTTTACAGAAGAGATAATGATATTCCTTATTCTTGGGGTACAGCTGTAAATGTTCAAATGATGGCATTTGGAAATATGGGTGAAAGTTCTGGTACTGGTGTTGCATTTACTAGAGATCCTGCTACTGGGGAAAAACATTTAATGGGTGAATTTTTACTTAATGCTCAAGGCGAAGATGTTGTTGCAGGTGTAAGAACTCCAGAACCTATTGAGAAGTTAAAAGAGGTTATGCCTAATGTTTATGATGAATTTGTTAATATTTGTTCAATTTTAGAGGATCATTATCATGATATGCAAGATATGGAATTTACTATTGAAAATGAACATTTATATATGCTTCAAACAAGAAATGGTAAAAGAACTGCCAAAGCTGCTTTGAAAATTGCTTGTGATTTAGTTGATGAAGGAAAAATTACTGATAAAGAAGCAGTACTTATGATTGATCCTAGAAATTTAGACACACTTTTACATCCAACATTTGATATTAATTCTTTAAAAGGTGCAACTGAAATAGGTAAAGGTCTTGCAGCATCTCCAGGTGCTGCGGCAGGAAAAGTAGTATTTACGGCAGAAGATGCTAAAAAAGCCCATGAAAATGGTGAAAAAGTTGTACTTGTAAGACTGGAAACATCTCCGGAAGATATTGAAGGAATGAAGGCTAGTGAAGGTATTCTTACAGTTCGTGGTGGTATGACATCTCATGCAGCAGTTGTTGCTCGTGGTATGGGTACTTGTTGTGTATCTGGTTGTCAAGATATCATTATGGATGAAGAAAATAAACGCTTTACTTTAGGTGGAATTGAATTTACTGAAGGTAGTGAAATTTCAATAGATGGTTCAACTGGTAAAATTTATCAAGGTATTATACCAAAAGTTGATGCTTCAATAACTGGTGAATTTGGTCGTATTATGGCTTGGGCTGATAAATATCGTAAACTTAAAGTTAGAACTAATGCTGATACGCCAAAAGATGCTAAAAAAGCTCGTGAACTTGGTGCTGAAGGAATTGGTTTATGTAGAACAGAGCATATGTTCTTCGAAAAAGATAGAATCGCAGCAATTAGAGAAATGATTTGTTCTGATACCGTAGAAGAAAGAGAAAAAGCTTTAAATAAATTAGAACCAATGCAACAAAAAGACTTTGAAGATCTTTATGAAGCAATGGAAGGTTATAGTGTAACAATTAGATATCTAGATCCTCCACTACATGAATTTGTTCCAACTGAAGAAGCTGATATTAAACTTTTAGCGGATACTCAAGGAAAAACTGTTGAGCAAATAAAAGCAATAATTGCTTCACTTCATGAATTTAATCCAATGATGGGACATAGAGGTTGTCGTTTAGCTGTTACATTCCCAGAAATTGCTAAGATGCAAACAAGAGCTGTTATAAAGGCTGCGATAGCTGTTTCAAAAAGAAAAAATATTAAAATAGTTCCTGAAATAATGATTCCACTTGTTGGTGAAGTAAAAGAATTAAAATATGTTAAAAATATTGTTTGTGAAACAGCAGATGAAATTATTAAAAATGAACAATTTGAAATGGATTATCATGTTGGAACAATGATTGAAATTCCAAGAGCTGCACTTACTGCCGATGAAATTGCAAAAGAAGCAGATTTCTTCTCATTTGGAACAAATGATTTAACTCAAATGACATTTGGTTTTTCAAGAGATGATGCTGGTAAATTCTTATCTGCATACTATGATAAGAAAATATATGAGAATGATCCATTTGCAAAACTTGATCAAAAAGGTGTAGGGAAACTTGTTAAAATGGCTGCAAATTTAGGAAGAGAAGCAAATCCTAATATTCATTTAGGTATTTGTGGTGAACATGGCGGAGATCCATCAAGTGTAGAATTCTGTCATAATGTAGGTCTTGATTATGTTTCATGCTCTCCTTATAGAGTACCTATTGCAAGACTTGCTGCTGCACAAGCTGCAATCAAGTCTGATGAACAATAAAAAACTTATAAAATAAGATAATTTTATAATTAACTCAATTAAAATAAATTGAAAAAATGTAAAACTTAGACTAAGATTAAATTTTTTTGTTATAAATCTTAGTCTTTTTTTTGTTTTTTTATAACAATGTGCAATGAAATAAAAATAACTTGTAGCACTAAGTTCCACAAGCATAAATTTGAGTTTAGGTAAAAATAACTCTTGACATAAAAAAATTAGAGATTGTT
>JBJFGY010000082.1:0-1740 GCA_051893155.1 Bacilli bacterium
AAAGGTTGTATAATTTTTAGTGTGTGTAGAGTGTTTAACTCTATATGCACTTTTTTCTTTCGTTAAATAATAAAAGACATATAAATTAAACCTTGATACAATATAAGTGACCAAACCAAATTGAAAGAAGGTATTTATATGTCTAATCAAAATTATATTACAGAAACTCTTGAATTAAAAGATTCAAATATTATTTTCAAAGAAAATTGTTGTTATAAAGAAAAGTTCAAAGAAATAATTCATAAGGTTTATGAAGGTTATTTAACTTACAAACCTGATTATTGTCCAAAATGTGGTGTTGTTTTTGATGAAAAGTTTGAGAAACATGGTTTTATTATTTCTAATATTAAACTTCCTGATGTTTCCGGTTTTAAAACTATCTTGAGATTACATAAACAAAGGTATCTTTGTAAACATTGTATGAAAGCTTTTACTCTTTCCACTCCTATTACTAATTATGGTTGTTTTATTTCTAATAATACTAAACATAAAATTGCTTGCGATTTAACTAAAAAACGTTCTGAAAAAGATATTGCTTTTGATAATAATGTTTCTCCTAATACTGTTGAAAGAGTTATGGATTCTTACTATGAATCTCAAAAATTATATAAACATTATTTACCTCCAATATTATCTTTTGATGAATTTAAATCTGTTAAATCTGCTGACGGCGCTATGAGTTTTCATATGTGTAATGGTATTACTGGTCAAACAATTGATATTGTTGAAGATAGGCGTCTGGACAATCTGATTAAATATTTCTATTATTATGATTATAAAGCTAGAAGTCGTGTTCAATTTATTATTATTGATATGTATTCTCCTTATATTTCTTTAATAAAAAAAATGTTCCCTAATGCTAAAATTATTATTGATAAATTTCATCTTACTCAGTTAATTTCTAGATCACTTAATAAAACAAGAATTAAAGTAATGAATAATGATAAAAAGAATTATAGAAAATTTAAAAGATACTGGAGATTAATTCTTAAAAATAGAGATGAATTAGATTATTCTAAATGGAAAAAATATGTATGTTTTGATCATTTAATAACTCAATCTGATGTTGTGAATTATTTAATTAATTTAAATGAAGAATTAAAGCAAACTTATCTTATTTATCAAGAAATACTTTACTCATTTAAAAAGAAAGATTTTAATCATTTAAGAAAAACATTAAATAGTATTAATCCAAATGTATCGTCGTATATGAAAACTTCTATCAAAACATTAATTGAATTTCTTCCTTATATTAAAAATACTTTTGAAAATAGTTATCACAATGGATTTATTGAAGGAAACAATAATTTTATAAAAGTTATTAAAAGAATTGCTTTTGGTTTTAGATCTTTTAGAAGATTTAAAGCTAGAATTATGATTTGTAAAGGTCTATTAAAAATCAAAAAAATAGTCAATGCTTAACGCATTGACTATATAAATAATCATCACTTATTTGTGTCTACACACACTATTTGACAATTATCCACTTTATTTAAAACTGTATATTATTATTTTTTTATAGTAATACTCCTTTGTGGAGTTACATTTTTTTTATAATTATCTGGTGATATAAGATCAAAATACATATTTACAATTGATTCATCTGGAACATCTAAGTATTTTAATATACCAAATGCAGTTGATGATTTCATTTTGAAAAAGCATTCCTTATCATTCAATAAAGCCTCTATTGTATTACATTTATTTTGATCCACTTCTGCGTTAATATTTTCCCTTTTT
>JBJFGY010000083.1:0-1732 GCA_051893155.1 Bacilli bacterium
TTACCTTGCCTCCTTATTCTTCTTTTTTTCTTTCTGTTTTTCCTCTTTAATCATTTGGTCAACTAAAATAAGTTTTTTATTTTCTCTTGTAAATTCTTTTTCATAGCCTTGTTTTGCCTGTCCTAAAGAATAATTGCTTGAATAACACATTATATTATGGTTTATCATGTCTTTTATTTCATTTAAAAATTCTAACCTTGTAATTTCGTTTTCATCTCTACTTAAAATTAAATCAATTACTTTTTCTGTATATTCTTCATAACCATAAAGCATATAATATTTTTCTGTGTGTCTAATATACTCTGCCATAGCTTTTAATTGTTTTATAGATGGATTTATCCTTTCTTGACTATCTTCATCAGTAAATAGCGTTTCTATTGATTCAACTCTCGTAAATACTGTTCCCTCATTAGCCTCATAATCATAGTTCATTACAGCAGTTTGTAATTCTTCTATTTCTTTATCATTCAAGTCGTATGCTTTCATTATTCTGGTTAATTTTCTTCTCATATCTTCTTGAACAGGATCTTTAACATAATCAAATTGTAGTTCAACATTCATAACATTCTTTTCTATTGTGTCATCATTAAATTTAACAATATAAGAATCATGTTCTTCATCTCTACCTTTAATAACACCTATAACATCTACAACTTCGCCATTATGTTTCATATCTGATGCAATTTTTGTATTGAATTTAGCTTTTTTGTTTTTATATTTAATAAAATTGTCATCAGTTTCTATTATTTTTAAATCTTCTTCGTTTAATAAGTTCATAATAGTTTCCTACCTTTCCATTACTCTATTTTTTTGATTTTCTTTTGTTTTTGAAATTCCTTTCAAACTCTTTAGTTCACTTATTACAGATTTTTTAATATTTGATTTACTTGCTTTTCTATAACTTTTTCCATAATCATTTCCCCAATTATAATTATCTAATTGTTTCCATATCTTTGGAGAATAATTAAGTAAATTATTATATTCTGGAAGTGAGCTATAAAATCGTGCTACATTTTCTCCTGTTGCATTTTTCATAAATTCTGATTTGCTTATCTTTTCAATTTTACTTGTAAATGTTTCGTGCCATAACATTCCTACATTTCTTACCTCCAGATATAGAGTAGGTCTATCTTTTAATCTGCCTTTAATTGCTAAATAAATTTTTTCTCTTGTTCTACCATAATCAGTAGTCCAATCTAATTTGTAATAATGAGTTAGTAATGATTTTTTTATACTTTCCAAATTACCTTACCTCCCTATTTTTCTTATTTTTAGCTCTTTTACTTTTTTGCTCTTTTTCTAATTTTTCTTTAACTTCTTCATATACATTTTCATCTATAATTTTATAGTCTTTTATTTCTGCCTCATTTCTCTGTAATGTTACAAGTCTATCTATCATTCTTTCTCTTAAATCTGGTTTAATTCTATTTAAAAATTCTCCAATAGTTGTAATATCTGGCTCATAAACATCTTTATCAACTTTAAAAAATTTTAAATCTCGCATTTGTAGATTTCTATTATAATCAACTATAAAATCAGGTATATCTTCAAATTTAATAATTGCCTCTTCCATACCATCATCGACATAATAAAGTTCTGCTTTATTTTTTATTAAATCTCTTATTTCATTTTCTGTATAAAATTTAGCTTTAAATTCTTTTTCACTCATTTTAAATTACCTCCTATAATCCCATCATTTCTCGTACGATTCTATCGGACAGCCTTATTGTTC
>JBJFGY010000084.1:0-1732 GCA_051893155.1 Bacilli bacterium
TAGAAAGGGATCAATCAAATAGATTAATATTTCTATAAGATTGATTATACGAGTTATAATGAAATATGATTTAAAAATAATTAAAAATATATTTGGTGAAAATATGAGCATTTTATGTAGAGAATTATTTCCCACGATTCTTGATAATCCTGGAATGCTTTCAAATATAATTCTTTCGCATTTTTACCCTAATCATTTTTTATTTAATGATATTTTAGCAAATAATCTACTAAATGATTTTAAAGACTATATCTATAGTTTTATTTTAAATAAAGATGAAATTAATATTAACGAAAAAAGAACTCCTTTTGAAATTTTAAAAGAAAAAGGATATACATTATATGAATGTCATACTGAAAATGATATTCAAAAATTCAAAAAATATTTTGATGAACGTGAAGAATTATGTTTTTTTCGTGATAATAGATTAGAAAAATGTTATGTATTTTTTGCTATAAAAGATAATGCATTAGAACTTAATAGAAATGATTTTATTAATCCTAGAAGACAAGATGAATATGGTATTTCTGTTATAAGTATTCAATTTACTAAAGATTATAGTCATACTTTATCTATTAAAAATAGATATAATCATTCTGTAACAAATCCTGATTCGACATTTTCTAATAATTTAGATAATATTGCAAGTGGACTTACAAGTGCTTTTTATAATACATATGGTTTAAAACAAAATAATGTTTCTAATAGCTTTGAAATTCCAGATTATGTACTTGCAAATGATGGAAAGTATTATAAATATAATTATGAAATAAATAATGTTTATTACTGTCTTGATAATATAATTATTGATAATTTTGAAGTTAAAAAATTTCCAAAAGAAAAATATATTATAGCAGATTATTTTATTATTGATTTAGTAAATAAAAAAATTAGATTATATGATAATAATATTAAGGATTCATTTTTAAATGATGTAGTAAGTATTCAAAAAATAGAAACTAAAAATATAGATAATAATAAAAAAATATATATAAAAACACTCAATAATAAAATGATTACTATTGTTTTGAATAATAAAAATCAAATAAGTGAATATGATAATGAGTATATTGAAATAATAGATAATTATTTTTTGTGTTTTAATAATACTTTAAAAAGAATAAATTTACCTAATGTACATACAATTATGGATTATTTTTTATATTATAATAATTATTTAGAAAATATTAATATAAAAAATGTTAAATATATAGGACATTATTTTCTATATAATAATATTTATTTAACATCATTAAATATTTCTAATGTTCAAAGTATTGGTAACTATTTTATGTATTATAATGAAAAAATTATTAATTTAGATGCTTACAATGTACAAACTATAGGTAATTCATTTTTATTATCCAATAATGCAATAAAATATTTATTACTTCCTAATGTTTTATCTATAGGTAATTCTTTTTTATATACAAATAATTCTTTAATCAGTATTGATATGCCCAAAATTATTATTATAAATGATGGATTTTTATATAAAAATAATGTATTAATTAATATTAATGCAGAAAACTTACAAGTAGTTGGAGATTATTTTTTAACAAATAATACAACATTAAAAAACATAAATTTACCAAATATTAAAATTAGTGAAGAAAATTCTAATCTATATATAAATAAATATAAAATTGGTCGTTAATAATAAATATTTTATTGTTTATTTTTGAGTTTAGGTAAAAATAACTCTTGACATAAAAAAATTAGAGATTGTTAA
>JBJFGY010000085.1:0-1726 GCA_051893155.1 Bacilli bacterium
CGTTGAATCAATCTAAAGTGCACAATTAAGTGCAATTGAATGCTAAAAGTGTATTTTTAAAGGAAAATGCACTTTTTATAAGATTTAAATTAAGAATTTAGTCAGAAAAAGTTGAAAAAAAATAAAAATATGGTATATTATTAATTGTCAAAGAACTTTTGTTCCACGACGAAAAGACAAAAAGTGCCTATTTTTTTAAAACTAAGTGCACAATCTGTCAGATATTTATTATATGGTGGCAATTTATTTGTCAATTAGATATTTATAATGAACGCTTATAAATATCTTTTTATTTTTTTGTTTTGAAATTATATTTATTTTATAAATTGGAGTAAAGACTAAAATGAACGCTACGCGGTCTTGACTACCAATTTAAAAATAAATCTTTTAATATTAACAAAAAATGAAAGAAAAAAAATTAATACTTTAATAATGAATCATTTAAGATAACTTCATCAGGTTTAATATAATAACAATTGAGAGATTTTAAAACATATTCATCACATAGAAATAACATAGCTTCATATGGAGCTTTTCCATTTAGCGAATCTCTACATAAACTATTTATATTATTCATAAATAAATCACAATCTTCTTGAGTAATATTTTTGAATGAAGATCCTTTTGGTAGTATATACCTAATAAATTCATGATTTTTTTCTATCATACCTTTTTGACATGACATATGTGGATCACAAAAGAATAATTTAGTTACTTGTTCACCAGTAGAGTGCATACATTCTATATTTAATACATCAAAAAATTCATGACCATTGTCAGTTAAAATAACTTCAAATAATCGTTTATAATCATCATATGGTATTAATGTTTGAAGTATATTAAATATTCTTGTTACTTCTTCTGAGGTTTGAGATTCTAATTTAAAAATAAGCATAAATTTAGACTTTCTCCATAAAAGAGTAAGAAAACAATCAGTTTCTTCTTTTAATCCTTCAACAGTATCCATTTCTACAATATTAAAATCAGGATGATTACTTATAAATTTCTGAAAATCATCATATTTTCTGTTTATCAATATTTCTCTTTCTTTTCTAGTTCTACGGTTTTTAGAATTCTTTCTTTTCTTATATTTAACAATTCTAGGAAAATCTAAAGGGCTAAATTCAAAGACGCCATTATTTACATAGTTATAAAATGAAGGTTTTGAAAAATCTAAAATATCAGGATGATTAATGTATAAATGATTAATAGTTTGTCCTTTTTTTATAAGAGGGGTAAGAATACTATTAATTTTATATACTTCTTCTGGAGTTAGATTAATACCTTTTCTAGCTTCACTTTTAACTTCTTTATAGGAATTATCTGCTTCTCTTGCATAGTAAGTCCATCTTACTTTTCTACAACCACTTCTAGATTTACATCCATTACAAACATATGGAGAATGTTTTAATCTTTCACAAGATAAAACTAAATCAGGATGATTAATTTTATAATTATTCCAAGCCGATGGTTCAGAATATATTTTATTTCTATCTATTTCTCTTAAGATAGAAGAATGAGATCTATTTATTTCTTTTGAAATTTGATTTATGGATTTATTTTCATTTAATCCATCTTCTATATTTTTTCTATCCTCATAAGATAGATGACAATAATTTGCCATTTCTAATACCTCCTTTAATGACAAATAAATTGCTTGAAAGATATTATATCATGTTATAAATCTTAGTGCACAACAATTGTGCACTTCTTTTTTTAAAATACA
>JBJFGY010000086.1:0-1672 GCA_051893155.1 Bacilli bacterium
AAATATGAAGAAAAAATTAATTTGTGGACTAGTAATTATTACTAGTATAATAGTAGGAGGATTAGGAAGTTATATTATATTCGGTAATTATAATAATACGCAAGAGAAACCTTTGCCAAAACAAGAAAAATCGGAAGGATTAAGAGGTGTATATGACATTGACAAAAATATAAATGAAAAAACGATTGATAATTATCTAGGTAGAAGTGATACTGTTTATCGTGATGTAAGACTGCTTATGGATAGTGCAACATGGGAAAACAAAGGTGGAGAAAGAGAGTTAACTGGATTTATAGAGGGGTTTGAAGTCGTTCCATATGCTTACTTAACAGAATTTCCACAAGAATATATAGATCAAAAAGCAGGAGAAAATGTATATGGATTATATACAGGAAAAACTTTATTTTCTTTAGATAAAAATGGTAATTATATTGCTAATTATGAAGAATCAATGGAAATATTAGAGTATCTTTTTCCTAAAGATAAATACATATTCATTATGTGTGGTGCAGGTGGCTATGCAAATTTTACTAAACAAATGTTAGTAGCTTTAGGTTGGGATAAAGAAAAAATATATAATGTTGGTGCATATTGGAATTATGAGGGAAACCATAGAATTAGTACAGTAAATAATCACGATTCTAAAACAAAATATGATTTTTGGAAAGTAAATTATCATAATATCGATTTTGATAATTTGACAGAGATTAGAAAATGAAAAAGAAAATATTTGTTTGTTTAGTAATAATTTTATTATTTGCAGTAATTATAACTACCTTGTTATTTATTAATAAAACTAATAATAATACACAATTTTATTTGGAAAATGATTATTACACTTCTAGTGATATGAAAGAAATAAAAATAGATGAGTTAAATAGTTTAATAAATAAAAACGAATCATTCGTTGTGTTTGTATATCAACCTATGTGTGTGACATCTTCTGATTTTGAGAATGTACTATCTGAATTCTTAAAAGACAATCAGATAATCATTTATAAAATAGCTTTTTCTGATATTAAGAATACTAATATTGGAAAATCTGTAAAGTATTATCCATCATTTTTAATTTATAATAAAGGCAAATTGGTTGATTTTTTAGAGGCTAATAAGGATGAAGATGTTGATTACTATACTTCTAAAGATGGTTTTCAAAAATGGTTTTCAAAATATGTTAAATTAAGAGATACAGATTCTAGTGAAGTTAAATCATCTGATAATGAATCTACAAAAGAAGATAATAACATTTTAAAAAATGTTAATTTGGATAATATTGAAAAAGAAGATAATAAAATCAATATTTATTTCTTTTGGGGAAATGGATGCCCACATTGTGAAGAAGAATTTAAATTTTTTGAGAGTATAAAAGAAAAATATGGCAATTATTATAATTTATATACTTTTGAAACATGGTATAATGAAGATAATGCCAAACTTATCTATACTTTTGCAGAAGCAATGGATGATGAGGTAACAGGAGTTCCCTATACAATAATTGGTAAAGAATCATTTATTGGCTTTGGTAGTTCTAGTAATAAAGAATTTATTGAAGCAATAGAAAAACAAAGCAAAAATAATTTTGATGTTTACTTTGATAAAATAAAAAGCAATTAAATATCATAAAAGATTTGATTTAGTTATAATATAACATTTAATTTAATCATAATTACAA
>JBJFGY010000087.1:0-1645 GCA_051893155.1 Bacilli bacterium
AAGATAAGAAGGGTAATGGCTATTGCTTCCCAACAATGGGTTGCAGAAGTATTCTTTCTGTTTGGACTGACCCCAAACGTGAAGAAGTAATAACTTATAATGAAGATTTTGATTTAGAAATAGAATAATAATTATGAGGACAACATTGATACCACCAATGCTGAATACTATTATCCATAGTAGTATTCTAACTCATATTATAAATAATACACTGAGGCGTGGTAACCTCGTTAAAGGAGAAATATATGGATATTAAATGGAATAAAAGTATGGAAGAATTAAAATCTTCCAATTTAAATAAAAATGATAAAATTTATTTTGTATGTAGTAAATGTCATAAAGAACAAATGCTACGTTATCAATCTGTAATAAAACGAAATTATTTTATTTGTAGAGCCTGTAGAGGTGTTGAAAAACAACTGGAAATTAAAAAAACTAATCCTAATTATGGATGGTTCAGACATTGTAAAACTGCAGAATGGATGATTTCAGAAGAATTTAAAACAAAAAGAAGACAAACTATGTTTGAGAAACATGGTTGTGAATATACTACACAATCGCCTAAACTTAGAAAAAAGATGCAAAAAACTTTGGAAGATAAATTTGGCGAAAATTTTTATGAAGTTATCCAACAACATAGAGAAGAAAATAATTTAAAAAACTTTGGTGTTCGTATTAAAGGGTTTCAAGATGAAGAATCAAAGAAAAAATCTAAAGAAACTTGTATAGATAAATATGGTTATGAATATATAGCCCAAGTACCAGAAATAAGAGAGAAACAGGCATTAACTTCAAATAAAAAATGGAAAGTTAAAATAAATGATAAAATAATCTATTTTGATTCTAAACCTGAAATTTATTATTATTTTTGGTTACAAGATAATGGTATTAAATTTGAATATAACAAAAAATATCATAAAAAATATTTTGATAATACAAAACAAAAATATAGATCATATTATTATGATTTTCATATTTTAAATGATGATACTTATGTAGAATTAAAAGGTGATTGTTTTTTCAATAAAGATAATGAACCAATCGCAACTGCTCCTTATGAAAACTATAATTGGACTGATAAATATAATTTTTTAATTGAAGAAAAAATACCTATAATTATAACTTCAAGGATTGAAAATGGCGATTTGTTTTATATTAAAGAGAATTTTCAAAAAAATCATAAAGATATAGAGGTATATAAATGAAAATAAGCGAAATATATGAAAAGTTTAAAAATGGTGAAACCATTACAGTAAAAAACAAAGGAGTAATTAAAAACATAAAAATTGTAGATGGCAAATATGAAGTTAAATATAATACACCTTCTAAAGCCAAATTCTATGGACGCTTGACCCATTGTTAAGGTGTCCTTAAACCACGAGAACCTACGTTAAAAGGGTGTGAGAGAAATCTTGCTAACGGTGGAGTTCCTGCAATGGATAATACCGTGCCGAGCTTAATTGAAGGTGTAACGACTAATGCTGATGAGTGTAAGCATGTAGGAATGAGATTAGCACATTCCGAAGTACGTGGCAACAAGAAATTGTTGAAGAGATAGTCTATTCTTTATAGTAATATAAAGTATTAAAGTTAACAAAGGTGTAGTTACAATCAATCTCCCTTATGTCGCACTTGAATGTCGTGA
>JBJFGY010000088.1:0-7043 GCA_051893155.1 Bacilli bacterium
TATAAAAAATATATCTTTTTTTATTATAAAAAAATAAGGTTAAATATTTATAACCTTATTAAATATATAAATAAGGATAATTACATATTATCTATTTATATATAATAAAATAAAGATAAATAGGGGATTTTAGCTAACTTTTGCAGTACTTTTCCAATAATAATTACCCTCTTCATTTTTAGTAAAAATATGTTTATATAATGAACCATATTTTTTCACAAATTTAATATTTATTGTTTTATCTGGATTATTATTTAATATATCAGTACATTTGCTATTTACTGTTTTATTAATATCTTCATAACATATATTATTATTAATTAATAATAAATAATCGTAAATAATTATATTATTACCCTTTTTTACTGCTTTTTGAATAAATCTATATGTTGTAGGACTCCACCCTACTTCTACTTTTCTTTCAATTGAACTACCACAATAATAAATATTATCATCATTATTAAAATAACATGTATTTTCACCATTTAATCTAAAATCATCATAGTTTGTAATACTATCATTAAATATTTTATCATAATTTTTATTTAATATATCTGTTTTTACTTTAGTTATTTTACATAAATCTTCATTTTCTTCTTTTAAAAATAGTTCTTTTTTATTAATACTACAATTTTCTTTATTTTTATTAGTATTTAAATAATCTTCTTCATAATCATCTGATTTTTGATATGCTAAACACATTTTTTGATCATAACTTAAAGAATCAATACTTACTTCATTATCTTGATAAAAAACTAATCCATCACAATAATTAATATCATGTTCAATCAAATCATAAAGCATTGTAACTTCATTACCATTAATATCTAAGCTATTATGAAATCCTAAAAAATATATAAAAAACAGTATAATTAGAAATATAAAAACTCCCCCTACTACACTAATATGTTTTTTATTAATTTTTTTCATCATATATTATACCTTACGTGACTGAATTTCGGCAATTTTTTCAAAAACTTCAGCAGCATTTTGTTCATTAATATCATTATATCCAAGTTCATGTAATGCTTGAATTTTAATGGTATTTAAAGCTTGTGTACGACTCATTTTTTCTTCATTTTTTTGTTCAATTTCTCTTATAAATCTTTTTCTAGATTCTGCAACTTTACTTTTTGAAGGACTACCATTGTTGTATAAATTTAATCCAGAATATAATATACCTTCAAAAATAAATTGTTTATCTTCATTATACATAAATTCTTCTGGTTTAATAAAGCCATTTGTTTTAGCAATATAAGCCATAATATATTTTATTTCAGGTACATTATCCATTGATTGAAGTAAATAATAAGTGTATTTTACAGTGCTTTTTTCAGCATCTGATCCGTCTAACCATTTTTCTTTTAATAAATATACAATATCTGATAATAATGCTTTTCCATCTTTATCAACACCAGACAAGTCAAAATTACTTATTAAATTTTCTTCTTTTTGACAATTACTATTTAATTTTTTTTCAACTGCAAGCATATATTCAGTAGTTACATTTATTTTATCAAAACCTTTAAAATTGCTAGAATCTATTTCAAGCAATTGAAATAATAATATTTTTTTCTCTTTAGGCCATTTATCTATATTATCAAAAGTTAAATAGTTATATACCATCTGTCTTGATACACCTAAATATTTGGCTAATTTTACCTTAGATATTCCTAGTTCTTGTAATAAATTATTTAATGAATCCATAATTAATTCTCCTTTACATTATAATTATACATTACTTAACACTATTTTGTAAATATAAATTAACATTAAATATTATTTTCTAGTCTTACTGAGACTAATTTAGATACACCACTTTCTTCCATAGTAACACCATATAATTTTGCGGCATATTCCATCATTTTTTTCTTATGGGTTATTAAAATAAATTGGCTAGTATTTTTCATACTTTTTAAATAATCACCAAACATAATAACATTTTCTTCATCAAGTGGAGCTTCAACTTCATCAAGTACTACAAAAGGAGCTGGCTTAACATTTAAAATAGCAAAAATTAAGCATATTGCTGTTAATGCTTTTTCACCACCAGATAATGCAGCAGTAGAATTTAATTTTTTTCCTGGAGGTACCGCTAAAATGGAAATTCCAGTATTTAATAAGTCATTTTCATCAGTTAGTTTTAATACGCCATTTCCACCTTTAAACATTTTTCGAAAGCATATTGAAAATTCTTTAGATATTTCATCAAAAGTAGTTTTAAAGCGTTTTTTCATGATATCATCCATTTCATCAATAATATCGTAAAGTTTTTTAGATGATGCTTCTAAATCAGCTTTTTGATTATCTAAAAAATCATATCTATTTTTAAGTCTATCATATTCTGAAATACTTCCTACGTTTATATTATTTAAATTTTTAATTTCATTTTTATAATTATAAACAATTTCTCTTGCTTCATTTTCATCAATATTTAAATTAAATTTACTTAATGCATTTTCATAACTCATATTGTATTCATTTTGAAGAGTATTAAGAAGTGAATCTATTTTTACTTCTAATTTACCAATTTCAATTTCATTATTTTTAATATCATTAATATTTTTATTATACATAGTATTAATTTCATTAATTTCTTTCTCAGTACTTTCAATTTTTTCTGATATATCAAATTTTTTAGATCTCAAATCATTAATATTATTTTCAATAATTTCTTTTTCTTTAGATTTATTATTTAAAGTCTTTAAAATGTTTTCAATTACATCATTTAAAGTATTATTATTAAGATTATCAAAACCTTTTATATTATTTTCTACGTATGATAATTTATCTTTTAATTCTAAAATATTTTTTTCTTTATTTTCAATAATAATTCGATTTTGTACAATTTTTGAATTAATATTTGTTATATCATTTAATAACTTATCATGGCTACTTATTTTATTTTCTAATGTAGTATTAATACTTTCTAATAACCCTTTTTTATCATTATATTCTGATTGTAATTTTGCAAGTATAATTTTATCATCAGAAATTGTTTTATTTTCACCACCACTAACAGCACCACCTGGATAAATAATATCTCCTTCAAGTGATACTATTTTGTATTTAAAATCCAATATCTTACCTATTATTTGTAAATCATTAATTGAATTTACAATTATAACATTACCTAATTGATTTTCAATAATATTTTTATATTTTGTATCATATTCAATTAAATCAGATGCAATACCAATAAAACCATCCATATTTTTTATTTTATTAAGGGTATCTAATGAAATGTATCTTGATTTAATTATATCTAATGGAAAAAATGTTGCTCTTCCTAGCTTATTAACTTTTAAATAATTAATTGCTTTTTTAGCACTATCAAAATCAGTTGTAACAATAAAGTTCGAAGCTGCTCCCAAAGCCATTGAAATAGCTACACTGTGTGATTCATTAACGGTAATTATATTACCAATTGTGTTATGAATTCCTTTAAGTTCAGTTGATGATATAATAGAATTTATACTTTTTGGTAAATATAAGTTATTTTCAAGATTAGTTTTTATTATATTAATCTTATTTTCAAGGTTTAAAAGTTCTTTTGATTTTACATTATAATCTGCTTTTAAAGTTGTTATTTTAATTTTTTGTTTCAATTCTTCATTATTTTTATCATTATATTCTTTTATTAAATTACTATAAGTTTCTTTTAATAAATTTATTTCATTTTGTAATACAGCAATTTTTTTCTCATAGGTTAGTTTTTCTTCTTTTAAAGTAAGCAAATTTTCATTAATTTTATCTTGATTAACACTTAATTTTACTCTTTCTAAATTAATTTGTTTTTCGCCTTGAAGTCTTGCAATATCATCATTAATTTGAATAATTTGATTATTATATTCAGATATTTTATCATCTATTTTAATTAGTTCTAGTTTAAGATCTTCGAGTTCATCTGCTCTTTTTGGTAAAAGAAATTCTTGCTTTTTAGCTAGCACTTCATTTTTATTTTTTAATTCATCATAACTATTTTTATATTTTGTAATATCATTAACTATTAATGAGCATTCAATATTTTCAAGATTACTTTTAATTTTTAAATATTTTTCAGCATCCCTTTTTTGCTTTTCCAAGGGTTTTAAACTTGTTAATACTTCTTTAATTATTAGGTCTAATCTAGTAATATTTTCCTTTGTATTTTCTAATTTTTTTAAAGTTTCTTCTTTCCTTTTTTTATATTTTAATACTCCAGCAGCATTTTCAAATAATGCTCTTCTTTCAAATGATTTATTATCAACTAAAGCATTAATATTACCTTGAGTAATAATATTAAATTTAGAAGAAACGTCAGTAAGTAAATTAGTAATATCTTTAAGTCGTACTTTAGAATTATTTATAAAATATTCATTTTCTCCAGTTTTATATATTGTTCTTTTAATTTCAACATCATTAAAATCACAATTTAATGTATGATCACTATTATTAAATAAAATACTTACACTTGCTTTATTAAGTGCATCCCTAGTTTTAGAACCACTAAAAATAATATCACTCATTTTTTCTTCACCACGAAGAGTTTTTACACTTTGTTCTCCTAAAACCCAAAGTAATGCATCAACAATATTACTTTTACCACTTCCATTTGGACCAACTATTGCACTAATATCTCTATCAAAATTAAGCTCCGTTTTATCAGCAAATGATTTAAAACCTTGCATTTTTATACTTTTTATATACATATTTTACCTTGCACTTTTCTTTAATGCATCTTTCGCCGCATTTTGTTCAGCTTCTTTTTTAGTTTTTCCTGTTCCAACACCAAGAATAATATCATTTACTTTTGCACTTGCTTTAAATAATGGATTATTTGCATCTTCGCTAATTGTTTCAATATCATATACTACTGATTTTTGAGAAGTTTGGATTAATTCTTGAAAAATAGTCTTATAATCTAAAAAAAGATTTTCTTGTTTTTTTATGTGTGGAATCACAACATCATAAATATATTTTTTGCATACTTCAAATCCCTGATCAAGATATATTACAGCAAGGATTGCTTCAAAAACATCGGCAATAATAGTATTATTTGGAATACCATGTAATCCATTACCAACCTTAATATATTTTTCATATCCAACATCTTTAGCATATACATTTAATGCTTCTTCACATACGTAGCTTGCTCTAATTTTAGACATTTGTCCTTCCTTTAAATCCTTTTGATTATAAAGATATTCACTAATTATTAGTTGCAATACTGAATCGCCTAAATATTCAAGTCTTTCATAATGTTCTAAATGTTTTTCATTAGCATATGATGAATGAGTTAATGCAATCATTAAAAGTTTTTTATTTTTAATTTCTATTCCATATTTTTTTAAAAAATCCATTGTTTCACCTTACTACTTTCGCTTAATTTAGTATACCATAATATAAATAAATTGTAAATTTATAAAAAATATTGTATAATAAAAATTGTGGATGAGATATGAAAAAAATTTTAATATTCTTAATTAGAGGTTATCAAATTTTTCCAAGTAATTCACATAAAATGTGTCGTTTTACCCCAACATGTAGTGAATATATGATACAGGCAATTTATAAGTATGGCGTAATAAAAGGCATAAAATTAGGGATAAAAAGGTTAAAAAAATGTCGGCCAAAAGGTCCATGTGGTTATGACCCAGTTCCATAAAGAAAAGGAGTTATATGAAAAAAGGTTTTTTAAAAAAAATTTTAATGTTTTCAATTATGATTTTGATAACATGCTCTTGTTCAATCCAAAAAGATGATTTAGAGGGTGCAACAATTTATACTACAGTTTATCCAATAAAATATATTACTAATTATTTATATGGTTCGTACTCTACTATTAATAGTATTTATCCAAAAGATTGTGATTTAAATACTTTTAATTTAACCGATAAACAAATTGAATATTATGCAAAATCAGATTTATTTATTTATAATGGTTTAACAAATGAAAAGGAAACCGCAAAAACTTTATTAAATAAAAATAAGGATTTGTTAATTATAGATGTATCATATGGTTTAAATGTTGATAATTCTTCTGAAGAATTATGGTTAAGTCCTAAAAATTATTTAATGCTATCAAAAAATATTAGAGATAATTTAACAAATTATTTAACAAGTAAATATATTATTGAAGAAGTTAATAATAATTATTCTGACTTTGAAGAAAAAATATCACTAATTGATGTTAATTTAAGAAGTATAGCATCAAGTGCTGGTGAAAAAAATAATATTATTACAAGTAGTAATACCTTAAACTTTTTAAATGATTATGGTTTTAATGTAATTAGCTTGCAAGATGAAGAAAATTTAAAAGAAATTAGACTTAATAATATAAAAAATAAATTTAAATCTAATAAATATAAATATATATTATGTTTAGATACTGATATTAATAATGATATTGTTACAGAACTTGTAAATAATTATAATGCAAAAACTATTATTGTAGATTCATTAACACTATCACTTGATGATGATGATTATTTCAATATTATGAATGAATTTATAGAAAATATTAAAAGTGCTCTAAGTTAATTGACAAAATAGCTACTTTTATAGTAAAATTAATAAGTAGCTTGGTATGGAGTAGTACTCAAGAGGCTGAAGAGGCGCCCCTGCTAAGGGTGTAGACCGGATAACTGGTGCGAGAGTTCAAATCTCTCCTGCTCCGCCATTTTAGATATTAAATCCGTTAAAGGATTTTTTTTATTGTTTAAAAAAGACATAAAAAAACTCAGATTATCTGAGTATAATTTTAAATTGGTGACCCGTACGGGATTTGAACCCATGAGTCCATGCGTGAAAGGCATGTGTGTTAAACCGCTTCACCAACGGGCCATTAATGGTGGGCCTGGGGGGACTTGAACCTCCGACCTCACGCTTATCAGGCGTGCGCTCTAACCAGCTGAGCTACAAGCCCACGTAAACTTTTTACGTACTTTTTAATTTTACCTTATTTTTACTATAAATGCAACTATTTTTTTAAAAAAATTATCTTTTTAGTTAATTTTCATTTGAAATTCCGTTTTATTAAGAAAAACTGCAATAAGTCTGAT
>JBJFGY010000089.1:0-6944 GCA_051893155.1 Bacilli bacterium
TCTTCTTTTTTTACATTATTTCATGATATTCATAAAATTTATTCTATTTTACTAATAAATGCATTATATTCTTCTACTTTCTGATTATAATCATCAATTATACTTCTGATTAGTTTTATAAGATTTTCTTCTTTTTCTTCTTTTTCTTTTATGTTATCTTCTAAATTAATTGTTTCAGACAGATTCTTTTTTAACAATGTTTTAGTTAATTTTTCAAAATTTATCTCCTTTTCAAAATTATATTTTTCAATAATTTTTTCTTGATCTTTTAAGACTATTTCATTTTCTATTCTATCTATTATCATATTCTTCTTCTCCTAGTATGTTACCAAATTTTTGGTTTCTATTTGAAAAACTAGGTCGTCCTCCTTCCAATATATTTATTAATTTTTCTTTATCTTCATATCTTTCAATTACATAATTTGTATAATTAATCTTTTCACCATCATTTACTACATAAATATAATTAAAAGCATCACCATAAACAGCAACTGATGGATTATGTGTTACAAATATTAATTGTTTAATTTTTTTTGTTTTCTTGATATTTGGGACAAGATAATTACTAATATAATCATTATCTATATTATCTTCCGGTTGATCTAAAACTAAAATTTTATCTTCTAAATCAAAAAGCATATCTAAATAAGCTACACTCTTTGTTCCAGGTGATGCATTTGTTAAATTTATTAAATTACCTTTTTCAACATATTCATTTAATTCATTCACATTTTTTATTTGTTCTTTATAATTTACAATATCATTTTGTATTTGATAAAATTCTTTTTTAGGTTTAAAAATATCTTTATTTAATATTTTTTTTAATTCATCGGTAATATTAATATAAGAGGAATTTAATTTTTTTGTTTCAATATTATCAACATAACTATCTATATCATCAATTGTTGATGCTCTAGATATTGTTTTCAAAACCATACCTTCTATTTCATATTTAATATCTTCAGGAATATTGTAATATGTAATAAAAAGATATTTGTTTTTCTGATATATTTCTACAGGTGGATTCTCTATCTCAAATTTTGATAATAAATATTTAAATTTTTTCAAATTTAATAAAATTGAAAAATTTTCTTTTATTACTTCCATTGCATTATTTATATCAATTGTATTCTGTTTTATAGTAATTTGATTATTTGTCTTTCTAGAATTAATTTCATTTATTTTATTATTAGTAGTAATTATTAAATTATTATATAATTCAATCATTTTGATATATTTGCTTTTTAGTTTGTTAAAGTTATTTTTTTCATCAATAATATTATTCGTATTTAAATTTAAAATTTCAATATTCTTTATTAATTCATCAATCTCATCTATTATATTTTTAAAATTTAGTTTAATATCAACATCACTCAATTCTTTAATGTTTGAATACTCATAGTCGCTAAATTTTTTTAAAGATAATATATTTGATGTTAAATTTTTATAATTTACATTGTATGGTTTTATTTTTTCACCAAGCTTAATAATTTCTTTTAATTTTTTTAAATCTATTCCTTTTATATCTGGAAAATATTTAGATATTTCTTCTTGGGCATTATCAGGATTTTCAAAAATTTCAGTTATTGTATCTTGTGATAAGAAAGAAATAGAATTTAAACTTCCTAAGGATATATCTATATTACTTCTATCTTTAGCTGCAATATCACTTATATTCAACGATTTATATTTTTTTATTGCACCATCCTTGTCATTTTTATCATATAAATTTTTTAAAACTGATAAAAGTAATGATTTACCAGATCCTCTTTTCCCTACAATCGCATTCAATCCTGGTGAAAATTTTATTTCTTTTGTTTGACCATTTATTTTAAAATTAACTTTACTTAATAAAGTTGTTGGGATTTCTATTTTATTATCATTAGATTTTATTATTCTAGAAACAGGATCTAATGTAGCCATTTCAAAAGATTCAAATGCATATTCTAAACTTCCAAAAATAAAATTATTAATTTGTGGCTCATAAGGACTAGCATTATGCCAATCTGAAAAACTAAAATATGCAAAATATGAACCATATTTTAATGTATAATCATATATTATTTGTTCTTCTTCTGTTAATTTTGAATTTTTATCTTTTATTTTTTTAGTTATATTTTCTTGAATTTTTTTAATTTCTTCTTCAGTTTTATTATAGACAATATTATTATAACTTTTTGTTTGTTCATAAAAACTTGTTCCCCAAAATTCAATACTTTTTTTATAGAATCCTTTTCTTACATCAAAAGCATTAAATATTTTATACATTGCATATCTATAAAATTCTGGATTTTCCATTAGGGATAGTTGATCTATCAAATGATTATACAAAAGTCCCTTATCTTTATCACCATGAGGTATAACTATTATTTTGCTATTTATATTCTCTAATTCATTTAAAATATCTTTAAAATGTGGTTTCTTTTCATTACCCGCATCATCTCTATATAAATTATTAATTACTTTTTCTAATTTTTCCCTATCAACATTATCATCAAAGTAAAAACACACATGAATTATATCTTCAGTATTATCTTTTAATGTAACATAAACATCTAATTCGGTTCCGTTAATCAATTTCATTTTCAAATCATTATTTTTTATATACAAATCTATTTGATTATAATATTCGCTAGAATAATAATTATGATCTGTAATACTAAATATTTCTACACTTTTTGTTTTTAAAATATTAACAAATTCTTCTGGAGTCATTTCTTTTACTTTATCTTTATCACCAGATTTGTTGATTTTAGAGTATTGAGAATGCATATGCATATCAATTAGCATCCATTTTTGTTCCACAAATTTCACTTCCTTTAATTTAAAATTAAAAAGTAAATTTAACATTGTAATCGAAAGAAATTTACTTTTGATTCAAAATTATAATAAGTTATTTTATTAATAATTAAATTAAAATAATTTATTGTTTTTCAATTTGATTTTTAAGATTATGTCAATTAAAATATGCATTTTTTATTCTATCTAGTGCTTCTAGAATATATTTAGAACTTTTTTTGTATTCATCAATAATTATATCGTAACCATCTTTATCATCACATACAAAATTCCAATAATCTTTTCCAATTAACAATTCATCATCGCTAAAAAACTGTTTTACTCTTTCTTGCTTCCATTCATTACCTTCACCATACATATTATAAGCTGTTGCTAAATATATTTTTACAGTTTCTTCAGGGTCTTCTAACGCATTAAGCAAAATATAATATTCATCTATTAATGCTTCTTTTTCACTTTTAGCTTTTTTAATATCTAAATCTCCACCAGCTTTAAGTTCAATTATAAAATGTTCTTTTGTTTCTGGATTATAGAAATGATTATCTGTTACATGTTGTTTTTTGTAACTATCAACATTAGCAGGTTTATATGCATGTAATGATGTATAATCTTCTATTTTTGGTTTAATATGCTTATCGTATTCATTCATAATGTTTGATTTACGTTGAATTTGTTCAGGAAGTAAATATGAAGAAATATTTTCTAAAACCACTTCATAAGAAATATCTGCAATATCATTAGATAATTTTTCTAAAACTTTCCCAAAACTAGAATCAAACGAGCGACAAAATGCTGAATAAAACATAAACTCATTCCCCAATTCAGAAACGAATGCATTATTCTTTTTTGAATTTATAACCCCTGTAGGGTCAGTTATTTCTCTCATATATCTAACTTCAAAATTTTCAGAAAAATCTTTTATTGCATTTCGAACCTTTTCTCTTATTTTATCTTCTTTAATTTGCTCCATTTTTTACCTCCACATCATAATTAGTTATTAACAAATGTTCAGTTTTTTTATCATTTCTATTCATGAAACTGACTAAATATTTCTTGTCAAACGTTTTTATATTAAATCCTTTATCTTTATATAGATTATAAATAAAATCAGTATTCTTAATGATTAACATAAATTTAGCTTTAGTATTTTTCAAATAATTAGCTAATCGTATTTGATCATCTTTATCAAAATCATTTTTAGCATATGTAGAGAATTCAGTATCATATGGTGGATCTAGAAACATAAAATCATTTTCTGTCAATTCAATTTTATTACAGAATTTTTCAAAATCTAAGCAATACAATTTAGTATTTGACAACTTATTTATTAATTTTTCAGAATTAATATAATCAATTTTCTTCTTAAAATCTTTCCTGTTATAACTTATTCCACCATAAGGAACATTAAATTCACCGTTAGCATTATATCTAAACATAGCAGAATAACAATAATCTCTTATAAAATAAAATACTGCACAATAAAATTCATCACTTAATTTAAGTTTTTTTCTATTATTATATAAATATCTAAAATACATATAGTAAGCACTTTTAAATGCTGTTTCAAAATTGTCTATAACATCAGAGAAACACATTTCACCACGTTGTTGCTCTATTTTATACATTCTATTTATTTTAGATAATAAATTCTTCTTAATTTCAAAAATCAAATTATATAAATTAATATCTAAATCCTCTTTTAAAAGTTTATTTAATTCACTAGAATGTTTATTCATATAATTATCAACCAATTCTTCTAATCTTGCATTATTATTTTTATAGGTACTATATAATCCTAATAACTCTTGCGAACTATTCTCCACTATTTTTTGAATTTCAATCCAATTTTTATTTATTTCATTTAAACTCTTGTGAAATTCTTTATTGTTTTCTTTAATAAGCCTATAAAGCAAAATCAATTCATCTGATTTATCATTTATAACTGATGATTTGCAATTCATTGATAAATAAACTGAACCACCTCCAACAAATGGTTCTACATATCTATCAAAGTGAGTCGGCAAATTATTAATTATTATAGGTAATTCCTTTTCCTTACCTCCTGCCCATTTTATAAATGGTTTTAATCTATCCATAATCATACCTCCTATTTAATCAAATTTATATATATTTTATTTCCATCATAACTCCATAAGGATTTTCTTGGATAAAATTCGCCATTTTCTCCTAATAATGAATATTTTCTATACATTTCACTAAATCCTTTAGAAAAGTATCTTCTATCAGTACTAATTTTTACATTTTTAATTTCATTTTCATTAAATACTATATCAAATGTATCTTTATCAATTGGTAATTCATCAAGTATTGTTCTAGGAATACTTATTATTCTTGCCCTAATATCATTTGCAGTAATATCTTTTTCTATATTACTAACTAACATATTAATACCAACATCATTTATATCTATATTTGCTGTTTTTAAATCATTTTTATAAAATCTTTTTAATTCATTAATATCGAATATAGGATCATATACAAATCCTATATTTTTTTCAATACAAATATCAATTAATGAAGCTCCATCAATCAATAAAATAGGACGTTCTGTTTCAGATGCTGCTGATTTAATAGCAGGTTCACTAAATTTAGCGGTAGTTATAATTATTCCTCTTTCACCATTTTTCATTATTCCTCGATGTCTGTCAACAATATCTACACTAATAGAGCTATTTGGATTAAACCTTTTAGCTTGAACTTTATATTTTACTGAATCTCCATTTGTATCTATAACACCATATCTAACACATTCTAAATCTATTCCGCCATCATTAGATCTTTTAGTAACTTTAACCTCATCTAATCCTATTTTTTCTAAAAATGGTTTTAAAAAATCTTCAAATTCATAACCATTATCAAATGTTTCATAAAACTCTTTTAATATATTTTTTCTTTTCTCATTATTCAATTCATTTATAATCATTTTTATTTTCCCCCTATGGTTTCTTTGGTAATTGCGAATAATCATATTTTTGTTGTAATAGTTTCAATTCTTCAATTACTTCTTTTATATCTTCAGCTATTTCTTTTTTAGTATAATTCTTATTTAATTGTTCAGACATTTCGATTTTATTTTGAATATCAAAAAGTCTTTTACCTATTTCATTAGATTTTTTTCTTTTTTGTGCATCCCAATCTAACAAGCTTAATTCAGATTGTTGATATTCATCCAATTTTTCTTTTAATTGTCTATCCGACATTCCTGCATATCTATCCGTACTTAATGATTTTAAGACACTATTAAATCCACATGCTTCAAGTAAATTTTCTAAATTTAATTCTAATGGAATTGATATTTGATATAGATCATCTAATTTGATCTTTTTTATTTTACCATTAAGTATATCGTTTAATGTACTTCTACTTATTCCAGTTAATTTTGCAAGTTCTCTTTGAGAAATTTTCTTTTTTTCTATTGCAGTTAATATCAAATTTTGTAGTTTTTCAGAATTCATATCATCCCTACTTTCTTCCTAATTATTCCTTTATAAATCTATTTTATCATTTAAAATTCAATTTGTCTATATTTTCGGACAAAAAAGTATTGACAAGTTTTCCGGACAGTGTTATGATTGAATTGACTGATATGTCGGACATGATATATTTAGTGAAATTTGTTCTTTGAAAATTTAGTCTTAGTGGAAATCGCCGATAAGCCATTAAGTAAAAAATGTAAGGCAGAAATAACCCTATTGGCACGGGAGTTATGAAATAACTAAAATTTCACAAAGGGCAATTGCCCAGGCAGAACTCTACCCTTTTGAAATAAGTAAAGGAGGTGTTTAAAATGGATCAAAAATATTTCACTTTAGTAAGAAAAGATGTTTTAGATAATCAAGATTTATCATTAAGTGCTAAAGGATTATATTGTTTAATCTGTTATGACTTAACTAAATCACTTAGAAGATTATTAATAGACAAAAATACTAGAGAAGAAACTATTAATAGTTCTAAAGAATTAGAAAAATATGATTATGCACATTTTTATAATTTAGAAGAATGTGTAGATAAAGATTCATATCTTGGTCTTAATGTTTCAATACAACCAACTGATGAATTTAAGAATTTAGTTGATTTAAAACATAAAAAATTAAAAGAATTAGAAAGATAAAAGGAGGTGTAAT
>JBJFGY010000090.1:0-1619 GCA_051893155.1 Bacilli bacterium
CAGTAAAATAGAATGAATTTTTTTCGCAATTAATTCGACATAAGATATTGCTTACTTCTATCTTATTATATGTTAAAATTAATATATAATAAAGGTGGTTGTAATAAATGAAGCAAAGAATTACTAGAAAAATGAGAAGAGAATTAAAAAATTCAGTTAATCCATTGGAAGAATTATTAATTATTATTAAACAATATTTTCCTAAACTTACTATATGGGTTGATAATTTAACTGATACTAGAAATCAATCTTATATCAAATATGATCTAAAAGTATGTCTATTAATTCAAATACTTGCTTTTTGTTCTTCTTATCAATCTATGAACAAAATTGGTAGAGACTTTAATTCTGACATTGTTATTGATAATATTAATCATATTTTAAAAACTAATTATGTTGAATTGCCGCATAAAGATACTCTTATTAATGTTATTTCTGATATTAAATTTGAAGAATTAGAAAAAGTTCAGACTAATATTATTAAAACTTTAATTCGTTCTAAAATGTTAGACAAATACAGATTTGATGGAATGTTTTATGTTGTTATTGATGGGACTGGATTATATTCAACTAAAGTTAATTTAGGAGAACAAGCTATTACTAAAGTTTATAATAAAGATGAAGAAAATGAGTATACTTTATATTCTTATTATGCTCTTGAGGCTAAATTAGTATGTGGTAATATGACTTTTTCTCTTGCTACTGAATTTGTAGAAAATGAAACATATATAGATGATAATGGCAATGAAATAAGAAAATTTGATAAACAAGATTGTGAATTAAAAGCATCATATAGATTATTAGAAAAAATAAAAAAAAGATTTCCAAAACTCCCCATTATTATAGGTGGCGATGCTCTATATTTAGGTAGACCTTTTATGGAACTATGTGATAAATATAAATTTGATTATATTATTAGATATAAAGAAAGCGATGCTCCAACAATAAAAAGAAATTTTGATGAAATTAAAATTATTGATGATAATTATCAATATCAAAATGAAATAATTTTTGGAGAATTAAAAGATAAAGATTTTTATACCCTTAGCGTAATAAGTTATGATGAAGAAAATATTAATGAAGAAACCTGCGAAATTGTTATTACGAATTTTTCTTTTGTAACATCCTTAAAAATTATAAATAAAAATAAAGAAGCAATAGTACTTTTAGGAAGACGAAGATGGAAAATAGAAAATAAGGGATTTAAAGAGCAAAAATCTGATATATTAAATATTAATCATATATATACAAAAAAATGTACCGGAACTAAAAATATTTATTTACTAATACAATTTGCACATACAATACTAAACTTATTAAATTATGGTAATTTATTAATAATAGGTTTAAATACAACAAAAAATGAAGTAAGTGACCTTATTAGACAGGCACTTACCTCAAAAATCATAAATCTTAATTTAAACCGTTCAATTCAATTAAGATTACCTTAATTATACACCAAAACTTAATAATTAACACTTATTTTTTGTATTTTTTACAAAAAACTTTTTTGCATACAATAAAAAGAAGAAAAAATTAAATTTTAATCACAAAATATTTTTTTTCTCCCTTTATTAATACTTTTTCTGCAATTTAATAAAATTCATTCTATTTTACTG
>JBJFGY010000091.1:0-1609 GCA_051893155.1 Bacilli bacterium
CTAGATTTTATCTAGGCTAAATTAGTATTTTTTTATTAAAGTGTCAAAGATAGGTGTACAATGGCATCCTGAAAACCTTGATGATGAAAATACCCAAAAATTATTTAACTATTTTATTAATAAATTATAAATTTACAACTTTATTTTTACATGGTATACTTAAGTAGTAAAGGTAGGTTATATGAAAAAATTTATTTATGTATTTTTATTAATTATATTTGTGCCATTTGTAGTAAATGCAGAAGAAATAACTAGTGAGTGTAAAATAACTATTGATTCGGCCAAACAGAATAAATTAAAAGACAATGATTATAATACTTATATAACAGCTGAAAAGCATAAATATATAATTGTAGAATGTCCAACGGATATAAAGTATTTGTATATAAAATATCATGATCATTCAGTTAAGGGCAAAATTCTTTTTGAAAATTATGAAAATGCTCTTGGTGCTAAAGGATATTTACATGAACTTGTTAAAATTAATAATAATGTTACAACATTTAAAATAGTTTATGAAGAAAAATATGAAATTGCTGATATATATCTATATGATGATGAAAATTTACCTAAAGATGTACAAAATTGGCAAACTTTAGATACTGCTGATATGATGCTTTTTTCTACTCATGCTGATGATGAACATTTGTTTTTTGCTGGTTTACTCCCAAAATACGTAGATGAAGGTAAAAAAATTCAAGTAGTATATTTTACAAGACATTTAAATAATGTTTTAAGATATCATGAACTACTTGATGGATTATGGGCTGCTGGAATAAAATACTATCCTTTAGTAAGCAATTTTCCTGATGAATATTCAACAACTAAGGATGGCGCATTACTTAATTTTGAAAGAGCAGGGTATAATATAGACGATTTATTAAAATTTCAAGTTGATGCAATAAGAAAATATAAGCCATATGTTGTAGTAGGACATGATGAAGAAGGGGAGTATGGACATGGTCAACATATATTAAATGCCTATATATTAAAAACAGCATATGAAAAAGCCAATGATAAAACTTATAATTTAGAAAGTATTGAAAAATATGGTACATGGGGAATTCAAAAATTGTATTTACATTTATATAATACTAATAAAATATGTTTAAATTATGATGAACCTTTAACATCTTTTGGAGGAAAAACAGCCTTTGAAGTATCCCAAAATGCCTTTTTATATCATGTATCACAGCAATATACATGGTTTAAAACCTGGTTATATGGAAAAGATAATAGTTTTGATTCATATACAGATATAAAAACATATAATCCTTGTGAATTTGGACTTTATTATACAAGTGTTGGCGAAGATGAATTAAAAACAAGTTTGTTTGAAAATGTTAAAGATACCAAAAAAAATCCTATTAAAGAAGAAAACCCTGATGAAGAAAAAGAACATGAAATTGAAATTGAAAGTGATCAAAAAATAGAAACAAATAGCAATGTATTGTTATATATTTTAATTGGTGTAGTTATTGTAGTAATTACAATATTATTAATAAGTGTTATAATAAAAAAATAATTAAAAAAGAAGTTAAAGTTAACATAATATAAATTATACGAAGATATAAATACATATGAAAATATGTATTTTTTTATTAAAATA
>JBJFGY010000092.1:0-1533 GCA_051893155.1 Bacilli bacterium
ATAGAAAAATACTTACAATTTTTGTTAATTTTTTTAAAAAATGTATAAAGGTCCTTACAATTTCCAACGAAAGCTACATTCTTTTTAGCCATTTCAGCAAGATAGTTAGCAGGAATTTTCGTGATAAAATTGTTAAGATTTTTGAATTTCATACATTTAACCTATGTTTAATATTTTATTTATTTTAACAAGTAAAATATAATAAAAAAGAAGGGTCTTGGAAACCCTTCTTTTTGTAAATTTATGTTTACAATGGTTAAATTCTTCTGATTTATGTAAACAATTGTTTACTATACCAAAAATTTCTCCAATTCCGAAACTTTAGCTTGTCCAACCATAGCCATAATAGTGTTCAGTCGTTCCATCTGGTTATAATTGACAATTTTGTCATCATAGCAAACCTCTTCCTTAAGATTTTGCTTGATTTCGTTAATAATAAGATCACAACCAAACAATTCAGCAATACCAGCGTTAACGTATTCTTCCAACTTCTTCTTCATATTCATCTTGAAGCGCTTGAAAGAAAGTCGAACTTCTGTAATTTTGCTATTTTCTTCAGTTTTCGGGTCAATCTTTGTATAGACTGCTTTACCTTCACTATCGTTCAAATTGAACATTGTGCCACATTCAGAATGATACTGAGCAGCCATAAAATTGAAAATTTCACTATGATCATCATCACGGTCGATAAACCAAATCTTTCCGAACTTCTTCAAATTCTTCTTTTCATTGTTGTTCATAGCATTTTCACGTTCTTCATTAGAAAGATAACGGAGGCAGCGACCAATCGTCTGGATAATAGTTCTCTGGTTATTATCGTCATTTTCCTTCATGTCATAAATGATAGCGTCTGTGAAACAATCCACATCAACGCCACAAACGAGCTGCTTAATGTGAATGACTACCTTAAAACCTGTAGCCTGCTTAATTTCTCTCTTAAATTCGTCAATGCCAAACTTAATTTCTACACCATTATGGCGCTGCATACCATAATGCTTATCATCAGAGCAACAAGTAGAAAAAGTGTCAATACCGTCTTTGACAAGCTTATCTGTCAACTGCTTAAGTTCTTTTTGAGAATGCACAGTAACGAGAACACAACGCTTCAACTTTTCTTTTTTATTTGCACGTTCAATTCTCTTGATTACAGAATAGATCGAATCAAGTTTGTCACCAATTTTAGTACATACAGACCAATCAACATCCAAAATCAATTTGGCATCAATAGCCTCTTTAGACGAAATAAATTTAATATGTTCTTTATTGTCATTTGCGATCTTGTTGATAACTTCAATGTTGTTATCTGTCTGCGTTGCTGAAATCATAAAGCAACGAGCATTGTGACTTTTCATAAACTTCTCAAAATCTTTAAATTGGATGTTACCAGAGATACCAGTTTCAATGTTGTCAGTGGAACGATTTTTCTGTTGAGTATTCTTTTTAGCCATTTTATTTTCCTTTTTAAAGGTTAAGTTGTTTGTTTTATTTTAACAAGTAAAATATAAGTATATTTGGAACTTTTGTAAACCTATA
>JBJFGY010000092.1:1633-6876 GCA_051893155.1 Bacilli bacterium
TCAGGGTCAGTAATTCGTTCTGCACCACCTTGGGATTCAGCAACCAGTTTTCCAAACACATTTTCCCAACCAATCATTTTATCGGAATGAGAAGACCAAAATTTAATCTGCCCAGTAACAGGAATGTTGTTCTGATTTACAGCAATAAAGTCAATACCATAGTCATCTTTTCCAGTTCTATCATACGGAGTAACATTTGTTAATGTAACCAGATTAGAAGGATTTCCAACACCCTTTTCCAAAAGGATATTATTCTTTGGCATAATTTCAATAAAGAAATATTCACCAACTGCGCCCTGGAACCAAAATTCAATATTCTGTTCTTCTTCAGGAGTGTATTTTTTCGGATAAACGGATTTAACAAACTTGAAATACTTCTTTGAAAGAGCAATACTCCACTTACTCAATTTGTCAATATCCAAAATTCCATTTTTGTTTGAAACCTTCTTAAAATCAAATTCAGATGGGTTTGTTTTATAGAACTTACCGATAGAAATTGGTGTCCACTTATTCCACGAAAGATACTTTGTCCAAAAATTTGTGTCATTTACGAACTTTGCGTAAAGATTTGCGACGTCACTAGCATCCCAATACTTAGTCAATTTTGTATACATTGTTAGTTCTCCTTAATAGACAAAGTGTGGCTTTCGTCAAAATACATACTAATAGGAGTATCTTTCTTTATGTATTTTGCTTTGTTATATTTTGTAAACATTTGTTCAACTGACTTATGACAAGCAACAATGAAAATATATTTTGCCTTCTTATCTGTCAAAGCAGTAGCGGCATCACATTTTCTAATTTCTGTGTCGACATCATTAATTTCAATAGTACCTATCTGTGCCTTGTAATCACTAGAAAGTTGGCCGCAAATTGCGTTATCAGAATTGATTAAGCCTGCTTCGTAAAGCGTTTCAAACATATCGTTTGTAAACTGTTCGTTCAAACGAAGGATCGGAGTAGAAACTAAGAAAACCTGCTTTTCATCGCCACCATTCATAATCCGGTTAGCAATATCCAAATATACGATAGCAGATTTACCTGCACCAGTCGGACAAGAAATGTTACCGAAATTTTCTTTCTTCATAAATTCGTTAACTTCTTTCATCAAATCACAGCGAGAATCATTGTGGGTTTTGATAATATCAACGAGCCATTGCATTTTTGCCATAATAAACTCCTTATTGTTGTTTGGCATTTCTTTTATTTTTACAAGTATAATATAATAATAAAGAAGGGTCTTGGAAACCCTTCTTTTTGTAAAATTTTATTTACTTTACACATCTTTTTCATTTTATGTAAAAAGATGTTTACAGATGAAAACTATTTAGTTTTATATAGTCATTACTTACTCTTTTTCTTTGTTTTTGGTTTATATTCTTTATCAAATTTTTCCACATAATCTTTTGCATATTTAGCAAATTCTTTTGCTTCTTTTTTACTACATCCAACCATTTCAAGAATACCTTCATCTGTTAGAGTCTTAGAATCACTCCAATTAATATCTGGAATATACTGATAGCAACGGGTAGTCATATTTTGGTCAGTTTGCATTTTTATTAATCCAAAACGCATTAACGGTCTTTTTAAAGCATTTACATAATTAGTAGCTTCTATTTTAGTATTATAAGAAGAAATTACTTTACAAGCATAATCATTTTGTTGATTCAAATATTTTAAAATATCAGTAACAATTACAGAAGCTTCTTTCTTTGGGAAAAAGCGACCATCTATTGCACCATTAGCCAAATTACTACATACAAAATATTTGTCCTTTATAGTAAAACGAGAACAAAAATGCTCATTAAATTTTACTGTTTTATCTTCTTGTCGACAAGGTCTATATGGATTATAATTTGGTTTTTCATTATAGAGTCTTTCCATAAATTTAATTTCAAAATTACTGAAAATTGAATTTGCATTTAATAAATTTTTAAAAGTTTTAACTTCGTTGTTTTTGTATGTAACAACAAGTTCTTTAGGAATATGATTTTCAAAAACAAAAACACCATCATCTTCCATATTCGTATCTTTAAAATATTCTTTTGAATCTACTTCAATAATATTAGATACATTATTAAACTGCTTTTTGAAATGATCAAACTTATTAGATGTAGCATACAAAACACGATGCGGCATAATGAGAATCATTTTCTCATTAAATTTTTTATTTAATTTTTCAGCTATTATATAATGAATGTTGGGATTACTATCTCTATTTGAACCGTAAGGTGGATTTCCTATAATTATATCAAACATAATATTTTTTCCAAAATTTTTATCAATAAATTCAAGAATATTATACCAATCCTTGGTATCTTTAATTAATGAAGCCTTATCATTAAGGCCATAATTTACACTATTTATTACATGTCGATTAAACATATTAAATTTATCTTCATCATCTGTAATATAATATACTTCATTGTGTAGAGCCATTACAGATGCAGTCAAAAAATCACGAATAACTAAACATACTTTATTAATAGAATTATCTCTAGTATTTCGCCAAATATCAATATTTTTAAATTCTTCAGTTGATTTTTCTTCATGTAACATAATAGTTGCCTTTTTTAAATTTTTAACAAGTAAAATATAATAAAAAGAAGGGTCTTGTAAACCCTTCTTTTTGTAAAATTTTGTTTACTTATAATACTTATCTATAGCATCAGTTAAACGATTTAAATCAAAACCAGGAGCATTTACAAATTGTAACATAACACAAAAAGCATCATTACTCGTAGCTTCCTTTAAGACAGTTTTTTCGATGTTTTTATAATCTTTTTCATTATTAATTTCTTGCATATTATTTTGATATGCAATCTTAACTTCTTTAATAATTGCAGACATTGTCTTAACTGCACTAGCAGGAACAACTACAAAACCATCTTGTGTATTTTTCATTGAATTGTCACCATTCTTGCCAGTACCCTTACAATCATCTTGTCCATCACCAAAATCAAGTTGACCATTAAAACCATTGTAAAGTTTAGTCAAGAAATCATCTGTATCAGTAGCTAGATCTTCGGAAGTATAAATGTAAAAATGTGTTTTATTAGGATGGTCCTTGTCAATACGACATCCACGGCAAGCTGCCTGGAACATATTGGCGTCATTCTTTTCGCACCAAATGCCAACGCCATTAATAGAAGGAATATCGATGCCTTCAACAATCATAAAAGCAGAAAGAATAATAAGAGGTTTATTATTATCATCTCTCTTTTGACAATATTCCAAAAGTTCATCCTTAGACATTGGGTTGCCATTAAGTTCACATTGAATTTCAGTTTTCTTGCCATTTTTTTCATCAATAATTTCCTTATAAGATGCGAACACAGCTACATCTACTGTATCACCATATTTCTTATTGATGGTCTTTGCATAAGACATAAGATTATCTACAGAAGAAAAATAATTCAAAAATACAGGAATCAGTCTCATTGTCTTACATTCTTTCTTTAAATGTTCAAAACATTCAATAATATATGTTGCTTCTTTATTCTTCAATCTTTTTGCTTTCGTCTTTGCAATATAGAGTTTTCCTTTTACAACAATGCCATCTAGAAGTGCCTGACAAAACCAATATTCAAAAATGTTTTCATTTCCAAACCATTCAATAATTTTCTTATTTGGTGTAGCAGAAAAACCAATAACTTTTTCTGAAATAGAAGCAAAATTGTCCAAAATCTTTGCAGGAATATCTTTATGTATTTCATCCTGAATAATAAGATTAAGAAACTTTGTTTTAGTATTATCAGCAATCATTTGAGATTTTTCTTCAAGAAGTTCATTAAAGATATTTTCCATAGTATCAGTATTCATTTCTTTGAAGTGTTTCTTTTCAGATGCAGCACATGCAATAATAATCACATGTTCTTCACAATTCATAATTGTCTTAATACTAGTTTTCTTAAAAGGAGCAGCAATAATACCATTAATTTTAATAGTAGCAGAAGAGAGATTAAACCACTTTACATTTGTGATTTTATTAGATCTGAGTGCATCATTAACAATGTTAACCAACTGTTTATTAAGCAATAAACGATGCGAAGCAATCATAGTTCTAGCAAATTTATGGTTCTTGTTACATTCAACAATTTCCATAAAAATAAGAAATGCTGCAATTATAGTTTTACCTGAACCACAACACATATTAAACAGAAAATGAAAATGCTTATAATAACCAGTATAGAAAGCTCGAATAGCCGCAATTTGACACTTACGAGGCTCTTTATGTTTATATTTCATTACAAATCTTTCAAATTTTTCAACTATTTTGTTGACCGTGGCGACATCGAATTTCTTTTTAGTCATTTTTATTTTCCTTTTTAATAGTTAAACTGTTTGTTTTATTTTAACAAGTAAAATATAGTTATTTTGGATTCTTTGTAAACCTTTTTTATTGTAAAACTTTTTTTACAATTTTATACCAATGTTTCCAAATTTCAACATTACCAATATTTCGGCCATATTTACCCAAATTTTTACATAGTGTAATATCATTTACAATGTAAACTTTTGGAAACTTTTCAGCAGAAAAATCACTACTATCATTGTCTGTAAAAATAATACCATGATATGGTAAATGTTTCATAGTTAAAGTATCTTCATCATTTAATTTGTCAAACGAATATGTTTTTACCCAATTACCCAACTTTTGAAATGGGGCAAACTTATTAATTTCATTCCAATTACTATGTTTTGTATTCATTGGTATTTTAATTTTCTTATCACAAGAACGCCTCAAAATACCATCTACACCCATAAAATCGTCTTCTGTATTATTACACCAAGTATCAAATTCAAATCCTTCAATAATAGTAAAATCAATCGCATAAAAACCATTAATAATTTCTAGCAAATTGCCACAAAATTTCTTTTTCAATTCTTCAGCTTTTTCCTTTCGTTCGAATTCATTATAATTTTTTAAAATATTATTTTTAGTTTTGTTAAAAGCATTAAAATAATCGTCTTTGAATTTGTCGCCAAATTCATTAATTTTATTTCGTAAATATGGTGTATTTTTATATTCTGTATTCTTATCAGAACAATGTTCATCCATATATTTAAAAAATTCTACAAAATAATTTGTATAATTAAAAATTTTATTTTCTAAAAGAAGGTCTATATTACCATTCATAGAGAAGGCAGTATCATACATTAATCCTTTGAAATATTTTTCAAAATCATTTTTGTTTAATTTAAAACGCGCCATATTCATTTCCTTATTAAAGTTAATTATA
>JBJFGY010000093.1:0-1598 GCA_051893155.1 Bacilli bacterium
TTTCTCTAATTATTACTAAGTAAAAAAAGAGACATTTTTACTAATTATTCACATATTCGTTCTAAAAAGGTGTGAGATAGTTTGACTTTGTTAATTTACTATGTTACTATTGTTATAATGAAAACAAGTAATAATACTAAAGCAAAAAGTCTTAATGTTTATTTGGAAAAATATAATCCTAAATATGTAATTCGAGTAAGTTCAAAGAATTTTGGAATGACTAACAATATTAAATCAGTTCTATTGTATGCAGTTTTTTGTAAAAGAGTAGAGGTTATATGAAAGAAAAATTAAGTAAACTTATAAATGTGTATAAAAAATATGGTTTTAAAGGATTTTGTAAAAAATTAAGAGCTTATATAATTGCAAATTATTTAGATAAAATAAGTTTTAAAACTATATTTAATAAACGTAAATATATTAATGAAATAAATGATATTTTATTAAATAATAAATATGAAAGAATTATTTTATGGCGTAGTAGTTTTGGCTATAATGTTCCTTTATTTCAAAGACCTCAACATATTGCTAATAATTTATCTAAAAATGGATGTTTAGTTTTTTATGAAGTTACTACTATGACTGATAACGTTAAAATATATAAAAAGTATAGTGATAATTTATATTTATTTAATTTTAATAATAAATCATTAAACAAAATATTAACAAAATGTTTAAGTAATATTAATAAGCCAAAATATATTCAACTTTATTCTACTGATTGGAAGTTATCTATTCAAAACATAGAATGGTATTTAAATAATGGATATAAATTTATATATGAATATATAGATCATATTTCTCCAGTACTTTCTGGTACTAAAGATCTTCCTAAAAATATATCTGATAAATATGAATATGTAATGAATCATAAAAAAAATGTTTATGTTGTAGTAACTGCTGATAATTTAAAAGAAGATGTAATTAATAAAAGAGGTAAAGATAATTTAATTTTTTCCTCTAATGGTGTAGATTATGAATTTTTTCAACATATTGATAAGAACTTTAAATTAGAAAAAGAATTTACAAAATGTTTAAATAAACCATGTATTTGTTATTATGGTGCGCTTGCATCTTGGGTTGATTATGATTTAATAAAAAAAATAAATGATTTAAATAAATATAATATAGTATTATTTGGAATTAAATATGATGAAAGTTTTGATAAATCAGAAATAGATAAATTAAAAAATGTTTATTTTTTTGGACCTAGAGATTATAAAGTACTAAAAAATTATGCAAATAAAATGGATGTTATGATGATTCCATTTGTTTTAAATGATATTACAGCTTCAACTAATCCTTTAAAACTTTTTGAATATATGGCTTTAGGTAAACCAATTATTACTACTGATATGATAGAATGTCGTAAATATAAATCTGTATTAATAGGTAAAAATCATGAAGACTTTATAAAAAAAATAGATATTGCATTAACTAAAAAGAATGATAAAAAATATATTGAATTATTAAAAAAAGAAGCAAAAGAAAATGATTGGAGTAATAAAGCTAAAGTAATAATTGATTATATTAAAAAGGATGAATAGTCTGAAAACAAAAAGAAAATTTATTTTATAAAAATAGGTAAAAAAGGGCAG
>JBJFGY010000094.1:0-6822 GCA_051893155.1 Bacilli bacterium
AATATAAAGTATTTAGATATTTAGCATTATAAATATTTATAATGCTTATAATAATTAATAAAAAAATACATATAATTATATTAATTTTATATTTCTTCATAATAATATTATTGTCTAAAAATAAAAAAATATCATATATTATATTAGGTGATTATAATGGATGATTTACCAAGTGTTTCAGCATTTGAAATAAAAAAGAAGTTAAATAATTCACAAGAACGTTTTTATGGAAAAAATGCTATTCCTGGAGAAGTAGATAATGAAAATGTAATAGTTAAAATTAATAAAATATTTGCTTCCAAAAATTTTGTTTATAAATGTAAATGTCGAATTTATTTAACTGATGATATTAAAGAATGCATAATAGTTGGAAGAAATAATAATTATTTACTAACAATTACTGGCGAAAAAATTAAAATAAGTGATATAAAAAATATTGAAAAACTATAAAAAAATATATTAGACTATTTCACTAATATATTTTTTTAATGTTCTAGCATCTTTTCCAAAAATTATTTTAAGTTGATTATCTATTTCAACAATACCTTGAGCACCAAGTTTTTGAATACCTTCTTTATCTACAATTGAGACATCTTTTAAAATAACTTTAAACCTACTCATATTGGCTTCAGCATTAATTATATTATCTTTACCACCTAGATAAGTAATTAATTTGTTTGCTTCAATATTAAAGTTTTTCTTTCTAAGTTTAAGAACTACTAAAATAATAATTGTAAGGATTATTGCAATAATAGCATATTGAATATATACATTCATTTTATCACCATCCTTATTTATTTTATCAAAATACTTTATTTATGTCTAGCAATATGACACATTTTTAATTATCAATCATAAATTATAATGAAAGTAAATAGAGAGGGTGAATATTATGAATAACGCAAACAGATCTGGTAACTGCATTTGTGAAATATTATCTGTAATTTTGGTACTTCAAGAAAATGCATGTCCTGAAAATTGTTTAGATACATGTGATAGACCAATGCTTGGAGGAGGAGCAAATTGTTTAATTTGTAATACAAGACCAGTAATGCTTTATACTTGCTGTGGTAATGGAACACCTTGGAGTATGCCTACTACAAAAGATCCAATAAATTGTTCTGGAGAGTCAAATACACAAACATGTTCAACAGTATTTAGAGTTGAAAAAATTGAAGGAAATTGTTGTACATTTAGAGTTCTTGCCCAAAATACAGATGAAACATCTTTAAATCCTTATGTTTCTACAAATTCTTTCTTTACAATGGATTGTAGTTGTATTTGCTGTATAAAATGTTTAAATGATTGTTTTGTAGATTGTGTTTGTTAAAAATAAAAAAGGCCTTATAAAAGGCTTTTTTTGTGGTTAATCAGCAGTGTAATATATAAAATCTGTTACTTCATCTTCGGAAGGATTTTTTTCAAATTCTATTTTTTGTGTTTTACTTGAATATTTTCCCGATGCATCTGTTATTGTATATTTTATCCAGTATTGATCTATTCCTCTTAATTCATCAACTTCATGATATACTATATGAGTAATTTTATAATCATCTTTATCATCCCAAACTGTTAAATGTTTATAATTTATATCATCAATAGTTATGACTTTATAAGTATCTTCTTCAAATTTAATAATTGGAATAGCAATATCAACTGGATTATTATAATCTTTTAAATATGTTCCACTTGTATTATTAGCAATCCAACCTTTAGTACCATTTTTAAATTTAACTTCATACCAATATAAATTTGGATCATTTAAATCATAACTTAATACTTCATATACTTCACCTTTATATACTTTACTATTACTATATGAATATCTATCTGGTTTTTCACGAACATTTATATAATCAGTTAATATTTCAACATACCAGCCTTTTTTAATTTCTGCGATTCTTTCTTTTTCTTTTTTATTATCATAACTTTTTTTAATAAAATAGCCACCTGTAAAAAGAAGACCTCCTATTAAAAGAACAAGTAAGAATTTTTTCAAACTATCACATCCTTAAATAAATATTAACATATATATAATTTTTTTTCTATATTATCAAATTATTTTACATTATTATTCTATTGTTTTTTGCTTAATAATAAAATATAATATATGTATAGTTGGAGGATAAATGAATAATAAAAAAGAAGTAAAATCTAAAAAAATTATAAATTACATATATTTTATTATTTCAATAGTTTTCTTTGTTCTTGCTTTTATTTGTTTTAATTATAAAATTAACAAAATAGCTTTTGTATTTATTTGTTTTGGAGCAGCAATACTATGCTTAGGTATTGGATATATACAAATGGATAAGAAATGATAAATAGTATATCGACAATTAAAAAAATAAAATTCAAATTACTTGATTTGAGTTTTATTTTTTTGTATAATATTAATAGTTTTTAAGAAAAGGGAAATTAATGGATCATTATTTTACAAATAATCAAAATTTAAAAAGTGATATAAAGATTTTAAAATATTCGTATAAAAATTATGAATTTAATTTTTTTAGTGATAATGGTGTTTTTAGTAAAAATCATTTAGATTATGGTAGTAGGCTACTTTTAGAAACGTTTTTAAGTTGCACTTTTGAAAGCAAAAGCGTTTTAGATTTGGGCTGTGGATATGGACTTATTGGTATTGTAATAGCTAAAGTTTTATCTACTAATGTTACACTTGCTGATGTTAATAAAAGGGCTCTTCATTTAGCTAAAAGAAACTTTAATGAAAATAAAGTTAATTGTAATATTATTGAAAGTAATATTTATGAAAATATAAAAGAAAAATATGATGTAATTATTACAAATCCGCCAATTAAAGCAGGTAAAAAAGTTGTTCTTGATTTTCTAGTTAACGCTAAAGAACATTTAAATGCTGATGGATTTCTGTGGTATGTTATGAGAAAAGATCAAGGTGCTAAAAGTATAGCAAAAATTTTAGAAGAATATTATGAAGTTAAAAATATAAAAAAAGATAAAGGTTTTTACATATTTTGTTGTAAAATGTATTGACAATACTTTAGAAAGTTTGCTAAAATTATAAATTGTTGACGTGTTTATATTTACAAGATAATATAGTCCAAAAAAATAAGATTATGGGGTGAGATCGTGGCTTATAAAAAACAAAAATTTGGAGACTATCGCGAAAGAATTAATTTCGCAAAATCAAGTAACACTCTTGAACTTGCAGATCTTTTGGAAATTCAAAAGAAAAGTTATCAGAATTTTATTGAAAATGGAATCAAAGAGACATTTGAGGATCTTTTTCCAGTTGAAAGTTTTACTGGTAATATTTCTCTTGAATTTGGAGAATATTCTTTAGAAAAACCAAGATATTCAATAAAAGAAGCAAAAGAAAGAATGGTTAACTATGCTGCACCGCTTAAAGTGCAAGCAAGACTTTACATTCACGAAACAGGTGAAGTAAAAGAACAAGAAATCTTTTTAGGAGATATGCCATTAATGACAGATGCAGGAACATTTATTATTAATGGAGCTGAAAGAGTAATTGTTTCTCAACTTGTAAGAAGTCCTTCTATATATTTTAAAAGAGAAATAGATAAAAATGGTAGAAGAATTGTAAGTGGGGAAATTATACCTAATAAAGGTACATGGCTTGAATATGAAACTGATGCTAAAGGTGTAATCTATGTACGTATTGATCGTACTAGAAAAGTTGCTGTAACAACATTCTTACGTGCATTAGGTTTAGAAACTGATGAAGAAATTATTGAATTATTTGGAGATAATGAATTTATTAAAAATACATTAGAAAAAGATAATACAAATAATACTGATGAAGCTCTTCTTGAAATTTATGAAAAACTTCGCCCAGGAGAACCTGCCACTATTGATAGTGCTAAAAACCAATTAATTACAAGATTCTTTGATCGTTTCCGTTATGATCTTGCCAAAGTAGGTCGTTATAAATTTAATAAAAAATTATTTATTTGTGAAAGAATTTTAGGATGTACTTTAGCAGAAAATATTAAAGTTGGAAAAGAAGTAATTGCTTCAAAAGGTGATGTAATTACTAAAGATTTACTTGCTAAATTAAAAGATGTATTTTTAAATGGTTATAATTTAAAAGATACAACTATTAATCAAGAACTAGATGATTATAAGAAAATTCAAACTATTAAAGTATATGATAAATTAACTGGTAAAAAGGTTCTTACTTTAATTGGTACAGATAATACAGTTACTGAAAAAAGACTTACTATTCCAGATGTTTATGCATCATTATCATATTATATTGGACTTCATTATAATATTGGTAATGAAGATGAAATCGATCACCTTGGAAATAGACGTGTAAGACAAGTTGGAGAACTAATTGAAAATCAATTTAGAGTAGGTATGGCTAGAATGGAAAGAGTAATTCGTGAAAGAATGACTACTCAAGAAATTGAAAATGTTACTCCAAAAACACTTATTAATATACGTCCTGTTACTGCAGTATTAAAAGAATTCTTTGGTTCATCACAACTTTCAAAATTTATGGATCAAGTTAATCCAATTGCAGAACTTACTGATAAAAGAAGACTTTCTTCTTTAGGACCTGGAGGACTTTCAAGAGAAAGAGCTGGCATGGAAGTAAGAGATGTTAATTCATCTCATTATGGAAGAATATGTCCAATTGAATCACCTGAAGGTCAAAATATAGGTCTTATTACTTCACTTGCTGGATATGCTAAAATTAATGAATATGGTTTCATAACTACTCCTTATCATAAAGTAAATAATGGTGTAGTTGATAAAGAAATTATTTATATGACAGCTGATGAAGAAACTGATTATTATATTTCTCAAGCTACTGTTAAACTTGATAAAGATAATAGAATTATTGATGAAGATGTACTTGTAAGAGTAAATGGTGATAACGTTATTGTTAAAAGAGAAGAAGTAGATTTTGTCGATGTTGCTCCAAGCCAAGTTGTATCTGTAACCACAAGTTGTATACCATTTTTGGAATTTGATGACGCTAAAAGAACATTAATGGGTGCTAACATGCAAAGACAAGCAGTTCCACTTTTAACAAGTGAAGCACCAATTGTAGGTACTGGTGTTGAATATATTGCAGCATCATCATCTGGAAGTTGTGTTCTTGCCAAAACAGCAGGTGTTGTTGAATATGCTGATGCGAAAAAAATAGTTATTAATGTAGGTACAAGTACAGATACATATTATTTATCTACATTTGAAAGAAGTAATGCTTCAACTTGTGTTAATCATCGTCCAATCGTTAGAATTGGTGATAAAGTTCACGCAGGACAAGTAATTGCTGATGGCCCATCTTGTGATAAAGGTGAACTTGCTTTAGGTAAAAATATGACTGTTGCATTCATGACTTTTGAAGGTTATAACTATGAAGATGCAGTAATATTAAATGAAAAACTTGTTAAAGATGATGCATATACATCACTACATATTTCACATTATGATATTGAATGTCGTGATACTAAACTTGGACCTGAAGAAATTACACGTGATATACCTAATGTTGGTGAAGATGCTCGTAAAAATCTTGATGCAGATGGTATTGTAAGAATCGGTACAGAGGTTCGTGAAGGCGATATTCTTGTTGGTAAAGTTACACCAAAAGGTGTTCAAGAACTTACTAGTGAAGAAAAATTACTTCATGCAATTTTTGGAGAAAAAACAAGAGAAGTAAGAGATACATCGCTACGTGTTGACCACGGAGCTGATGGTATAGTACATGATGTACAAATATATACAAAAGAAAATTCTGATGAACTAGCACCAGGTGTGCAAAAAGTTATTAGAGTTTATATAGTTCAAAAAAGAAAAATTCAAGTAGGAGATAAAATGTCAGGTAGACATGGTAATAAAGGTGTTATTTCTTTAGTTGTTCCTGAAGAAGATATGCCATTTATGCCGGATGGTCGTCCAGTTGATATTATGCTTAACCCACTTGGTGTTCCATCTCGTATGAACGTTGGACAAATTCTTGAACTTCATTTAGGTATGGCTGGAAAAATACTTGGTAGACATTATGCAACTCCAGTATTTGATTCAGCAAACTGGGATGATATTTCTGAGCAAATGAAAGATGCTAAAATGAGCCCAGATGGAAAAATGACTTTATATGATGGCCGTACTGGCGAACCATTTGATAATAAAATTGCAGTTGGTGTAATGTATATGGTTAAACTACATCACATGGTTGATGATAAATTACATGCTAGAGCTACAGGACCATATAGTTTAGTTACACAACAACCATTAGGTGGTAAAGCTCAATTTGGTGGTCAAAGATTTGGAGAAATGGAAGTTTGGGCACTTTATGCTTATGGTGCAGCACATGTACTTCAAGAAATATTAACTGTTAAAGCTGATGATATTGTTGGACGTGTTAAAGTTTATGAAGCCTTAGTAAAAGGAAAACTAGTAAATCAAGCAGGTGTTCCAGAAAGTTTTAGAGTTCTAGTTAAAGAATTCCAAGCATTAGCGTTAGATGTTCAGGTTCTTACAAATGATGATGAACTATTAGAATTTAAAGATATTGAAGAAAAAGATGATGAGTCTAATGACTCAATTAGAATAGATGAAATCGATTTATCTTCTGAAGAATTGCCAGAACCTGAAGAAAACACTTCTGAAGAAATAGATGAAGATGAAGAAGATGATGAATTATCACTAGATGATTTAGAATTTCCAGATGATTTAGATTTGGAAGGGGAAGAAGGTGAAGAGTAATGATAGATGTTAATAATTTTAAAGGAATTAGAGTTTCTATTGCATCCCCAGAAAAAATTCGTTCATGGTCTTATGGTGAAGTAAAAAAACCTGAAACAATTA
>JBJFGY010000095.1:0-1591 GCA_051893155.1 Bacilli bacterium
TTTTTTTGATTTCGGCTAAAGTTAAGTATTTTCTAGATAAATCAATATTATAAATGTTTGATAAATCCTTAATAATGTCGTTAGTAAAGTTTTGCATATATATATCATGTTCTAAATTATTTGATGTGTATTTTTTAAGTGAATTGATTATGGAACTAGTTGAGTATTTTCTGTTTGTTTTATGCTCTATTAATCTTAATATTACCAGTGATATAAAACAACTAAGAAAATGTGCTTCGATATGTTCTTTAGTCCATACATAAACGGGTCTAGTTTCTAAATTTGATTTTGTAATTTTAAATGATTCTTCAATCTTCCATAACCCTTTATATATGTCTCTTATTTCTTTATCTGTTAGATTTTTTTCACTTGTAACAATAGAATAATATCCATCAAATTTTTCTTCTTCCTTTATTTTATCTAATTTTAAAGATAATTCTAATCCGTTTGGAATCTCACCAGTTTCTTCATTAAATCTAATATTATTAATATATTTTGTACAGCCATAAGAAGTAGCTTGAGTGTATTTTCCGGGGTTTCTAATTAAATCTTCGGCTTTTTTAATAGCTAAGTCTCTTTCGTGTTTTTGTCTATCAGCATATTTTTTAGAATAGTAAACCATTTGTTTTTGATATATTTGATAGTTAACTTTTCTTTGATTATCTTTTTTTATTTGAACTTTTTTAGCATAAACTCTAGATTTGTGTTTAAAGATAACAGGCTTATCTTCATATCTTAGTATATTTCCATTTTCGTCTTTAATTGCTTCTCTATATGTAACTAAATTGCCATCATCATCATAAATATAATCATTAGTAAATCCAGATTGTTCTAAAGCCCAAGTTTTAAATTCTTTATCAGCCCCTATAATGCTTTGCCCATATACATAACCGTCATGATTAGTATGACTATCGTCATTTTTACCAGCTATAAAAACAGTGTTGTCGGTTGTATTTTGACCACGATCAGCAACTATAACAGTTCTGTCAATACCAAATTTTGATTTTGTCTTTTTTAATGTAGGTCTCATCATTAATTTTTCAGATTCGTTCCCTGGGAATAAGTCATAAGAAAGTGGAATCCCGTTTTTATCCATAAGTAATCCCATACCAATAATAGGTGTTTTACGATGTTCTTTAGAAGGCCCTTTTTTTCTAGCCCCCTTTTCTAAAATGTTACCATTTTCATCGATTAAATCTTCGTCGTTGTATGAAATTTCAAAATAATAGTTAGTCGTGTCATAATAGGTAATTGAAGTATCTCTATTATAAGTGTCTTTAGTACTATTCCAAATTGATTTGATAATGTCATTTTTTAAAGATTCAAAGTAATCTAAACTACGATATAAATCTTTTAAAGAAAAATCAAATTTTTCAAAAAATATATCTTTGTTATTATAAGTTTCATTTTTACTAGCTGGATATAAAATTCTAGAAAAAACTAGTAATTTCATAACTTCATCTAGAGAATATTTAATATTCAATAGAGATTGTTTTTTGCTAAGAATAGAAGAAATATTCAATTCATTATAGACTTTCTTTAAAATAACATAGCCAAGATTTTTAGGATGTGTATTGTCTTCAATAGTTTT
>JBJFGY010000096.1:0-1570 GCA_051893155.1 Bacilli bacterium
CAAAAAGTATGAAACTATTGAAAAAGTAATTAATGGATTTATGACTAGAAAAGAAGCAAGTATAGAACTTAAATTATCTTTAAAACAAATAGATAGATTAAAAAGTATTTATTATTCTAAAGGTAAAGATGGCTTTATACACGGAAACCGAGGCAAAGTGAATCCTAATAAAAAAAATGAAAATTTAATTAAAACACTTGAAGAATTATATTTAGAAAAACATTTTGATTTTAACTTTGAACATTTTTATGAAGAACATGTTTTCGGTAAGTATGATATATCTTATGATGCTATGTTAAAGGCATTTACTAAAGATGATATTATTTCTCCTCTTGCTCACAAGAAAACTGTTAAGTTATATAAAGATAAGATGAATGAAGTTATTAAAGAAGATAATTCAGATGTTAAAGAAGAAAAGGTTCAACTTTTTAAATCAAGAATTATTGAAACAGAAAAAGCACATCCAAGAAGATCTAGTAATCTATATGCATTTGGTCAAGAAGTACAAATGGATGCATGTAATAAAATGTGGTTTGGTGGTATTCCTTCTTTTTTACACTTGGCAGTAGATAAGGCAACCAAAAAAGTTTTATTTGGGTGGTTCGAATATGAAGAGATAACTAGGGGTTATTACGTATTATTGTTTAATATGATAATAAACTATGGGATACCTCAAAAAATTAAAGCCGATAATAGAAGTACATTTTCAGCAAATAATGCAAAAAACAAAGAAAAAAAGGTATTTATGACACAGTTTGGAAAGGTATGTGAACGATTAGATATTGTTTTACATACAACAAGTGTATCAACTGCAAAAGCTAATGTAGAAAGGGAAAATAAAACATTTAAAGATAGATTAATTGCAGAATTAAGATATGAAGGTATAACTGATATTGATGAAGCAAATAAATATTTGAATGAAGTATTTATCACAAAAATGAACAAAAGATTCTCTTATGCAATTGATAAAAAAACTTCACTAATGAGAGAAAATACTTACACAGAAGAAGAGTTAAAATTAATTATTTCAGAAAGAAAAGAAAAAATTATCGATAATGCTTCATGTATAAGTTACAATCATAATTATTATATTCCAATTGATTTAGAAACTGGAGAAGTTATCAATTTTCAAAAAGGCACAAAATGTACTTTAATAATAGATTATGATGGAGAATATATTGGTGAAATAGAAAATAAATATTATAAAATGTTAGAACTAGAAAATCGTGATTCAATTATGAAAAAAGAATCAGAAATTAATCCTATAAAAAAAGAACATCATAAATATATTCCACCAGCTAATCATCCTTGGAGAAAAAATATGATGCTCAAACATTAATATTGGGGCTTTGCCCCAAACCCCAAGGTTTAACGCTTAGGGCTTTCAAAAAAAGAAATATATCTTTTTTGCATAGCATTACTTAAGTGCTCAGGTTGCTCCCCAGCATTGCCTTATCTCCTTAAATAACAAATATTATTATATTAAAGTTATAAAATAAGTCAATATTAAAATTAAGGACATTTTTACTAATTATTATCGAAATCACTATAAATACATTAGAGACATTTT
>JBJFGY010000097.1:0-1566 GCA_051893155.1 Bacilli bacterium
TTTTTTGTACATTTTTATTTTCAACTTTTTGTACATTTTTATATTGACTTTAACAATGTTAGAATATTTAAAAATAATAAAATATACAATACTAGAAAAATTGATGGTCATAGAATTGATATGGAAAAGAAAAAGCAAAAGAGAATTGATGATCAAAAACAATTAGAAATATTAATCAGAGAACGAGATGAAAGATTAAAAGCAAGGGCGAAACGAAGTTGAGTTCATCTTAACCCTTGCTTTTTAGATTTCATCAATTACAATTTTTATTCAAACAAAGTTCAACTTTGTTTGTTATCTAATAAATAATTAAAAAATGTAACATTTCTAAAAAATCTTAACACTTTTTGTACATTTTTATATTGACTTTAACATTCAATCTTAGATTCAAAAATTTTATATGAAAATTGTCTTAAATATTTTATAGAAATTGTAGATAAATATATACCAAAAGGAGAAAATGAAAAAGATGTTTATAGTATCGATGGTAAAACAACTAATTCTTCATCTAGAAGTTCTTTAACTACAACTAAAATTAATCTACTTAATACAATGAGTGTTTATTCACATAATTATGGCGTTAGTATCATTCAAGATTATATTAAAGATAAAGATAACGAAATACCAATGGGACCAAAATTATTAGAACAATTAGATTTGAAAAATTGCATTGTAACATCTGATGCACTAAATACCCAAAAAGAAACAGTAAAAAGTATTATTAAAAAGAATGGTGATTATGTTCTAGCATTAAAAGGAAATCAAAAGAATTTCTATAATGAAATAAGAGAATATTTTTAGATAATGATTTTTTAAAACAAATAGAACAAGAAAATTATTTTGAAGAAACGGAAAAATCTCATAGCAAAATAATAAATAGAAAATATTATTTAACTAACGATATAAAATGGATAAATGGATATAAAAATTGGAAGGGATTAAAATCAATTGGGTTAGAAATAAAAACTATTGAAAATTTACAAACTGGAGAAGTAACTGAAGAAAGAAGACATTACATAGTAAGTTTTGAAAATGATATTAATAATTTCAAAGAAGCAGTAAGAAAACATTGGGGAACAGAAAATAATTTACATGCCCCATTAGATATAATTTTTAAAGAAGATAAAAATAAAACGTTAGAAAAAAATGGCACTAAAAATTTGGGAATATTGAGAAGAATTGCATTAATGATATTAAAATTAGTACAAATTTTTTATAATAAAAGTATGAAATTAATTATGTATGAATTATCATTAGATTTTGAAAATGAAATAGAAAATATATTTAAATTATTAAAGCCAGAATTAATAAATCAACTTAAAAACACATAAGTTTTAAAAACTCATGCGTTTATCCTGTCAAAATCATCTTTTCGCTTGTTTTATTATTATACAAATAGTATAATTAGATACGGGAAATACTAACTGTTGAGTACTTGCCAACTTCTTAAAGGAAGGAGGCTTGACATTATGAAGAAAAAAGATTTATTAATCTCATTTCTAATATTAATAATCATTTTATTAATAGTCTCTTTAATGATTCTATGTATAAAAAAATAGTACTCAA
>JBJFGY010000098.1:0-1544 GCA_051893155.1 Bacilli bacterium
AATTCAAAAATAAGTGAGTTTGTGCTCACTTTTTATTATGCAACAATAACATTATCATTAAATGCTGATATTAAAGTACTTAATATATCTTTATTTTGCTTTTTATAAGTTAAAATACAACTTTTTATATTAAGATAACTATCAGTTCCTTCTAAACTTCTAAATTTACCAATTTTTTGTTTTATTTTAACTCCCCTTTGTGAAGCTTCAGCATTGTTATTTGTTGATGGAACTCTAAAGTCTTTTAAAAAATATAATATTTCATCTCTATCGCCATGTATTTTACTATCCATCTTTTTATTATCATATTTCAATCTAATAAACAAATTATTTTCTTCATTAAACAAATGGTTATTGGTATCATTTCGTAATTCTTTTTCCCATTCATCAAGTATATAATCATATTCACTTATAATATTGGCATATTCTTCATCTGAAAATGATTCTATATTTCTTTTTATATAGTCATTCCTCTTATCATTATATTTGGTAAAAAAATCAGATAATTTTTTAGGCCCTTTATGATTAACAAAATCATAAATACCTTTTAAATATCTTTGAATATGTGAAATACACTGTGCAAGAAAACAACCATATTTATTATATAGTTCTGTTCCATCTTTAACAATAATTCCATGATATTTTGGTAAAAATCCAATTTCATCTATTGCATATTGTGATTTATGTTTACTAGACCATAGTCTAACATATTCTTTATTACAAGCACAAAGAACATTATAACCATTACCATTTATCTTAATTTGTGATTCATCATGATTAATAAAATACGAATTTAGTAATTTCTTTTCAATATTATTTAATTCAGGTAATAATTTATTTGATAATTCGTTATTCCAATTTATTAACGTTCCCTTTGATAGCGTTATTCCTTTATTAGTAATATCACTAATAAAACGTACTATGCCATCTGTAGAATTGTATAAATTATTCATTAAATCAATGCTTATTGCTTTTACATTATTACCATATTGTACATATTGATTATGGTATTTAGGTATATAGTATTTTCCATTATCATATGGATAATATCTATATCTTTTTATATGCTTTGTTATTTTTATATCTATAACTACTTTTTCAATATATCTTTTATTTTTGTTATTTTCATTTTTATTTATTTCAATTATTTCTTCTTCCACATTACCTGAATTTATAAATTGACTTAATTTATTATTTAATGAATGAGGTTTATGTCCTTTTTGGCCACCTTTATTTTTGTTAGATTTTTCTCTACGGTTAGTAATGACTTTTTTGTAGCCATTAGTACTAGAAGGTTTACTAGAATTAGAACTATCCTTATCATTTTTAGCTTTTAATCTTAATATTTCCTTTTTTAATTCTTCATTTTCAGATTTTAAATTATCAATAGTTTCATTAAGTGATTTTATTGTACTATTTAAAGATTTTACAAGACTATTAGTTTCTTTTAATAATTTTTCTTGCTTTTCAAATTTTAAAGTTAACTCTTCATATTGATTGTAAAAATCCGTTGTAAAACCTTTTCTCATTAAAATCACAGTCCT
>JBJFGY010000099.1:0-1534 GCA_051893155.1 Bacilli bacterium
TGTAAATGTCAATAGTTTTTGTAGGATTTTGGCAAAAAAATATGTAGGTTTTTGGTAAAGATTTATGAGGGGGGATTTTTCCCCCTTTTATGGTATTTTTGTATTTGAAAATACTCTCGCCAAATTATCGACGAATGCTTCTACATTAATTGTTTTGTTTTTTTCTACAGTCATCAAATATGCATTTTTACAAATATCTATAATATCTCTTTCTTCAAATTGTTTATACTTTAATAAATATAAATTATCACAAACATTTTCTATATTGTCGATATCATAAGCAATCTCTGATGTACAAACTTCTAAGCAATCTTGTAAATCTTCTTCATGCAAAAAATATTTTAAGGATTTTATAAATTCTACTTCATCAATTGAATTATATTCATAAATATTTTCACAAAAGCTACAAACACTAGCTTTTAATATCTCTTTAATATTGAACATTATTATCCCTCTTTTCTATAATCTTATCTTTAATTCTATATGAATTTCCTGTTATGTTAAAAACATATGAATGGTGCAATAACCTATCTAATATTGCTGATGCAAGCGTGGCATCTGATAAAACTTCACCCCATTTTGAAAATTGTTGATTAGATGTTACTATCGTAGAGTATTTTTCATACCTCTTAGCAAGTAATTGAAACAGCAAATTTGCTCCAGTTTTATCTACTGGGAGATAACCTACTTCATCTATAATTAACAATTTATACCTATTGTATTGCTTAATTTTATCAACTAATCTATTTTCACTATGAGCCAAAGAAAGTTGAGAAATTAAGTCATGGCAAGAAATGAAATATGTACTAACTCTGTTTTTAGCAGCTTCAATGCCAATTGCTGTTGCTATATGTGTTTTCCCGAGTGCCAGGTGAACCAATTAATAATATATTTTTCTTTTCTTCGATAAATCTAAGAGAAGCCAATTCAAGTACTTGTTCTTGATTAATTGAAGGCTGAAAAGAAAAATCAAAATCTTCAAAAGTTCTATAATATGGGAAATGAGCAATTCTAATATTAAATTGTGAAGAACGTTCTGCCTTATTTGCAATTTCTAATTTAGTAAGTTCGTACAGAGCATCTAAAAAAGGAATTTTTTCAGAATTAACTTTATCTACATATTCAGATAAACAATCCGCTATTTTATCTAATTTTAATATATTTAAATTATCTACAACATTTTTAAATTTCATATAAACAACCTCCATTACAATAAATTATCATACTGACTTAAATTATCTGCAATAAATGCTTCAATTTTTTCTTCTGTTGAATCTTTTAATAGATCACTGACTAATATATCTTTAACATCATCTTTATCGTAATTTAACGAATTATTTGAAATTTGATGACAACGGATTAAATTTGTGTTATCATAAATATACAAAGAATTATCCTTTTCGATGACATTTAAATCGAAACCGATATATTTAACAGGTACGGAATATTTATTACTTTTATATGAAATCATAGAATCTTTAGCTACTTTTCTAGTTTGGCGGTTAGATAAGTAGGAGCTAAAAATTTTATTATT
>JBJFGY010000100.1:0-6414 GCA_051893155.1 Bacilli bacterium
AGCAAATGTTGATAAATATTTTACTGAATATATTGCATTTTCAGGCTAAAAAGAACATAAAAAAATTATGTTCTTTTTTTATAGATTATCTTGAAATTGTTAATAAAAATTGTTATAATTTTAATTGATAATAAAAGTTTATCATATGGAGGATAGAAATGGGAAATATTATTAATTTTTTTAAAAAAACAATTGCTAACAAAAATACTGTTACAATACTTTTAGTTTTAGCTGGTATTATTGTATTATGGGCATTTTATTCAATGAGAGTTAAAGAGGCTACATCACCTATAAAAGTACCATATGCCAAGGAAGAAATTCAAGCAACTGAAGAAATTACAGAAGAAAAAATAGGTTATGTTGAAGTAAATAGTAAACTTTTAAAAACAGCTGATATTATTCAAAGTCAAGGTGCACTTATTGGTTATTATGTAACAACTGGTACATCTATTCCTAAAGGTGGATTATTTTATAAATCTCAGGTAGTTACTAAAGCAGAATTACCTAATTCAGTTTTTGATAATATTCCAGATAAACACACAATTTATAGTATGTCTGTTAATAATCATACTACTTTTGGTAACTCAATTTATCCAGGAGATAAAATAGACCTTTACTTAAAAGCTACTGATGATAGCGGCAAAATAATGTTTGGAAAATTTATTGAAAGTATTACAGTTTTAGGTGTACGTGATTCAAGTGGTAAAGATGTTTTTGGTACAACTACTACTAGAACACCAGCAGAACTTTTATTTGCAGTACCAAATGATATGTATGAATTATTAATGAAAGCAGGATATATTTCTGGTATTACATTAGTTCCTGTACCACGTAATAAAGCCTATACTGAACTTAATGCAGATACTGTTACTGTAGAATATTTGAAAAATTTCATATTAGCAAAAACTGCTACTTTACCAACTGAATAAAAATATAAAGGGAGTGATTATTTGTGAAAGAATCTATATTTTCACAATTAGATTTTGGACCAATAACTGAGTTTTTAAATGATGATAATATTACCGATATTTCTTACTCAAATGGTGGTAATGTATGGCTTAAAACTTTAGATAAAGGTATTTATATGGTCAATAGACCTGAAATAAACAATGCATTAATGGAAAAACTAGCATTTCAATGTTCAAATGTAATGGGTACAACATTTAATATGGCACATCCTTTTCTGGATGCTGAAAGTACGGAATTACGTCTTAATTTTGTTCATGAATCTATAGCTACTAATGGAATTGCATGTGTTATAAGAAAAACTCCAGCTAAGATTAGACTTAACAAAGAAAAACTATTAAATGAAAAATATGTTACAGAAAATATTCATAGTTTTTTGATATCATGTGTTAAAGCACATTGTAATATTTTAATATCAGGAGAAACTGGTTCAGGAAAAACAGAACTTGCTAAATACTTAGCATCAAATACTGAAGAAAATGAAAAAATTATCACAATTGAAGATACACTCGAACTACATTTAGATAGAATTTTTCCACATCGTGATATCGTTGCAATGAAAACAAATAATATTGCTTCATATTCTGATGTTTTAGTAACATGTATGAGACAAAATCCTAAATGGATTTTACTTTCCGAAGTTCGTTCTGCAGAAGCGGTTACAGCTGTTAGAAATTCAATTTCATCAGGTCATAATATTATATCTACCATCCATTCAGATAGCGCAAGTAATATACCAATGCGTATGTATTCACTACTTGAAAGCAATCAAGATATTGAGCAATTTTTAAAATCTATTCATAGATATGTTCAAATTGGAATACACGTAAAGGGATATATGAGTGCTGAACTTCAAAGATTTCAACGTGAAATAGTTGAAGTTGTAGAATTTTATGTTGATGATAATAATGAATCAAAAACAAATACGATATTTTACAAAAGTTTAGATGGTACTATTACTTATAATAAACCAACAAAGTATTTAGAAAATTATTTTGGTGCGCAAGGAAAAGTAATTGATTATAGTTTATTTGATGAGAAAAATAACTCAGACATTATTGAAAAGAAAGAAAATAATAATGAACAAATTGAATTACCTACTATAGGAGCAATTGATTCATTATAGAAAGGAATAAATATGGCAGAACTTATAATATTATTGATTTTAGGTATAATAATAATTTTATATCGAAGAAATCCAGGTGAAAATGTATATAAGTTTTTTGTAACTACTGTATCCAATGCATATGAAAAGTATGCACCTTATTCATTTAAAACAGTTAGAGCAAAGGCAAAAGAGCTTGGTCAAGAATATACGACTAGGCAATATATTTCTCAAGTTGTTTTATTTGCTGGTTTTGCTGGAGTTGTAGCATATTTATATTTTTATAATATTTTGATTTCAGTTTTATATGCAGTTGTGGCAATATCATTTATTCCTTATCTTGCCTATTTAAGATGTCAAAGAATTTATTCGGAATTTATATTTGAACAAATTGAAACATATACAACAAATGTTATAATGGAATTTAATACTACACAAAGTTTTGTTAAATCTCTTGAGGGTGTTAGAGATTCTGGAATTATTGAAGAACCTGTATTAGGAGATTTAAAGAAAATGATTGATATGTCATATCAAAATGGTACTATAGATGAATCTATTGATTATTTTAATAAAAAGTATCCATTTTATATGGTTAAAAATATGCACCAATTATTTTTCCAAATTACTAAGGAAGGTGCTCGTGATGCGGGACAATCTTTAGAAAATATGGCTCTTGATATTGATGCCTTAGTTGAAGGTGTCTATCGTGATCAAATGGATCGTAAACAATTTCATGGTAAATTTATAAAATTTGGTTTAGCATTATTTTTCCTTATTTTGGCTGTTCAATATATGTATGGAACTGAAAGATATATTGAACTTTTAGATATATGGTATGTTAGAATTATACTTCATGCAATAATTATAGTAAATGCTTTATTCCTATTAAAAGGTGAAAAATATTATAATGAAGATGTGGGGGTAGAGTAAAATGTATTATGAAATATTTATACTAGGTGTTATTATTTTTGGAATAATGTTCGCTACTGGTCAAATAAGTTTTAGTAAATTAATTAGTGATAATGAAGCATTATTTAGAAAACTTAAAGAAAGTGATTGGGACTTTTATGTAAAAGCAAAATATGGCAATGCTGTAAATCCAGATATTTTATTTAATAAAAGAATAAGAAATGGTTTAATAGCAATACTTGTGGTGTTTTTTTGGGCACTTACTAGTGGACTTTCAGCAATAAAAATTGTTATTGTTATTGCCGCAGGATATTTTACTTTTAAAATTACATATAGTGATTTAAAAAATTATTATAAAAAACATATTTTTGAAATTGATCAGTTATTGCCACATTATCTAAAAAGTATTGAAATATTAATTCAACATTATACAGTTCCTGTTGCAATAGGAAAATCAATAAATGATGCGCCAGAAATATTTAAGCCTGGTCTTGAAGATTTAATAAATGCTATTAATTCAGGTGATGATACAATTAATCCATATATGGAATTTGCCAAAACATATCCTGTTCGAGATAGTATGAGAATGATGAGACTATTATATCGTTTAAGTTTAGGACGTCAAGAAAGAAAACAAGAACAATTATTAACATTTTCAAAGTCAATTTCATCATTACAACAAAAGGCTAGAGAAACTCGTTATAAAAATCGTTTAGATAAAATGGAAAGCATGACAATGAAAATGCTCATTACAACCGGTGTTGGTGTAATGATTATATTAATATTAGCAGTTTTACAAATGATAAATTTATAAAATGTCAAATATATTGATAAAAATAAAAAATCTTGATATAATAAAAATATAAGATAAAGGAGGAGTAAATTATATGAAGGAAGCTACAGGTGAATTAAGTAACACTGTTATAACTGTTGTTGCTATTGCTGCAATATTATCATTATTTACAGTATTCTTATATCCATCATTAAAAGCAGCTATTAGAGCAAGAACTTATTGTCAATCATCAGTACAATGCGGTGAATGTGACGGTAGTAAAATGGAATGTCATTATTATAATGATGATATGTCTGTAAGTGATGACACAATTATGTGTGATTGTGAAACAAACTAGTTAAGGAGTAAAAATGAAAAATGCTACGGGAAATCTAGCAAATTTAGTCGTTGTATGTGTTTGTGTGGCTATTCTCGTAGCCTTTTTTTACTTTACATTATGGCCAATGATTAAAAATAATTATATTTCACAAACAAGTTGTGAGAAAGCAAAATGTCTTCCAACACCTGATGAAAATGGAATGGTAACATGTTATTTGGACGGCCAAGAGTTTTTGTGTAGGTTTAAGGGGTAAACTATGAGAGAAGGAATAGGTGGAATACAATTATTTTTAATTGTTGTAATATTGATATTAATTTTTGCAGGCATTATGTCTCTTACAATTAATCATTCAAATGCTTTTGCAGTTAAAGATCAACTTGTTTCAATAATTGAAGATGCTGGAGGTCTTGATATTACTGCTGAGTGTAGATTGGGTAGTTGTAATGATGATATAAAAGATCAACAAACACTTCAAAGTATTATTGATGCACTTGATAGTTATTCTTATCGTCAAACTGGAGATTGCGATTCAATAACTATAAGTGATACTGCAACAATAGTTGGTTATCAAAGAACTGGTGAAATTACAATGACTGGTAAAAAAAGTTCTTTTTGTATTGCAAAAATTGATGCTAATAAAGATGATGGAACATTAAGAGGATATTATTATAAAGTTTATGTATTTTATCAACTAGATATACCAGTATTACATTCAATTTTTAATTTTCGTTCCATTGGAGAAACAAAACTATTATATAGATAAGGAGTCTTTATGAATGTAATTATTTCAAATAAAAATCAAACTTTACTTGCAGATTTAACTATAGATGTTATTAAAACGTTAAATGGTGTTTTTACTGTAGATGATTTAGCATCTCAATTTAAAAATTTTTATTTTAATAAAATGATTATTGATATAACTGCACTTGAAAATTATGAAGATATTAATACAATTCAGGATTTGTCAGTAGCTTTAGATATGAGTAAAGTAATTTTACTTTTAGATGACTCACCAAAAGTAAATTCACCGGTATATTTATCTGGATTAGTATCAATGGGTATATATAATTTTACAAAAAATATTGATGCTATTCCATTTTTAATGGATAATCCTAATACGTATAAAGATGTAGCCAGTTATCAAAATTTAAATATAACAGCCGAAGATATAAAACTAAATGATAATCGTGTTGATAATACTGTTGGTTATATTGGTCAAAGAATTATTGGAATTAAAAATATTACTGACCATGCTGGTGCAACAACACTTACTTATTTATTAAAAAAACATTTAGAAAAACAATATAAAGTAAAAGCAGTAGAACTTGATAATAGTGACATGGTATATTTTAATGATAACAATCTTGATAGTAACGTTAATAGTTTTGAGATAAGTAAATATTTAAATAATTTAAATAATAATGAAACGGAAGTTATTTTAATTGATATGAATAAAGCGGATGTTGAAAAGTATTGTACAGATGTTTTATATTTAATTGAACCAGGTTTAATACAATTAAATAAGTTAATTAAGACGGATAAACAAATATTTAATAAATTAAAAGGTAAAAAAATTATTTTAAATCGAAGTGTATTAAATGATACAGATGTAAATGATTTTGAAAAAGAGTCTGGTAGTAAAGTTTTTTATAATATGCCAAATATTGATGATAAACTTAATGATAATAAATATGTAATTAAATTATTAAAAGATTTAGGATTTACACGAATAAGTGAAAAGGAATCATTTGGTTTTAGTATATTTCGATAAATTATGTAAATGAATATTTAATATGTTGACAGTTATTAAATAAAAAGGTAAAATAAAAGTATGTAAAGGAGAGTTGTATATATGTTAATTTTAGATGGCTTTTGTACAGAAACTAGTGACATTTGGATTTTTCTTGGAAAAATCATATTTATTTTAAAGATACTTATTCCTGTAATTTTACTTGTTTTGGGAATTGTAGGTCTTGCTAAGGCTGTTATTGCTGATGATGATAAGGAAATTAAAACACAAGTTGGTAAATTAGTAACAAAATTTATTGCAGCAGTATGTATTTTCTTCTTACCATCAATTGTAAAAGCTTGTTTTGGCTTAGTGGATCAATTTAGTGAAGTTGAAGCTGAATATGTTAATTGTGTAAATTATATTACTGACCCATATAACGATTAAGAAGTTGTACAAAAGGGTACTAAATAATTTTTAAGTTAAATGAAAACTTCATAAATTTGTTTGTTGTAGCGTGGTAATGTTTGGATGATATAAATGGTTCTTTGTCAAATAGTGTTGGTAGACAATAAATTTGATAAATGTAACTT
>JBJFGY010000101.1:0-6344 GCA_051893155.1 Bacilli bacterium
TTTTTATAAAATACAATTGCTTTTTGCATAATAAATATTGTATTATATTAACGAAGGAAAATTATGAAAAGTAAATTAAATAAAGATTTTATTATAAATTTATCAAAAAGAAAAAATGAACCTAGTTGGATGTTAAATTTTAGACTTAAGGCATATGAAAAGTTTTTAGAACTTGATAATCCAGATTTTGGTCCTAAAATTGATATTGATTTTGATAAAATAACTTATTATAAAGGAAATCCAAATCCACCTAGTTGTTCATGGAATAATATTGATAAAAATGTTAAAAATACATTTGCTTCTTTAGGTGTAATTGATGCTGAAAAAAAATATTTAAAAGGGGTATCTAATCAATATGAGAGTGAAGTCATTTATCATAAGATGGAAAATAGTGATGGAATAATATTTTTATCTACAGATGAAGCTTTAAAAAAGTATCCTGAAATATTTGAAAAATATTTTAATAATTTAGTTAAATATGATGAAAATAAATATACGGCATTAAATAGTGCATTATGGAGTGGAGGAAGCTTTATATATATTCCACCATATACAAATGTAGATAGGCCATTACAAAGTTATTTTAGAATTGATACAAAAAATTTGGGTCAGTTTGAAAGAACTATAATTATAGTAGATCATGATTCATCACTTCATTATATTGAAGGATGTACTGCTAAAAATTATAGTACTACATCGCTTCATGCTGGAGTAGTGGAAATATATGTTGGTAAAAATAGTAAATGTAAATATTCTACGATTCAAAATTGGAGTAAAGATGTATATAATTTAGTTACTAAAAGAGCTATAGTTGAAGAAAATGGGTTTATGCAATGGGTTGATGGCAATATTGGTAGTGGAATTACAATGAAATATCCTTCATGTATTTTAAAAGGAGATAATGCTTCTGCAAGTTCAATAAGTATTGCATATGCTAAAAATAATCAATATCTTGATGCTGGTGCAAAAATGATTCATTTAGGTAAAAACACTAAAAGCACAATTATAAGTAAATCAATTGCTTCTTTAGGGGGTCATTCAGATTATCGTGGAACAGTTAAAATTGCTAAAGATGCAGTAGGTTCATTTGCTACAGTTAAATGTGATAATATAATTTTAGATGAAAATTCTTCTTCTAATACATATCCTAAGAATATTGTTTTAAATAATTCAAGTACTTTAGAACATGAAGCAACAATTTCTAAAATTAATGAAGAAAAATTATTTTATTTAAAAAGTTTAGGAATAAGTGAAGATAATGCTAAAGACCTATATGTTTTAGGATTTATGTCTGATTTCAAAAAAAGTTTACCAATGGAATATGCTGTTGAACTTAATAGATTAATTAAAGAATAAATGCCTTGTTAAAAGGTATTTTTTTATGTAAAAAAATGTAAAATAATAAAATGTATTAAAATTAAATAATTTTATGTTTTTAATAAAAATAAATATTTTAAAACTAAATTTTACTTAAAACAAAATTAAATTTTAAATATAACTAATTTTAAATAATAGAATTTTGCTTAAATTTTTTTATTTTGATAGTCTTTGCTTTGAAAGGAGGATATTAATGAATAATGTTGTTTTAGTAGGAAGGCTTACTGATAACCCAGATGTTATAAATACTGAAAATGGTAAACAAATTACAAAAATAACTGTAGCAGTTAATCGTAATTATAAAAATGTGGATGGTATTTATGAAACTGATTTTATAAGATGTGTATTATGGAATGGCATAGCTGGAGCAACTTGTGAATATTGTAAAGTTGGTGATGTTATTGGTATTAAAGGAAGAATTCAAACAAGTTCTTATGAAAATGAAGAAAATAAAAAAATTTATGTAACTGAAGTAGTAGCGGAAAAAGTTACGTTCTTATCATCGAATAAAAATAAAGAAGAAAAAAAAGAAGAAGAAAAACCTAAAAAGTCTAAAAAACAAAATAATTAATTAAAATTATGTAAAAAAATGTAAAATTTTTATTAATTTTTCTAAAATGGTTTACTAGTGGTAAACTTAACGCAAAAGTTTAATTTCTTAGTCTATACTAATAAAATAAAGGAAAAAAGTTATGATTAAAGGAAATAGACTTAAAAAAGCAAGAGAAAGATGTAACTTAACTGAGGCTGATCTTGGTAGGCTTGTTGGCGTGTCTAAAACTGCGATAAGTTTGTATGAAGCTGAAAAACGTAATCCTAAAATTGATACTTTATTAGAAATAATGTATACACTCGGTGTAAGTTGTGATTATTTACTTGGTGCTGATGTATTTGTTAAATATCATGATGGAACTATTCATTATGAAGCATTTTCAAAAGAAGAAGTTGAATTTATAAATGAACTTAGGAAAAATAAAGAACTTTATGCTGAAATTATTAATAATCCATCAGATTGTATTGAAAAATTAAAATAAACTAGGTAATAAATCTAGTTTTTTTCATATATTTTAATGATGAAAAATTTTGTTAGTTATATTCTCGTATTATTTTTAATTATTGCAAGTTTTTATTATGCAGATAAGATATCTTCATTTATTATTAATAAAAGTGATTTAATGATTCAAATTAATAATAAAAAATATTTATATGAAAAGTCTTATGTAGATGCAATAAAATATGATGAATATATTATTCCCGGATTAAATGGTAAAGTTGTAAATACTTTAGAAAGTTTTTATAGTATGAAAAAATACCATACTTTTTTAAAAGATAAATTAGTATATAGAGAAATAAGTCCTAATATTTCTATTGAACAAAATAAGAATTTAATTATAAATAAAGCAAATCCATTAAAAAATTCAGTATCTATTTTAATAGAAAATAATAATGAAGTATTAGAATATTCTAAAAATTTAGATATAACTAAATTAATAACATTATCTTCATTTTCTTCAAAAATAAAAAATGATCAAATTAATATAGATATTGAAAATTATGAGAAAGTTAATAATTTACTTGATAAAAATAATATGAATAAAAAAATATGTTTAATTTTTGAAAATGATGATAATTATTGTAAAAATAAAGATTATTACATAGTAAAACCAACATATATTATTTCTAATAAAAATATTTATATAAAAGATAAAATTCAAAGTGGCGATATTTTATATATTTCCGATGATTTATCTCTTGATAATTATAAAATACTTCTTATGAATTTAAATTATCATGATTTAAAGATAATTTCATTAAGTAAACTTATTTCAGAAAAATTATAAGGGTATTTTTTTTCAAAGTGCAAATGATATAATTTCAAAGTGCAATTTTTGCACTTTGAAATTGTTTTTTTATATAAAAAGTGATATAATATTAATTGTTAGGAGACTTTGATATAATTATGAAAGAAAAATGGAATTCTGAACTATCAGAATATATTAAACAAGGTGAACCAAGTCGTGTTGAAAAAACTAAAACATGGGAAACTGCAATTGGATTACAAGATGTAGATAGATTAAAACCTTCTGAATATTTAATAGAAACAGCTAAACAGCATATAGAAGGTAATATTGATTTAAAAGAAGTTGAACATAGAATAAACGAATATTATAAAGTATTAGATAATCGTAAAACTGAAGAAATTGAAAATAGTGAAGAAGCAGATAAAGTTGCAATTAGAATAACTGAAATTCTAAGCGAAAAATCATTTAATTTTAATCCAGCAGAATTATCAATAATTCATCAAAGGTTATTTTCCGGAGTATATGAGCATGCTGGCAAAATTAGAGATTATGATTTTATCAAAGAAGAATGGATTTTAAATGGTGATACTGTTACGTATGCACCATATGAAACAATAAGACCAGCATTACAATATGATTTTGAAAAAGAAAAAGAATTTTCTTATAAAGATTTATCATTAGAAGAATCAATAAAACATTTATGTAGATTTACTTCTGATATATGGCAAGTTCATCCATTTTGTGAAGGAAATACAAGAACTACTGCTGTATTTATTATTAAATATTTAAGAACTTTTGGTTTTAATATAAATGATGATGTTTTTGCAAAGCATTCATGGTATTTTAGAAATGCATTAGTAAGAGCAAATTATAAAAAATTTGAAAAAAATATTTTCGAAGATATATCATTTTTAGAAAAATTCTTTTATAATCTATTATCAAATACTGATTATGAATTAAAAAATAGATTTATGCATGTTGATTATGTTCAAAGTGCAAATGATATAACCTCAAAATGCAAAAATTGCACTTTAGATGAACATGTTATTATAAATATTATTAAAAATAATCCAACAGTAAATCAAGAAAAAATTGCTGTAATGCTTAATAAGTCGGTAAGAACCATAAAAAGTAGGATGACTGAAATGCAAGAAAAAGGACTTATAGCAAGAAAAAATGGAAAGCGTAATGGAAAGTGGATAATTTTATAAATATTATAATTCTTAAAATATAAAGTAATTAAATTATGAACCCTATTGCAAATTAGTCATTTTTTTGCTAAAATAATTCTTACCAAGAAGACTTTTAGAAAAGAGTGATATTATGTGTAAAATTAAAATTTTTGGTTTGGGTGGTTTAAACGAAAATGGGAAAAACTGCTATGTTGTGGAAGTGAATAATGATATTTTTGTATTTGACTGCGGACTTAAATATGCTACAGGAAATTTACTTGGAATTGATTATATTATTCCAGATTTTTCATATTTAGAAAAAAATAAAAAAAGAATAAAAGGTGTATTTATTACTCATGGTCATCAAGAAAATATGGGAAGTGTTGCTGATTTAGTAGAACATATTCCAGATATAAAAATTTATGCTACAAAATTTACTAAATATACTTTAATTGAAGATGGTGTACCTGAAAAAAATATTATAGAAATTAAAGTACATAAAAAAATTACTTTTGGAGAAAATTCTATTTTCCCAATTGCAATTTCTCACAGCGTTCCCGATGCTGTTATGTATGTACTTTATACAAAAGATGGAAGTATTTGTTATACTGGAGATTTTACAATTGACCCAAGTATGATGGGTAGTTATGAAATGGATTTAGGAAAAATTGCTTATGTTGGAAAACAAGGAGTTTTATGTTTATTAAGTGAATCTATTTTTTCTGAAAATCCTGGACATACTTCTCCAAAACATAAATTAATTGACTTTTTTAAGGATGTAATTAAACATAATGAAAAAAGAATAATATTTAGTGTTTTACCAGATCATTTATATACAATTGAAGAAATATTTAATGCTTCTGCAAATACTCATCGAAAAGTTGTTGTAATGGGTAAAAAATTACAAAATATTATTGCTTATTCAATAGAAAATAATTATTTAAATGTAGAAAATGGTATTATTGGTGATTTGTCTAATTTAAAAGATGAAAATGTTATTATTTTAATTAGTGATGATAGAGCAAATCCATATGCAAATATTAATAAAATATTTACAGGTTATGATAAATTTGTTAATTTACTTCCTACTGATACAATAGTTTTCGCAGAACCTAAATATGATAGTAGTGAAAAATTATTTGTTAAAATGGAAAATGAACTTGCTAAATTTGGATGTAATGTAATAGATATTCCAAAGAAATATTCAATTTTACAACATGCTTCAAAAGAAGATTTAATGCTTATGATAAAACTTGTAAATCCAATGTATTATATGCCAGTGAAAGGTGATTATAGATATATGGTAGGTAATGCAAATGTTGCAAGTTCTTTAGGTATACCTACTGAAAATATTATTCTTAAACAAAATGGTGATGTAGTAAATATTACCGATAAAAAAATCGAAGATAAATTTGAACATATTAATGTTGATGATATATTTATTGATGGAAAAAGTTCTGATGATATAGGTGATCTTGTAATAAAAGATAGAGAAGTTTTAGCAGAAAATGGTATTGTCTTAATAAGTGCAACTGTTTCTAAAAAAGATAAAGTTTTATTAGTAGGACCAGAAATTGTTACAAGAGGTTTTATCTATGTAAAAGATTCAAAAGAAATGATTGAAGAAATTAAAAAAATATGTGAAAAAGTTATTAATGATAATATAACTCCTAAATATGTAGATTATAATTTAATAAGACAACAAATTAGGGAAGATTTAGGAAGATATTTATATGAAGAAACTGAATGTAAACCTATGATAATTGCAGTTGTTCAAGAAGTATAAATTAACTTAAAACACTTATAATAAATATAGGTGTTTTTTTATGAAACAAAAAATAATTCAAGAAATATACTTAAATTTAGAAAATATTATTATTTATCTTAAAAATATATTATTTAAAGTAAAAAATAATAATTTAAAAAATATCTTAAAAAAACAGTTATTTGAAGCTCAAAAAATTAAATATTTATGTTTAAAAAATAATAAAAT
>JBJFGY010000102.1:0-6264 GCA_051893155.1 Bacilli bacterium
TATTAAAAAATATTATTTATTTATATATTAAATCTATTTAAAAAATGTTGGATTATTTATTAAATTACTAGTAGTGCTAGTAGTTTTTTTTGTTTGTCTATTAAGTATATTATTACTATTTTTTAATACTAAATTATTTCCATTTTGAAAATATTTTAATATTTTTTTTGTATTTCCAAGCATTGGTTTAACATTTTCATAAATAGGAATAACTTCTTTTACTATATTAACTGTTTTTGAAAGACCTGATATTACTTTGGCAAGAGTAAGACCAGTTCCAACTACATTTGAAAACATAATTATCACCTATTAAATTATATGATAAAAAATAAATGTAGTACTAGAAATAAAAAAAAAATTATGCTATACTTCATATAGTAGGAGTATAAACAATGAATGAAATGAAAAAAAATAATGTTTTTATAGAAATAGTTTTAGCTTTAGCTTATATACCAGTTTATGCTGCACGTGGAATTAAATTTGTTTTATATGATATGTGGGTTTTACTTTTTAATTATTTAAGTTGGCAATTAGAAAAAACAGTTAATGGAGTAACTAAAAAAGAAGAAAATTCTCGTGAAGAGAATGAAAGAATGTATCAAAAAACTAAAGGTAAAATTAAGAAAAAAGAAAAAATATATAATTATAGTAATGCAACTTTAGCAAGGTATGAAAAAATGAAAGTTGCCCTTGAAAATGATTTGAGAACTAGTGGTGCAACTAGAAGCAAAACGCCAAACGTTTATGAGTTTATAGTTCGAAATGTTAAAGGAAATAATCAAATATTTAGGGGTACTATGACTGGTTTTTCAAAACTTGATATTAATTCGTTTTTAGTTAATGAAGGTTATGAAGTTTATGATATTAAAACTTCTAAGGTATTAAATTTTATTAATGCCGATAATAATTCTATATTTGCCAAAAAGATTTCTACTAAGGATTTAATATTTTTCTTAACTCAACTTTCTACTTATTTAAAAGCAGGAATTACTTTAAATGAAGGTATGAAAATATTAACTACTCAAATGAAAAATAAAGATCGTCAAAGAACATATAAATCTATTTGTTATGAACTTTCTTTAGGAGAAACTTTTTCTAATGCTTTAGCTAAACAGGGAAATTTATTTCCAGCATTGTTAATAAATATGATTAGAGCAGCTGAAGCTACTGGAACACTCCAAGAAACTCTTGAAGATATGGGTAATTATTATACTGAAGTAAATAATACGCATAAAGAAATGGTTAGTGCTCTTACTTATCCAGTTATTGTATTGTTCTTTTCAATTATAGTAGTTACATTTATTATAATTTATGTTGTTCCTCAGTTTACAAAAATATATTCCCAACAAGATGTTCCTATTCAAGGATTAACATTATTTTTAGTTAATTTATCGGAATTTTTATCAAATAATTTAGTTTTATTGATTTTACTTTTTGCTCTTACTATGTTTATTTTATATGTTGCTTATAAAAAGGTAAAAGCATTTAGAACTGCAGTACAAGAAATATCTATGAAAATTCCGGTAATAAAAAATGTTATCATTTATAATGAAATATCAATATTTGCTAAAACTTTTGCATCATTACTTAGAAACAATGTTTATATTACAGATAGCATGGATATTTTAAGTAAAATAACTAATAATGAAATATATAAAGCAATAATGTATAAAACAATTGATAATATTGTTCAAGGTGAAAAAATATCTGATGCATTTAAAGATCATTGGGCTGTACCAGATGTAGCCTATTATATGATTGTTACTGGTGAATCTACAGGACAACTTGCTGATATGATGCAAAAGGTAAGTGATTATTATCAAGTTATGCATAAAAATATTGTAAATCAATTAAAAAGTTTAATTGAACCAATTATGATTGTAATGTTAGCCGGAATGATTGGGGCAATACTTCTTGCTGTCATTGTTCCAATGTTTACATTATATAATAATATTTTATAGGTGTTTTATGGCAGTATTAATATTTATTATAGGTGCATGTTTAGGATCATTTTATTTAGTAGTAGGTAAAAGGCTTCCTAAAAATGAAGATATTATATTTTCAAGAAGTAAGTGTGATAATTGCAATCACACCCTTTTTTGGTATGATTTAATTCCAATTTTTTCTTATATTTTTTTACTGGGTAAGTGTAGATATTGTCATAAAAAAATAAGTATATTAAATTTTATTATTGAAATAAGTATGGGTTTACTTTTTTCTATTGGTTATATTTATATGGGATTTTCATATAAATATTTTATTTATTTAATACTTATAAGTTTAGTAATTTTAATTTTTATAACAGATTTTTCATATTATATTATTTTAGATTCTCCCCTTGTAATATCAAGTATATTAATAATAATATTAAAACTTATTTATTATGGTTATAAAAAAACTTTATTTTCAATATTAAGTGGAATTGTTATATTTTTAGTAATGTATTTAATTAAAATAATTGGAGATAAAATCTTTAAAAGAGAAAGCCTAGGTGGAGGAGATATAAAACTTTCATTTGTTATTGGTCTTACACTAGATTTTAGATTATCTTTAATATCATTAATATTATCTTCATTTTTAGCACTTCCTTATAGTGTTGCATCTTTAAAACTACAAAAAAATAATGAAGTACCATTTGGGCCATTTTTGGTTTCTTCATTATTTATTGTTTACCTCTTTTATGATAAATTTATTAATTTACTTAACTTATTTTAACTTGCAATATAGGCAAGAATAGAGGCAGCAACAGATAAAAGCATTAAAATTATAAATGTCCATGCAGCATTTCTTCTAGTTTTTTTCTTCATTATTAATCTTCCTTTACTAATAATAATTTATCATATATATTTTACTTTTTCAAGATGAAAAAAATTCATATTTTTATATATATTTTTCTTTTTTTTTATGTTATTATAAATATAGTTATTGAAGTAGGTTGGATGTATGAAAAAATTTATTAAAACTTTATTAAAAATATTATCTTTTGTCGGCGTTTTTATTTTAATGATAATTATTACCTTATATAGTAGTTTATTACTTATTTGCTATGGTCCTTCAAAAGAAGCAAGAAATATTTTTACAACAACACTTTTAGAAACAGGTGCTTTAAAATTTGTTGTTCATTTAGTTTTGCCAAGTAGTACTATAAAAGAAATTGTTAATGCAAATTCTTTAAAAGAAATGAAAGAAGATGTAAATACAGAACTTATTAGTATTGAAAATACTCAAAGTGATGATATTGTAATCGAAGAAGTAAATGGAAGTAATTTTCATGGTACAATGATGATTATTTCTAATCCTAAAAGAGTAAAAGTTGCAACAACATATCCATTTTCTGAATATGGAAAAACTTTAGATAAAATAGTTAAAGAAAATGATGCTATTGGTGGAGTAAATGGCGGTATTTATCAATCTACTGCGAATAAAGGTGGCTATCCAATGGGCGTTGTTGTATCTGATGGTAAAATTGTTTGGAATAGTCCTTATGGTGTAGGATATTATTTAATTGGTTTTGATAATAATGATGTTTTAAAAATTTTATCTTTAAGTGGCTTAAGTACAACTGATGTTGAAAAACTTGTTGCGGATGAAGGCATAAGAGATGCTGTTACTTTTCAAGAAGAAGCAAGTGATGCTAATAATCATTTTGTAAAACTTATTATAAATGGCGAAAAAAGAGAAAGTAATGGACTTGGTAGTGGAGCAAATCCTAGAACTGCTATAGGACAAAAAAAAGATGGAACGGTATTACTTTTGGTAACAGATGGAAGAGGTTCGAATGGGCATCTAGGTGCAACAGCATCAGATTTAATTGAAGTTATGGAATCTTATGGTGCAGTTAATGCTGCCAATATTGATGGTGGTTCATCTTCAACAATGTATTATAAAGATGAATATTTAATGACTTCCGTTACTTTATATTATTCAAATTCATCTTGGCGTTTACCTGAAGCATTTATTATAACTAAGTAGGTGTATTATGAAAAAAAGAAGAAAAAAGAAAATGACTATTTATAAAAAATCTTTATTAGTATTTGCATTAATTTTATTAATTATATCTGAAATAGTTTTAATATATGTTTCTACTTCTCTAAAAGAATATGAAAATGGTAACATTGATAATTATATTAGCTCATTAATTAAAGATATGAAAAAAAGTGCAAACAATAAAAATATTCAAAAATATTTATCTTATAATAATATAGAAAGTATTTACGAAAAAAATCCTTCTTTTGAAGAAGGCTACAAAGAGTTATTTAATGAAAGTAAAATTACTTATAAAGAATCTGATAAAAATGTATATGATATTTATGCTGATGATAATATTATTGCAAGTGTAACATTAAATTCTGTGCCAATGCATCGCTTAGGATTATTAAGCTATAATAAATATGATATTTCTAAAATTGAAACATATAGTAAAAATGGTATTTATAGTGCAGAAGTATATATTAATAGTAATTATGATTTATATATAAATGATGTAAAAGTAAGTGAAGATGATTTAGTATCAAAAGAGGAAATAAAAGAATATAGCGAAGCTTATGATAAAATATCTTTACCATACCAAAATCATTATAAAATAACTAATCTTACTAAAAAACCTAAAATAATAGTTAAAGACAAAGAAAATAGTGTTAATGTAACAAATGAAAATAATACTTACTATGCTCTTGATTATTATTCTACTAACGATAGTGCTAAAGCCTTTGAAAAACTTACAAATAAAGATTTTGATCCACTTGAATTTGCAAAAAAATGGTCATTATTTTTAACTGCAGATCTTGAAGGAGAAAGATATGGTTTATATCAATTAACTCCAAATTTAATTGAAGGAACAAGTATATATAAAAGAGCATATAATTGGGCAACTCAAGTAGATATTACATTTACTTCACTTCATAGTTTAGATAAAGAAACATTTACAAATATAAAAGTAGATAATTATATTGTTTATAATGAACTTGCTTTTTCTGTAGATATATATTTAGAAAAGAATATGACTCTAATAAATGGCGAAAAAAGAGTTGATGTAATAAATGATACCTTCTATTTTGCTTATTATGATGGAGCATATCGATTAATTTCTATGAAAGCAAAAGGTGAAAAATAATGGATGATATTTTTGTAGTTATTCCTACACTTAATCCTAATATTGAAATATTATCTTCATTTTTAGAAAAACTATTAAAACTTACAAATAATATTTTAGTTTATGATGATGGAAGTAGAAAAGAATATGAATCATTTTTTAAAGAACTTGAAAAAAAGAAAATTATTGTTTTACATCATTATATTAATTTAGGAAAAGGTAGAGCAATGAAAGATGCCTTTAACTATTTACTTTTAAAATATCCTAATTTAAAAGGTGTAGTTACCGCAGATAGTGATGGTCAACATAGCCCAAAAGATATTGAAAAAATAGCGAAACAAATTAATAAACATCCTGAGGGTCTTATTCTGGGAGTACGTGATTTTTCTAAAGAAAATGTTCCAAAAAGAAATATGCTTGGTAATGTAATTACTCGTAATGTATTTAAACTTTTTGTAGGTCTTAAAATTACTGATACGCAAACAGGTTTAAGAGGCTATCCTAAAGTAGTAATGAGTAAATTTATGTCTACTAAAGGAGAAAGATTTGAATATGAAACGAATATGCTTATTGAATCAATTGAAAAGAATGTGCCAATTTATGAAGTACCAATTGAAACAATATATATTTCTGGTAATAGTGAAAGTCATTTTAATCCAATAAAAGATTCATTTGATATTTATAAATTGTTTGTTAAATTTATTTTTTCTTCAATTTCATCATTTATTATAGATATAATCCTTTTTTGGTTATTTTCTAAATTAATTAAAACGAATAATTATATTTTGCTATCAACAATATTTGCAAGAATTATATCTAGTTTTTATAATTATTTTGTTAATGCTTCATTAGTATTTAAAAATAAAAATAATTTATCATTTATTAAATATGTATTATTATGTATAATCCAAATGTTTATTTCTGGAATATGTGTTAATTTTATCTTTAAAAAATTAAATATTAATTTAATTGTTATTAAACTTATTGTTGATATAATTATTTTTATAGTAAATTTTATAATTCAAAGAAAATTTATCTTTGTAGGTGAATATGAAAAAAATAAATAAAAAAATTATTATTCCAATTAGTTTATTAATACTTTTTATTATTAATACTATTTTAGTAATAAGTAATAAAGTAACCATAATTGATAAAAGTATTCATGATTATAT
>JBJFGY010000103.1:0-6237 GCA_051893155.1 Bacilli bacterium
TAAGAACAGCAAAACTGTTCTCATTTTATGTGTTGTAAGTCTGAATAGTTACAAAAAATAAAAAAAAAGATGAATATTTTATATAAATATGCTATAATATATATGTAGGTGGGATACTTGTGAAGGATTAACGATGTGTTGGCAATGCCAGTAAGCATATATTTTATATGTGAGCATTCATCTCGCCTGGGGTACCCATCATTTTTTATGAGATCCAAAAAGACAATCAAACAATTGTCTTTTTATGTTATTATGAATATGTCAAGGAAACTTGCATATAATAAAAAAAGGAAATACTTAACTTTCGCTTGTTGAGTACTTAATTTATTGCAGATTGAGTACTATTTTTTTATACATAGAAGTTTTTAATTTAAATTGATTAAAAAATGTTGAAATAAACAATATATATGGTAAAATATATTTAGTGATTAGTTGTTTATCAACTATTCCTAAGGTTTCGGATATACTAATTATCCGTACCAAAAATTAAAATGCTATGGGCTTTTAAACCATGTGCAGTTTTATATTTGCAAAATTAAATTATTATGATATAATAAGATTGTTTTCGAGAAGTAGCACAGTTTGGTAGTGCACATGGTTTGGGACCATGGGGTCGCAGGTTCGAATCCTGTCTTCTCGACCAGAATAAATTACTAGGGAAAAACCTAGTTTTTTTTATTATAAATATGGTCCCAATATATATCATAATAAAATTTATATATTATTATAAAAATCTATCTTTTTGTATTTCCCTCACTATAAACTAAATCAAATAATTTATTGACATCAAATTTATTTATTTTAAAATAGCAACCACATTTCATTTTAGCAATATTATCCCTATTTTTTGAAAATCTACTTGTAATACTTATACAAATAATATTTCTTTTTATAATTTAAACTCCTATAGGAATATGCTTTTTCTTTAAAAATTTCTTTCTTATAAAATCTATTGGAAAAATAGTAAGTGATAAAATAAATACAAATAATAATTCTTTTGAAGTTAGACCATAAGTTCTAAATAAGTCACCACCAAAATAAATAATATAAATTTGGGCTAAAAATATAAAAATATTAATAAGCAAAAATACTTTATTTTTTAAAATATTAGCAAAAATATTCAATCTATGTGTTCTTGAGGCAAATGAATTACATATTCCTAAAAATATAAATAAAGCAAAGTATGCTGTATATAAAAATTTACTGTCTTCACTAAACCTAATAAAGTGACTAATAATTGGAAGTTTTAAAAATAATAAACATAATAATGCTGAATATGACCCATTAACTATAATTTGATTAAACATATATTTATTCATAATTGGTTCATTCTTTTTTTTAGGTTTTTCATATAAATATTCTTTTAATGGTGGTTCATATGAAAAAGCAAGACCCGCAAATGTATCCATAATCATATTAAGCCAAAGCATTTGAATAATTGTTATAGGAGTAGATATTCCAACCCAAACACCAACAATTGATAAAATAAGTGCACATATATTAACGGTTAACTGATAAATAATAAATTTTCTTATACTTTTAAAAATAGTTCGACCATATAAAATAGCTTTACAAATTGAAAATATATTATTATCAAGTATTACAATATCACTAGCATCTTTGCTAACTTCTGATCCACTTCCCAGAGCAAAACCAACATCACTTTTTTTAAGTGCAAGAGCATCATTTACTCCATCACCTGTCATTCCAACAACAAGACCATAAGTTTGAAAAATTGATACAAGTCTACTCTTATCTTGAGGAAGTGCTCTAGCAATAACTGAAAGTTTTGGATATATTTTGGTAATTTCATCATCTGAAAGTTTAGTAAGTTCATCATGTGTAAGGGCAATAGAACTATTATCATGTAAATTTAATTCTTTTGCAATATTTACTGCAGTTTGTTTAGCATCACCAGTAATCATTATTACTTTAATTCCAGCACTTTTAATAAGCTCTAGACTTTGTTTAGCTTCAGGTCTAATTGTATCAGAAATAATAATTAAATTAATAAAAATTAAGTTATTTTTATCTTTTCCATAAGCATTTACAAGTACACGATATCCTTTTTCCATATATGTTTTAATCATATTCTCGATATAACTTCTACTTTCTAATTTTTTTTCATTTCCATTAATATCTAAATATTTATTACATTTATTTAAAATTACTTCACTTGCACCCTTATAAAAAAAGTATTCACTAGTTTGCACCATACTATATTTATCTTCTGAAGAAAATAGCTTTTTATTAATTATTTTATCATTAATAATATCGTCGCCAACAAAATTTTTTATAGCTCTATCTGTAGTGTTACCTCCAATTAAATTACCATTTGATAAAATAGTTTCATTATTTAAAAATAATGATTTTATTAAAATATTGTAATATTCTTTATTAATTTTAATTTCATTTTTACTTTTAAAAATTTTATTATCTTTAGTAACAATATACTTTACATTTAGTTTGCCAAGAGTAAGTGTGCCAGTTTTATCACAAAGAAGTGTATTTAATGAACCACTTGTTTCGATACCAACAAGTTTTCTTACTAAAACATTATCTTTAAGCATCTTTTTCATATTTGATGATAATACTAAAGTAATCATCATAGGAAGTCCTTCAGGAACTGCCACAATAATAATAGTTACAGTTAAAGTTAAAGTATAAATTAAATAATTTGTCATAAGTGGTATATTTTTTAAAGTTTCTAAAATTAAATCCCAATTATAATTATTTTTTACAATAATTTGCATAAAAAGGTAAGATAAACTTGCAAGTACTGCACCAATATATCCAAGTTTACTAATGCTTTTAGCAAGTGTTCTAAGTCTTCCTTTTAAAGGACTTTCTCCACCTTTAGTTTGAATATCGCTAGATATTCCACCTATAAAAGTTTTATCTCCAACACTAGTAATAATTACTTTTGCACTACCTTTATATATAGTACTACCACTATAAACTTCATTATGTTTATCACTATATTTTTTATTAACTTCCTTTGCTTCTCCAGTTATAAAAGATTCATCAATAGATAAATATCCTTCTTTAATATAGCCATCTGCCGGAACTTTATCTCCACTTTCAAGAACTATTAAATCCCCTACTACAACATCTTTAGATAATATTTTTTGTATTTTTCCTCCCCTAATTACCTTAGCATAAGTTTTTTGACTTTCCTCTTGTAAGCGTTCAAAGGCTTTATTTGAACCATACTCACTTATTGATGAAATAAATGAAGCTAAAAAAATAGCAATTACAATGCCTAATGTTTCATACCAATCAAAATTTTTAAATAAAAAGACAACTTTTATAGCAAGTGCTATTAATAAAATTTTTATAATTGGATCAGATAAAGACTCAATTAATAGTTTAAAAAATGAATTATTATTTTTCTTTGTTATTTCATTACTTCCATATTTTTTTCTTGATTCAACTACTTCTTTTTCAGATAGTCCCAAAGTAATATACCTCCATTTAAGTATATTACCTTAAAGTATATTTTATTAAAAAAACATATTATTTCATTTACATTAACTTATTAATTAGGTTGACTTCAATTATTTAATAAATCATTATGATTTTTAATTATTAAATTTAAATATCATTTAACATTTTTAGATTAATTTTATTAAACTTTACAAAATCAAGTTAATATGCTAATATATAAGCCATCAAGGGGGTTTTTATGAAAAATAAAATTATTAACATAGCATTTGTTACTACTATTTGTGCATTTTTAATTACAAGTATATTTTTCTTATTAAATAGAAGCTTTAATAATCAAATTATTATTTCAAGAGAAAATACTCAAAAAAATGATATATTATTTTATAATTTTCCTTCAAATTATCATGATAATTCTAAAAAAGAAGATTTAAATACAACAAATGAAGATATTATTTATCAAAATTATAATGAAAAAATTAATACTTATCAAAATAATAATTATATTGATAATGTTATAGAAGTAATAACTGATAAACAAAATAATGAAGAAAATATTATTCAAAATAATGAAGAAAAAAATCTTGCCATACAGAATCAAAATATCGAAGTTTTACAAGAAGAAACACAAAATAATGTTATATTAAACAAACAAATTATTTCTAATAAAAATAGCACTATAATATCTGGTATAGTAAATAATAGAATAATTACTATCGAAGACAGAACTATGGCAGATTGTGCGCAAGCTTTAGATTTTTATTATCAAGATTATTATTTTACTTGTATTAAAAGTCAAAATGTTTTTGTAATTGTTAATGAAAATGAATATACAATTAGTTATGCTTTAAATAATAAAATAGTAACAATGGATGAACTTATGCAAATTGGTTTTAAACCACTTAAAAAAAATAATTATGCAATTAAATAAAAGGGTTATATTTTTTAATATAACTTTTTTTATGCATTAACCTTATCAAAATAAATTACATCACTATCAACATTATTATTTATAAATCCAATATTGTTTTCCTTTACAGTATAAATTACAATTACATTATTAAAATTAATATATTCATCATTATATTCTACTAAATTATTTTCTTTAGCATTTTTAATTATATTATTAAAATTATAATTATCTAAAGTATTTACTACTAATATAAGAGATGGATTATATTTTAATTTATTCATAATTTTAGGTATATTATCACTTACTTTAACTATTTCATAATTCAAATAATAAGAAATATCTTTAATAATATTTTTATAATCACCCACAAAAGTTAATATACTTATTTTATTATTATTTATCTTTTTGATTATTTTATTAATAATAGTTTTACTATAAATACCATTTAATTTATCATTAATAATTTTAATTTTTTTATTTTTAGCAATAATATTATCTTTAAGTTCTAAAACATTTAATATATCTTCTTTTTTAACATATAAATTTTTTCCACTTTTAATTAATTCTAAATCTTTTCTTATATTATTTTCTTCTTTGCTTTTTATTAAAGCTTCTTTATAATTACCAATTTCTAAATTATAGAACTTTTTATTTTCAATATTTTTAAGAAGTAATTCCTTTTCTTTTATAATATCATTAGTTTCTTTAAGTTTAACATAACTTAATGTACTATCTAAAAGTTCTAAAGCTTTATCTGGATTTTTTTTATTAGGATAGTATATATTTGCTAAATGAGTTAATATTTTTATATTTTCATCACTAATACTTACTTTATGATATTTTATATATTCATATTTAACATTTTTTAATATATTAATTGTTTCTTCTTCGTTTGGTTCTTTTATAAAAATTGTTTCAAATCTTCTTGCTAATGCTTTATCTTTTAAGATATAATTTTCATATTCTTCTTTAGTAGTCGCTCCAATGCATTTAATATCTCCTCTTGCTAAAAAAGGTTTTAATATATCACCAGCGCTTATTGCTCCTTCTGCAGCTCCAGCATTAGCCATTGTATGAATTTCATCAATAAATAAAATAATATTGGGATTATCATTTAATTCTTTGATTATATTATTTAACCTTTCTTCAAATTCACCACGATATTTAGTACCAGATATTAAACTGCCCATTGGAAGTTCAACAATTATTTTATCATAAAATTTTTCATAAATATTTGAGTTTACAATTCTTCTTGCAATTTCCTCAATTATAGCACTTTTACCAACCCCAGCATCTCCTATTAACAAAGGATTATTTTTCTTTTTACGAAGTAATGTTTCTAAAATTAAATTAATTTCTTTTTCTCTACCTATTACTTTTTCATTAAAATCTACACATTTATTTAATACTTTACCATATTTATAAATTAATAGATTATCGTAACTATTATCATTTTTTAAATAATTATATATTGCATCAACATCAACATTCATATTCATAAGAAGTCTTATTGCAACTCCTTCACCTTCATTTAACATATTATATAAAATTTTTTCTTCATTTATATTATCTTCACAAGATAAAATTACTTTTTTTAATAAAGGTGTATAAATATTATTATCTATTTTTTTATTTTCTGAAGGTAAATTATCTTTTAAAATATTATAAAATCTATCATAATTAAGATTATAATTTTTTAAATAATTATTAATTTTAGCATTACTTTTTAGTATTGCAAGAAGCATATGTTCAGTTCCAACATACTGATGATTTAGTTTTTCTCTTTCATTTTCAGCATTTTTAAATAATTTAATAATATTTTCATTATATATATTTTCCATACAATATAATTATGTTTAATAAAAAGAAAAAATATGCAA
>JBJFGY010000104.1:0-30759 GCA_051893155.1 Bacilli bacterium
ATAGAGAGAATTTTCAATTCCCTCCATTAATTTGTTAATTTATGATTTTATCCTGTAAAGGAGGTAATTATGGATACAAAAGAGGTAAAAAAAACGATTTTAGAATTAGAAAAAAAAGATAATATTTTTAAAACAGAAGCAGAAAATCTACAAAAAAAGATAATAACAGAAATCAAAAATTGTTATGGAAATGAAATGGAAAGTTTGGTAATAAAAGAGGTAAAAAATCAACCAGAAAAAACTAAATCCCTAGGAAAAGATGAGCTTTCTAATATGAAATCAGAATTAAGCGACATTATTAAAAATTTGGATAATAGTGTTGATGAAATAATGAGTAATAATAAATTTTGGATTCATTTAAATAAAAAAACTTATGAAAATGATAACATTTATCAAGTTCCTAGAAATGCTAAACATGCGATTGAAGATGGTGTTAGAGAAATATTTGGGCTTGTTGGAAAGCTCTTAATTAAATATAATTATTGTGAAGCAAAAGCCTACAATAATCATTATAATTTTTCTCCTTGGTATTACGAAAAAGAAAATCCAAATAAAATTATCTACGGATATGGTATAACCTTAATAAAATGCGTAGATGAACTCGCTAATAAATATGGAACTTGTATTTTTGATAGAATTAAAAACAAGCAAGAATTACAGCAAGCAAAGGAAAAACTGGAAAAACAAGAAGCAATAGCTCTTTGGGATGAAGCATAAATACTATTATAAAAAATAACTTTGCATGATATTTTACAATTTCTATTAAATTTTTTTCATTGAGAAATTTATAATTTTGGAAGAATTTATAGAATGTATTGTGTAAATAATAGTTCAGCATTATAATTAATATAGCAAATACAAATGAATTTGTTTATCAAAAGTGTGCATTACCCCTTTGGTAATCGCTCCATAAGGTATTTAGTCGAACTTAACAGGTTCGATTTTTTTATAATTTAAAATAACACGGTCGAAAAGTGGTCGAAAAGCGGTCGAATACATTGATAATATTTTTGTTTTTGTATATAATATTATTGGTGATAAGAATGTATAAAGAGGATCAAAATACTGAATTAAAAGTTGAACTTACAAAAGATATAAAAAAAGAAATAGTTGCATTTGCAAACACAAATGATGGAACTATTTATATTGGAATTGACGATTCTGGTAAAATTATTGGTTTAAAAAACGCTGAAAAAGATTTAGAAGCATTAAGTGGAATGATTCGAGAAGGTATAAAATCTGATTTAACACTTTACACTAAAATCTATATTGAAGAAATTGATAGTAAAGATATAATTATAGTAAAAGTAACTGAGGCGCCAAATAAACCATATTATTTAGCAGATAAAGGATTAAAAACATCAGGTGTTTATTTAAGACACGGAAATACATCTATACAAGCAAGTGAAGAAGTTATAAAAAAATTATTATTAGATAGTAATAGCAGTTCTTTTGAAAATAATATTTCTAATATTCAAAACTTACACTTTGAATATCTAAAAAACATTTTTAAAAGACATAATATAGAAATTGATAATAATAAATTTAAAACGCTAAATATTGTCAATTTAAATAATCAATATACTAATTTAGGATTATTATTATCTGATGAATGTCCTTATTCAATAAAATGTGCAATTTTTAATGGAAATAATAAATTAGAATTTAGAGATAGAAAAGAATTTACTGGCTCGGTTTTAAAACAAGTAAATGATACTTTTGAATATCTTGATTTATATAATAAAACAAAAGGAAAAATTATAGGTCTTGAAAGAATCGATACAAAAGATTACCCTGAATATGCGCTTAGAGAGTCTTTATTAAATGCAGTTATACATAGAGATTATAATTTTACTGGTAGTATATTAGTTTCATTGTTTGATAATCACTTTGAAATAACATCACTTGGTGGTTTAGTCAAAGGTCTTAGTATTGAAGATTTATACTATGGCGTTTCTGAATCAAGAAATCCTAATTTAGCTAATATATTTTACAGATTAAAATATGTAGAAAGTTTTGGTACAGGTATTGGTAGAATCTTTGAATCTTACAAAGATTATGAAGATAAAAAGCCTTCAATATTAAATACTGATAATGCATTTAAAGTAACTCTATATAATATAAATTATACAAAAGAAAACAATGTCAAAATATTACCTACAAATTTAACACAAGAAGAACAAATTATTAATTACTTAAAGAAAAATAATAAAATAAATAGGCTTATTGTGGAATCATTATTAGATGTTTCTAAAACTAGAGCTAATGATATTTTAAATAAAATGATAAATGATAATGCCTTAACTCAAGTTGGAACTGGTAAAAATATATATTATGTGTTAAAATAAATATATATTGATATTTTATATATCAAACGCTATGAAGTGAAAAGTTGTAGATATCTTCGACAACCGCTCCATAAAAGAAAATCGTCGCATCAAGCGATGTTAATGATTAAATCAACGCAAGTTGATTTTTTTGTTGCTATTGTAAAGGAATGTTTGATGTGCCTTAATAATTTTGATAAAGATATTCAAAAAAATTAAATCAATAATACTAGATAAAGCCATTTGAAAAGGAAGTGTTTGTTCTTCCTTTGGATATATTATTTTAAATTATATTTTTGTTTAAAACTTTTAATATATCTTTTTCTCATAGCAGGCATTATTTGTGATGCTATTTCTACTGAGACATCATTCATATCCATAGATGTAGTATCCAATAAAATTGAATCTTCTACACTCGATTCAAATAATTCTTGTAAATCTCTTAAACTTCTATTATATTCATCTAAATTATCAATATTTAAAAAGTTTCTTTTTTCTAGTGCCAAGTTTGAGTTATAATCTCTTTTTAATGAAATTAATGGTTCAGCATATGTAATAACTAAAAAATCTATTAACTTTAGTGATATTGCACTATATTTTTCTCTTGATTCAAGATATAGTTCTTCTGGCATATCACCTCTAACATATCTCCTATAGTTCCAAATTTGTCTGTCATTTAGAGATCTATCAATAAAAATTATTTCTTGGCCAGTTTCCAGTGCTTCCAATAATTGTTTATACACATATTCGATAATAGCAATATTACTGTCGCCTAAATTCATTCTATCAAGTTCATCTTTTATTTGTTCTTTATAATATTTCGATGTAGTAAACTCCTCAACAATAGCAACTTTAAAACCACCTTTTTTAAAGAAATCATATAAATTATTTATTGTAGTAGTTTTACCGGTTCTAGGTGTACCACTAAATTCAATAACAAATGGTTTTGATAATGCACATAATGCTTTTAATTTTTGTAGTTCTACCTTTTGAGCATGTAGTTTTTTTAGTTTTTCATAATATTCTTTATTATCATCAAAAATAATATCTCTTAAATATAAATCTTCTTTTTCAGTAAATACAATATCTAATACATTTTTAAGTCTTTTAAATATAGGTAATTTTTCATCTTCACCATAAATTAAACTTTCATATACACTTGTATAATACCATTTCTGCTGTTCTTCACCCCTTTTAAATGCCGAGAAATCTCTTTTTCCACTTTTTTGAAATTTAAGCATTAAGTCTTCTAAATTATTTATCTTATCTGCACAAATAACTAACTTATTTCTTAAAGGTAGCTTTTTAGTTTCTTCAATAGTATGTGATTTTCTTTCTTCCCAAGATAATGATTTATTTGGTTCTGATGCACCCATAACTAAATTTGCAACTTCATCACCAAATTCTCTTTTTATATCTTCAATAGTATATTTAGTATCTTCTACGACATCATGCAAATAACCTGCGGCCACTACTGATTCATCATAGCCATATTCTTCTAATAGCATCCCTACACTAATAGGATGTATTATCATAGGTTTATCAGGCTCACTTTTTCTAATTTGCCCCATATGAGCATTTATTGCATATATTTTTGCTTTTTCTTTAAAATCCATAATCTCGTTTACCTCCAAATATTTTCTTGTAAACTCCCATTTATTCTTTAAGATTTTTTCAACATCTTGTTTAAATTGTTCATAATTCTTATCATAACAATAATTTTTAGCATAACCATTACCACCATATTTTTTAAGCATATGATTATAAGAACGCTCAACCATTTGACATAAATCTAAATCTCGGTAATGTTTAGTAGTATAAGAATGAGTTCTATTTAATACAGATTCAATATTAGTTGTTCTATCAGCTGATGAAATTATCTTACCATAATCACTTCTAGGTTCATATTCTAATGATGCTCTATGATCTTCTATTGCTTCTTTTATAATTATTCTCTGTTTATCATCAAAGAAATCTTTCATCTTTTCATTTTCATAAAATAATTTAGCAGATAATATTTCATGTTTGTCTTTATCTATATGGTGTGCTACATCATGAAAAGAAGCGATAGCGTACACCATATCAAGATTTATATGAGGAAATTGGTTAGCAAATTCTAAACTTCTTTTAACAACATATTTAATATGTTCAATACCATGACCAGTATCATTTTTTTCATATATTGGTAATATTTGTTGTTCAATATAATCTTTTAATTCCTTTGTAACGTGCATCATACAAATCCCCCTAAATCTATTAATATTTTTAATTATTATATTTATTGATATATTGCTATTGGAATTACAACAAATGCTGGCCCCATTATTTTATCTTTGATCTCTTTTGGATTAGACATATCTTTTTTAGCCATTTTTCTTCGTTGTTCTCTATTAATAGCTATTGACTTAACATCTTCAAATATCTCATCTAAACATATACTATTTCCTTTATCTATTTTCTTTTGAATTTTACATAACATATATACTTGTGAAACAAAGTTGTCCTTTGAAGTTTTTAAATAAGTTTTATCTATAGTTCCAATTAAAGGATATTTTTTATCTTCAAAATTGAAAACACATGATAATGAATTGCTATTTCTTGATTCTGATAATCGCTCGAAACCATTTATTGCTTCTTTTCCAGCATCGTCAATAACATTATCTCCCAAAAATGGTTGAACTGCTTCACATAATTGCTTAATACTATTCATAGCATTAGTAACTTCTTCAAATTTTGAAAAACGTGGTGTAACTAAAACTTCAATGAAATCATCCCTATATATATCATTCCATATTTTTTCATCAATATTTTCATAATACTTTAATTCATCATTTTCTTTTAAATACTTAATAATTTTATCTAATTTGCTTGCATCATTAACTCTTGCATTTAATGAAATTTTTTCTTCTTTTTGATTTCCTAAATTACCTTCTGCATTAACTTTTGAAAATCCAACTCCTAGTTTGCCGCCTTTATTAGTTGTTGAACTTTGAACGATTTCTTGTTCATCAAAGATATATCCATCAATAATAGAAATATAGTTATCCAACGCCTCTGTATCAGCATATAATATTTTTCTTAACATTATTGGTCACCTCTAGACAATATTTTATCATATAATACTAGCCTGAGTATACTAGTATTGACAATTACCATTAAAAATGGTAATTGTCATATAAGAACTCTGTTCAATCCGAAGCTTCACGTTTAGTACGTGAAAGGTTTATGTAGGAAGAATGGAGTTTTTTATTTTGTTTTTTTAGTTAATGATGAATCAAATATACTATTTTTAGATTTAAAGCACCAATGTCTATAAGGATCTTTCCAATTATTTCTAATATCATTACGATAACCAGTAGAAACACCAATATTAAAATTAGGATAGATAGTTTTGATATTTTTTAAAATGTTTTTGTATAATTTTTCTTTTGCTATAGTTCTTTTACCACGTCTATTACTATTTGGCATTTTTTCTTTATCCATATTATTCAATTTAAAGTTCATAGCACCTAATATAATATCCATACATTGTAATATAACGTGATTTTTAGAATCTACTTCTGCTATATCTTCATTATAAATATGAACATTATTAATACAAAAGAAATCATTGAGTGCATAAATATAGCCTTTAAATTCTTTATTTTTCTTTTTAGTATCAGGTAATATAATTTTAATATTACATGGTCTTTTTCTTTTGGATTACAATAGTCTATACCAAAAGCATGTTTAATAATGTTAATGGTAATATAAAAGGAAATATTCTTTTTCTTCATGTTCTCTAGTTAAATTTTGTGGAACTTGTGCATTTTGCCTAAACATTATTCTTATCTTAATTTTATTTAATTTAACAAATTCAAAGAAATAATCAATCAATTCTAAATACTTATCTAAATATTGTTCAGTGACTTTTGTCCATTTAACTTCTTGGAATAAACCTAATTCTTCCTTTTTAGCATTAAGTTTATTACTTATCTTTTCAAGTTCAATATAATTAACCAAAGCACCACCATAAAAATTACTAAAGTATTTACCTTTTCTATGTGATTCATCTGCATAAATTAATTATTGTTTCTTCATTGTATCACCACTAAAAGATATTTTATCATACCTTCTTTTATTCTCCAATAAGTTATAGGAACTTTCCTAATAAATTTCCTAATATTCTTCCTAATAAAACGATGTCGCAAGAAGTCGTAACAAATGTCGTAAGAAAATGTACTAAAAGTGTTGTAATAATTTTTATATCTGCTATAATTTATTTAGTTGATTTAATCAAACAACTTTGGGAGTATAATTTTTCGAATATGAGTAAAGTTATCGCTCCATTTGAAGACAACTTACGGACTAATTAAAGTTCGTAAGTTTTTATTTTATATAAAGATAGTGTTCTCTTTCTAGGAAGGAGGACATTTTTTTATGCTTGAATTTAAAACAATTGAAGAACTAAAACTTAATCCTAAACTATTAGAACTTATTAAAAACTATACTTATAAAACTAAAAAAGGAAAAGTTAAAGTTCTTCTACATACTAATTTACAGTTTATTGAACCTACTGAATACATAATTACATATCCTATTACTATTACTATACTTGAATATAAAGTAAATGAAATTAGCAACAAAAACTTCTATATTAAAGAATATAAAGAAAAGAATAATTTAAAAGAAATTCAAACTTTTTTAAAAAAGTCTTAAATTTAGACTATACTTTTTAGCATTTAAGTTAGGAAACATATAGAAGGACTAATTTAAAAAACATATGAGAGGTATATTAATATTTCTCAAAATTCAAAGAAAGGAGGAAAATTATGAGATGTGGAGTTTATGTCCGAGTATCTACTGATGACCAAATAGATAATTGAAAACTCAATCATTTTCTTTTAATAATCTTTTTGCATATCCTTTTTCGTAAAGAGTAAAAACAAAATCAAAATATGTATAGTAACCACCCTTTGGTATATTTAGATATGCATTTATCTCATCATTTGCTTTTTTAGAAACTTTGTTTATTCTAATTATACCACTTTCAGTTAAAACTAGTGGAACTACATATCTTGTCTTTGCTTTTATATTTACACAATATTTTCCATCAACAAAATCACAACTTTGATAAACAGTATCTGCTTTTTGAAATTTTCTAAAACTTTCAGATAAATAATCGTCATCACAATTTAAAAACTTACTAATTATTTCACTTTCTGATAAAGTATATAAATCATCAATAGTCAAATATCCAGCGTTATTCATAGACTTACACATATCCGCCAAAAATTGCATAACAGTTCTATCTTTATCACTTACCCTTTCAGGCCATAATCTAGATATAGTATGAATGTATTCTTCACATATTTCTTTATCTTTAAATGCTAATTCATCTATACCATCTTCGTTTTTAACAACTACAACATTATTATACATCTTTCTAATTTTATCTAATTCCCAAACTCTAAAAAAAGTTAAACCACTAGAAAATGTATACTCAAATCTATCTGCGGATAATTTTGGTGTGTCATTATCAGCAATGGGATAAATCTTATAATCATTTACATCTTCTAATTTTATTCCATCTCTTTCTAATAATGACATTTTTTATTATCTTTTCTTCTTCCATTATAAATCATAACAATAGACATTACTGTATTGATTAAACAAATACCAAATCCAGTACAAGATGTCATTATCAATTTAAAGTTATTATCATTATTTCCAAATTCATAAATCATTGCAACTTCTAAAGAAAGCATTGAAATCATTGCAACTGTTAAACTTATACATTTACTAGCACTTATAATAGGGCTTCTATAACTTTTATATTTAAAAACATTTATAAATGCTGAAATAATAAGATAAAAGTCATACATTGCAATAATATATATAAGATAACCTGGATAAGAAAAATAATAATCATGTCTAATAATTAAAATTATCATACCCGTTAATACAATATTTAATAATAATAGAATAATACCAGTATTTTTTAGTTTTTTATATTCTTTATCAATATTATCTCCAAATACTTTAGTATCTTTAAGTAACAATGATTTCATAATACATAAAATTAAATAATAAATTGCAAATGTTATGAACCACCAAGATTTATAATAAATTCCTGTACTTAATTTTAACATTCCATACCCTAGATTAAATATAGAAGAAATTAATAAAGTAATCTTTAAAATAATATGTTCTCTTTTTTTATATAATATATATAATTTTTTTTCTTTTATAAAAACACTACTAAAATGACAGGCTTTGATGAACCATATTATAAATAAGATTAATGAATATGTTGATAACAAATATGATGTATAAGCAAGTGGTGTTCTTTCAATGTGCAAACTAAATACATATATTAATAGTATTACACTAATTATACATATTAGACAGCCTATAACTTTATTTGGATGAAATAATTTATAACTTATTTTTTTCATAAGCAAAAAGGAAGATTAGATACTTCCTATAATTAGTCCTTATTTCCTTTAATAAATGAATAAATAGGATAATCTAATACACAAATAATTAGTCCAGTAATTCCAGTAATTAAACCTATTATCATATCATTTTTAGTTGGTTCTCCAGTCATTATTCTGCTCATACCAAATCCCATTATAAGAGCTCCAATTATTCCTATTATCCAAGCAAATACTATTCCATAATTAATTGGTCCCATTGGTTTTCTTGGATGATTGCTTCTATATACTGGAATAATGCAAAGTAATATAATAAATCCTATAATAGCAACAACAACACCTACATTAAATAAATTCCATTCTGGTATTAGACACATACACATTCCAACAGCAAATATTAAGCTTCCAATCGTACCTAATATTATTTCTATTAAAGTTTCTTTTTTCATTATTTATCTCCTTATTTTAATAAATTATTATTTAGCAATTCTTGTTGTTTTTTTATTCTTTCTTCTTCATCTTTTTTATGTTTTTCTTCTAAATTTTGTTGTTCTTTTTTTACACGTTTTTTAGCATCATTTAATGTTTCATTATCTTTTTTTAAATACTTATCCACGAACTTATCTTCTATTTTCTGATAGCTTTCAGTAACTGTATTTTCTATCTTTTTGTAACCACTAGTAACTGATGCAGTAATTTTGTCATTAACTTCTTTAAATTTTGACATATCAACACTTCCAATCTTATAACTCAACGCTTGTTGACCTGTTACATTTATAGTATAATATAGACAAAACAAAAAATCAGTCATCAATTAACAAACTTTTGTTGAGTTAATGGAGGTAATTATGAATATGCCTAATAATAAAAGAAAAAAAAATTCACAAGAGCGAATCGAAAAAGCATTTTTAATTCTTATTCAAAAGAAAGATATAAAAGATATTTCCATTTCAAAAATATGTGAACTTGCACAAGTTAATAGAACAACCTTTTATGCAAACTATATTGATATATATGATTTAGTAGATAAAATCAGAGATAGAATGATTAATGAATTTGCTAATATTTTTGATAACGATAATGGTCAGACAAAAGAAAATTATTTAAAAATGTTTAGACATATCAAAGATAATCAAATATTTTATAAAACTTATTTTAAACTAAATTTTGATAACAATTATAAAATAACCTATTTTGATAAAGAACTCGCAGAAAAAAAGTATAATAATAAGTTTATAGATTACCATTGTGAATTCTTTAAGGCTGGTATTACCGCAATTATTAAAATGTGGCTTAAAAATAACTGCAAAGAAAATCCAGAGGATTTATTAGAAATTATTGAGAGTGAATATAAAAATCATGAATCAAAAAGTTAAATGTCATTATTATATTTGCAATAGTTGAAATTAAAGTCTATTTATATATAATTAATCAATCTTAAAAATATTTTTTCTAATAAAAGAAAAGTTATGACTCTAACTGAAAACGACTTACGATCTGCGTAAGTTTTTATTTTGTCTATGAATCGAACCCTGTCAGTCACTTGTAAGGCAATTTAATATATAGATGATCTCTTTCTAGAAAGGAGGACATTTTTAATACTATGAAATGTTTTATTAAATAAATCTAAACTATCTTAATCATATATCTATGTTTTTTCATAATTTTTTATATCTTTTTTGATTAGTTTTTGCATAAGTAATGTCGCAATTATCAAAATTACTAATTAAATTATAATATGCTAATTTATTCATTGCTCCATTCATTATGTTGTTATTTATTAAATATTTTAATTCTGTTTCTGAAAATAATCCATAATTTATTAATTCATTTCCATTATCCGTTTTTTGATTAGTTTTAATACAATTATTAGCTATTACTATATATGTAACCGAATTATCAATCCCTAATGATGTATATGCTTCATCCACTATAAATAAGTCATCACTAATATAACCAGTTTCTTCTTGCAATTCCCTTTTAGCGGCTTCTATTACTCCTTCATCTATTTCTATATAACCTGATGGAAACTCTGCAATTATTTTATCCTTGATTCTATTTTGAAAAATAATTATAAATTCATTATTTTGATTTATTGCAATTATTATTACTGAGTTTTTTCCATCATTTTTAATTATTTTTTCTTTTTTAACAATTTTATCATTTGGTAATTTATATGTTTCACTTAAAATATCGAGAAAATAACCATTATATAATACTTCTTTTTGGATAAATTGTCCTTTAACTTTTTTATATAGTTCATTAATTCTATCTAATAATACTTTTTCTTTATATTCTGGGCTTCTTAAATAACTTAAATTTTCAATTCTAATTCTTGTTTGTATAACACAATCATTTAATGATTTATTTTGAGTATTTAATAATTCTTCTTCAAATATTTTTTTTATTTCATACGAATATACATATTTTCTTAAATGAATAATCATTTTACCTTTTTCAAAATTGTCTATTGCATCTTTTAAAATTAATTCTTGATTATTACTTTTATCATAAATATTTTCATATATTCCATAAATATAATTATCAGGATAGCCAAACGTTGGTCCATAACATTCTTCTGAAGAATCATAATAACCACAAAAAATATATATTTGACTTTCTTTTAATGTTTGATTGTTTAGTATTATATCAAAATTAAATTTAAAATATTTAGGCATACGACGTAACTGATTCATAGTTAATTTAAACTTTAAAGTTTCTGCATCAATCATTAAATATTCAAATATATTTTTTTTATACTGTTCATTATAAAAATTAATAGATGATAAAAAATCTTTATCTAAATCAAATTCAATAATAACTTCCTCCAATATATTTTCTATTGAAATCTCTTTATTTTCAAGTTTTTCTTTATAAAGTGAGATAGCTAATTGAAAATTTTTTTAAGTATTTCATTTAATTTAACTTCATAATTATTTAAGTTTCTATAAATTTCAAGTTTTTCATATTCTGTTAAAGTTTTTGTTCTAGTAATTTTAGCCATATCATTAATATAATTTAATTCTTCCTTTTTTATTTTTATAAACATAATTTTTATATCTTCATAATTCATAAGTATTATTCCACCTCACAATTATATTTTATTGTTAAAATATTGATAAGTAAAATATATTTATATTATAATATTGATAAGGAGTAATTATAATGAATATTGATTTAGAATTATATAAAATGTTTTATGTAGTTGCTAAACATAAACATATGACTAAAGCAAGTAAAGAACTACATATATCACAACCAGCAATATCACAATCAATAAAAAAACTTGAAGACCAATTAGGTGGAACATTATTTTTAAGAAGTAATAAAGGAATGGAACTTACCGAAGAAGGAAAAATGTTTTATGAATATGTTAAAGGGGCATTAGAATTAATTAACAATGCAGAAAATGAATTTACTTCTTTTAAAAACTTAACTAAAGGAGAAATAAAAATCGGATGTTCAACAACATTGACAAAATTAATTTTAATAAATGTTTTAAAAAAATTTCATAATAAATATCCAAATATAAATATTAATATAACAAATGATTTAACTAGTAATTTAATAAATGATTTAAAATTAGGAAAATTAGATTTTGTGATTTTTAATGAAAGTAATATTAAAGAAACCAATTTGGATTTACAAAAATAAAAGAATTAAAACAAGGTTTTATTTATAACCAAGAGTTTTATAATGACAATGTAATGAATTTTGAAGATTTAAATAATTATCCTCTTATATTGCAAAAAGAAGAATCAAATAGTAGAAAATTATTAGACTATATTGCATTGCAAAATAATGTAAAATTAATTCCTAAAATGGAAGTTGTAAGTCAAGAATTAATTACTGAATTTGTTAATATAGGTTTAGGTATTGGTTTTTCTATAATAGATTTAGTAACAAGAAATTATAAAAACTTAAAAGAACTAAAAATTAATAAAAGAATACCAAATATAAATGTTTATTTAGCAACTAATAAATCCATTTCACTTACTTTTGCAAGTAAAATGTTTATAAAATATTTAAAAAAATAAATACTTAGATGTCAATAAATTTTTTTGTCGTGTAAAACAATCAAACAAAGAATCCTTATAATTAAAAAACTCTAAAGATATAAAAGACAAAATTGCTAAATGATAAATATCTAAATTAAATAAAGATAATTATTTTTTATCAAAAGAAGATAAAGATTCTTTTATCGACATTATCAAGCAAGTAGAAAATACAAGCAAGGAATATGACAAGATACAAACTCTCTTTTAATAAACAAAAGTATTTTTATCTAGTAAAAAAACACTACTTCTTTATCAAACAATACTAAATATTAGGCAATTATCAAAAGTACATAAACATAATTATAGAAAATATTATAATAAACAAGTATTAATAAAATTAGTAAGAGAAACTTATTAACTAATGAACAATGTTAAAAACTATAGTTTATGAAATGATATTTACATGTTATAGACTTTTTTAAATGTATGACCAAAGAAGAAATATTAAAATATACTAATACTTATTGTAATTTGTTATTTATATTTAATTTTTAATAAATATGGTATAATTTTTTTAATTAGGAGGTAAAATATTTGCAAAAAGAATATAATGTTTATATTGATGAATCTGGTGATGAAGGTATCAATAAGGGTTCCAAGTTTTTTATTTTAACGGCTATCATTGTTGATAAAGAAAAAGATTTAGCAATATCTAAATCAGTTGATCAAATAAAAGAAAATCTTGAAATGAATGTTAAAACTCAATTACATTGGAAATTACTTAAAGGTTTACCAAATAAAAAAATGATTATGGAAACAATTAGCAAACTAGATATTACTATAATTAACATAATAGTTGATACAACTAATATTAAACATATTACCTCAAATAACATATATAATTTTTTTAGTGGATATTTATATGAAAGAATATGTTGGTTTATGAGAGATCATAATAGTAAAGCAAATATTATTATAAGTTCTAGAGGTAATCTTTCAAAAAAATCTTTATCAGAATTTATTAATAGTAGAAACCATAAAAAATTTGAAATAGATTCATCTAAAATCAAAAAAATTAAAATTATTCCCAACGAAAGAAAAAAATTACTACAATTAGCTGATTGTTGTTGCAGTGCATTATTTCAATCGTTAAAATACAATAGTAAAACACATTTTGAATATATAAAATTAATTAAAGACAAATTATATTCTAATAATGGTAAAATAATGAGTTATGGCATTAAATTAGTTCCAGGAAATGTTACAGTTATAGAAATTACAGATTTATTAAATTATTTAAGCAAATAAAAAAGTGAGCTTTCCCCTGACTAAAGGAACCCACAAGTCAAGCTTGCTGGTTTGTATTAAACGCACCCTTCAGTAACTCAGCGAACTACTCACTCACTGACATTATATTACTATAAATGATAATATTCTGTCAATTATATTATATGATTTCTTTTGCCAAAAAACTTTATGTTTATTATTTTTTTAAATTGAATATTCACTACATATGATATCAACAACTTGAAATATTTATTTGCTACAAATTATTGTTTTTTTCTTAAAGATATTAAATTAATTGTATTTAAAATAGATGGTATTGTAACTATCACAAATAAAAAAATTAAAGTCAAATCAAATTTTAAATTTGATATACCATATTGAATTTCATATTTCAAATCATAGATAGTACCTGGAATAATTAATATTATAATCCCAATTTTTATTAAGCTGGTAATAAAAGAATATATTAACCCTTTTTTAATTTTACCAATTGTTATAAAAAAATCTAATACAATGATAATTAATGCGATAACAGAAGGAATTATAAATATAACTCCTAGTCTTTCCATTCCAGATGCTCTAATGCTTAATAAACTTATTATTAAACCATATAATGATAAAATTAATCCTAATAAACTACAAAAAACTGATATTGTTTTTGACATTCTAAATAACTTCATGTTTATTTCTCCTACCTTTTAATCTTTATGTAACTAAGTATTGATATACTCTCATGAGAATTATACTATAACAATTAAAAGAATTCTATAATAAAATAATATATATGATGAATTAATTATGTAAACAGACATTATTATTGAAAAAATCAATAATTGAATCGCTTCCTGCTAGAACTTTTCTACTAACTGAAATAATATTATCATCTTTTAATGAAAATACCCATTTAACCAATGTTATTTTTCCTTTTTCTATTTCTATACAAGTTATTCCATTAGGATGTATACAAGAACCATCATTAAAATAAAGACTTTGGCCAATTTTGGGATATATTGGTCGATGTGTATGGCCTGCAATAATCATAATATTGTTATTTATACTCCATTTTTTTAATTTTTTTTCAATCTTTCCTTTAACTCGATAGTTTTTAGCGGCACTTGTAGGATCTTTTATTCCAATACATTCTAAATAACGCCAGAAATGTCTAACTAGCCAACGAGACAAAATCCATAAATCACTATTTAACATATCTATTTGGTGACCATGAAGTAAAAAAATATTGTAATTTTGATATTCCATTACAATAGCCTCATTAACTACTAAATTATTAAATAATTGCTCTTCCGTTTTTTTTATATCATTATAATATTTATTAAAATATTTATTTATAACTTCTTGATTTTTTTTAACTATATCATGATTTCCATAAAGCATTATTAACTTATTTGAATCATTAAACTTCTTTAAAAGTTTAAAAACATCTAAATGTCCATCAACAATATCTTTATAATTTTTTACTTCCCACATATCATCACCATCACCAAGTTCTATATAAGTAAAATTATTATGAAAGTAATATAACATTGCAGATTCGAAAATACGTTCATTTTTTATAAAATTATCATATGAATTTCCTGCACCTCTATGGCAATCACTCATAATTACGAATTTTGAATTATCATCTATATGAAATCGCTTAGCATTTTTGAAAACCTTATCTAACTTTTTACTCATCCTTATCCCCTAAACCAGGAAATACTGAATCATGTAAGAAAATAACATTATTTTGTTTTAAATTGTTTTTTAATATTTCTTTTTTAGGCACATCTGTTAAAAAATTAGGTATTAATTTTTTTAACATAAAAATTTTTTTATTATTAGTTTCTCCATAATCAATTAAATCCGCAATATACATATTATAAAGACTAACATTTTTCTTATTTAAATATTGATTAATTCTAGTACTTAATAAATATCTTGTCCATACTTTAGGAGTTTTAGCTTTTTTAAAAGAAAAATAAAATGTATTATCAACTATATTATAATATTTTGATTTATGATGTTTTTTCTTAAAAGATTTAAAAAATACTTCCATCATTTCTTTACATGGAAAAGTTATTTTTATATCCATTGTAAGTTCTTTTGGTTTACTAAACATGCCTAATTTAAATATTGCAAGCCACCAATGTTTAGCACTAATACGTGTAATTTCATTACCATTTTTATATAAAATAAAACTCATATCTAACATTTCATCTTCTTGAACTGGAAAATATAATGTTTTTTTATTAACCTTTACTTCTTGAGTATTATAAACTCCAATTTCTGCACCTGTTACTATTCCATATTGTCCTTTCCAAAAAGTAATTAACCAATTTTTATTATTATAATTAAATCTTATAGGTTCAGTATCTACAATCATTCTAAATTCTGGAGCTAAAACATCATATAAATGACAATAACCAAAATTTTTTTGCCAAGCATTTTTTGTAGAATAAAAAGCATCTTTTTTAGAATCATAAGCAAATCCCATTATTGAAATACCATCATAAGAAAACTTTCCAAATCTTTTTACAAGAATAGATTTTACTATTTTAAATATTATATAACTAATTGGCATTAATAAAAAATAAAGTAGCATAAAAACACCCCATTCTATTATAAAATATGACAAAATCGTAAAATACGCGAGGGCTAGTACACTACTTAACTTTTGTTAAATTATAAAAATTAAAAATTATTTTAAATATTCTTTTATTTTTAGTACATAATAATTAAAGAATAATGATTATTTGAAAGGAAAATTATATGAAAAAACAAAACTTAAATATTTTAGATGAAGTAAATAAAGGAACAACAATGGGAATGGACGCAATTACATTTATATCTAAAAAAGTAAAAGATAAAAAATTTAAAAAAGTATTAGATATAGAATATACTAAATATGAACAAATTTCTAATAGAATCAAAGACTTGTATAGTCAATATAGTAATAAAAAACCGCATGAAACTAATACTATGAATAAAGCAATGACATGGTATGGTGTTCAAATGAAAACAATGGCTGATGATAGAGTATCTAAATTAGCAGAAATATTAGTGCAAGGAACTAACTTAGGAATTATTGAAGGAAGAAGACTATTAAATCAAAATCCAAAAGTTAGTCATAATATTAAAAAAATCTTAAATGATTTTGTTGCTATGCAAGAAGATAGTTTAGAAACACTTAAAAAGTATCTGTAATTAATAAATCATTTTATATTTTCAATAATTATTTACTTTTACAATTTATTTTAGAAATATCTATTATATTATTCATTATTTGATGCATATTTTCTTTATTTAATTTACCATTTTTTTTAAGTATTACAAATACTTTAACAATTTGCTTTTTATATATATTAATAAGTTCATATATATCGCTATACACATCATTTTCTTGTATTATTAATAAATCATCCCTAGAAATACCTAAATATGATAATAATGAATGAAAAGCTATATAATTCTCATCATTTTCAGATAAGTTATTTTTATATTGCATAGTATCTATATAATAAATTGGTAAATTCATTTCTAAAGAAAGCATTTTTGTTTCTTGATAATCAATATTTAAATCTTGTTCTCCTAAACCAATTATTAAAATACCACAAGGCTTTGCATTAACAAGAATTTCATTATAACATCCTGAAGAATATAAATCATCACCTTGACTTTTTGCTCTTTCTATCCCAATTTTTTCAATAACTTCTGGAGTAGCAAGAATTGTACCTTTTTCTTGATTAACTGAGCCAGTTCCAAAAACATTAGAACCCAAATCATATGCACTTGCAATAAGAATTTCTGAATTATTTGGGTATATAAATCCAATCTTTCTTGTATTAGAACCATAAGTTGCTATAAAATTAGAACTAATCATGCTACAAGATGATTGGTTTGGCCTATTAACTAACAGATTTGCAGTTTCTCTCAAATTACCACCAGATATATTTGAAAATAAGAATCTAAATTTTCCATTATCATCAATTGAATTCATTAACGAATAATTCCAAATTTGTTTTATTATTTCTGTATATTTTGATTCAATTGTTTTAATATTTACAATACCATTGTTTAATTTTACACAATCAATAAGTATTTGCTTAATTTTATTTGTATCTAATAACTTTATATATTCATCATTAGTAATTAATGATTTCAAAGATTCTACGGCTAAATACAATCCTTCTTTTCCTTGAATATCTTTATAATTATTATTTATAAAATCCATATTTTTAATATTATTTATAAAATTATTATATATCGTTAAAATGTAATTATATTGATTAATAATATCACCATTATTTAATGAAATACTATTTATTATTTTTTTTAAGCTTTCAAGTTCTTGATTACTATTTATTATTATACTTTCAAAACCATACTTAAATCTGATTATTCCTATTAAGGCAGTTAATTTATCATAGAATAGCTTTAAATTAGATTCATCAGCATTTTTTATTTCTTTTTCAATAGAGTAAATATATTGCATATCATCATCTAATTTGTCGTTATTATCATATTTCCATGTTTCCATTTCAAAATTTTTTATTAAAGTTAATATATCTTTTTTTAACATTTGTGTCACATCCTAATCTATAATAATATAATAACACATCATTATTATTTTTTTACAATATTTTACACATAATTATTTCTCATTTAAAATATTTAATTTATTTTAAAATATAATATTTATATATATAACAAATTTATAAGAATTAAAAATTGTAAAACTTCTTTATAATACATTGCTTTTATTTAACAAAATATTTAAAAAACATTAATAAACTAAGTGACAATAATATTCCCCCAATAATATCTGTAAACCAATGAACACCAGAAATAAATCTTAATAATGGAAGTAAAATCATTATAATAAATGAAATGATATTTTCAAGTTTAGCAATTTTATTATTTTTGAATATAGCATTATTTAACATAATAGAACTACCACATATACATATTGCAAGTATTGTATGTGATGATGGATAAGAAGATTCTAGAATGCCTTCAATAATGACTGGTCGAAAATTTATTATTACTTTTTCAAATAAAACATAAATTCCTAGTACAATAATATAAAATATAGCTAAATAATATAAATTATTATTTACTTTTTTAAAACTTTTTTCTTTTATTAAAGAATAAAATCCAATAATAGCATAAAACAAAACTATAATTACTGGAATAATTCCCAATATTTCAGTTAACTGATATATTTTATTATGAAAACCAATTTTATTTGCAAAAAAATTATTTATTGTAGAAAGACCTACTGAAGTATTATGTGGGCCTATATTTTTTACATCAACAAATTTAATAATAGTTGTAAAAATTATAAATATTATTAAAAAAATTATTCCAATTATTAAATATGTCTTTTTATTTTTCATAACATCACTACCTAAAAAAAGTTTACAATATTTGTTTTAAATTTACAATATAAATAACATAAATTATTAGTTTAATGTCAATAATATTTATAGGTGATTTAATGGCAAATATCCACAGTAATATTTCATTTGGACTTGTAAATATTCCGGTAATAGAAAACCCAATTATTAAAAATAATGATACATCCTTTAATCAATTACATGAAAAATGTTTACATAGAATAACCTATGTAAAATATTGTCCACATTGTAAAAAAAATATCAAAGAAAAAGATATTGTAAAAGGATATGAATATGAAAAAGATAAATATATAGTTTTTAAAAAAGATGAACTAAATAAATTAAAGCCAGAAAATGAAAAAGAAATTGAGATAATATCATTTGTACCATTAAAAGAAATAGATCCAATTTACTTTGAAAAAAGTTATGAACTTTCCTTTAGTGGTAAAGGCAAAAGTTATTTTTTATTTTATGAAGCATTAAAAAAAACAGGTTTAGTAGCACTTGCAAAAACAGTAATTTCAAGTAAATTTTATTACTCTATATTGCGATTATCACAAAAGAAAATAATTATGACTACTCTATTTTTTGAAGAAGAAGTCAATATAAATGAAGAAAATATAAAATATGATATTAATGAAAAAGAATTAAATTTAGCAATTAAACTAATTGAATCATTAAAAGGAAAATTTGAACCAGAAAAATATAAAGATGAATATCAAGAAAATATACGTAATGCAATAGATAAAAAAATAAATGGTAAACCTATTAAAAGTGCTAAAAAAACAAGTAGAAAACAAATTAATGATTTAATGGAAGCACTAGAAAAAAGTCTTAAGGAAACTAAATGAATCTATGGAAAAATAGGAATTTTACTCCTATGCTTTTAAAAGAAATAGATAAACCTTTTAATTCAAAAAAACATTACTATGAACTTAAATATGATGGTTATAGAGCTTTAATATTTGTTAATAAAAATGAAATATATATTCAAAGTCGTAATAAAAACGATATAACTTATCTTTATCCAGAACTTTCAAATATAAAAAAAATTGTTGATAAAAAAGTAATTTTTGATGGAGAAATTGTAATATTTGAAAATAATAAACCATCATTTAATAAAATATCTAAAAGAAGTAAATTAAAAAATAAAAATTTAATTAAAAAAGAAAGTATAAATAATCCTGTTATATTTATTGCATTTGATATATTATATGAAAATAGGAATTTAACAAATTTACCGCTTATTGAAAGAAAAAAAATATTAGAAAAATATCAAGATACAGACTTTTTTATTAAATCAAAAGTATATTTAAATAATGGCATAAAATTATATAATTTTGTCCAAAAAAATAATCTAGAAGGTATTGTTATAAAAGATATAAATGGCTTATATCACATAAATAAAAGAACATCTGATTTTATAAAAGTTAAAAATATTAAATCAGATAATTTCATTATAGCGGGTTATATAGATAATAATAAATATACTTCTTCATTAATATTATGTGAAAAATATAATAATGATTATATTTATGTTGGTAAAGTATTAATAAGCAAAAAAAAGAACTTATATGAAAAAATTTTAAATATTAAAAAAAGCAAAAATTATTTAAAAATTGATAGTAATAATATTACATTTATAAAACCAATATTATCGTGCAAAATTAATTATTTAGAAAGGACTAAAAATGGGCATTTAAGACATCCCAAACTTATAACAAATGAATAAATAAAAAAATTATAATTCAAAAAGAGATTTTAATATTACTTATGAACCAAAAGGAATAATTAAAAAAAAGAAAAAGAAAGAAAAAATATTTGTTATTCAACATCATTATGCTAAAAAAGAACACTATGATTTACGACTTGAAAAAAATAATGTTCTAATAAGTTTTGCAATTCCCAAAGGACTTTCTTATAATCCAAAGGATAAGAGATTAGCAATTAAAGTTGAAGATCATCCATATTCATATAAAGACTTCGAAGGAGTTATCCCAAAAGGACAATATGGTGCTGGAAAAGTTATGCTTTGGGATCTAGGAACATATGAAATAATTGAAAATAAAAAAATGGATTTTAGTAAAAAAATTTTAATAAATTTTAATGGAAAAAGAATTAAAGGTTTATGGATGATTATAAAATTTAAAGAAAATTATTTAATTATTAAAGAAAAAGATAAATATGCAAAAAAAAGTCTAGGAATTACTAAATTTAAAACAAGTATTAAAAGTGGTAAGACTATAGATGAAATAAATGATATAAATATTGATATTACAAGCCCTAATAAAGTAATTTACCCCAAAGATAAAATTACTAAACTTGATATTATAAATTATTATAATAAAATTAAAGATAGAGTTTTTCCATTTTTAGAAAATAGATTAATAAGTGTTGTAAGAGCACCAGATAATATTAATAAAGAAACATTTTATATGAAACATTTAAATTCTAAAAATAATAATTTAGGAATTAAAAAAATTAAAGGAAAAAATTATTTTTATTTTAAAAATGGAAATGGTTTATTAAATGAAGTAAATATGAATAGTTATGAGTTTCATATATGGTTAAGTCAAAAAAATAATATTAATCATCCTGATTTACTTATATTTGATTTAGATCCAGATGATAAAATAAATAATAATATACTTATAAAAGTTACATTGGATTTAAAAAAAATATTAGATAAACTAAAACTTAAATCTTATATTAAAACTAGTGGTGGAAAAGGATATCATATTTTTGTTTTACTTAAAACTTCATCTTGGAGCAAAACTGAAAAAATAGCCTATGATATAGCAAATATTTTATATAATCAAAATCCGGATATTGTTACATTAAATATGAGTAAAAAGAAAAGAACTGGAAAAATTTTTATTGATTATTATCGTAATAAAAAAGGAGCAACATGTGTAATGCCATACTCCTTAAGACTTAAAAATGGAGCAGCAGTTTCTTGCCCTATAAATTGGAATGAAATTCATAAAATAAAACCTAGTGATATAACTATTAAAAATATTGATAAACGATTAAAAAAACCATGTCCTTGGAAAGATTTTTTTAATTAATCAATTTTAAATAAATAATAATCTTTTACTAAAATAATTAAATTAAAAAATATTTCATTTTTATATTTTTATTAATTTTACTATATAATTTAAATATAGGAGATAAAATGTTTTTATATAAATTAGATAGAAAATTAAAGTCATATTCAAAATGGAATAAGTACTATACAAAAGAAGAAAGAAAGTTAAAAGTTAAGGATGAAACAATATATGATTATTTTTATCGTTATGCAAATACTCATTTAAAAGATAGTGCACTAAATTATTATAATAAAAAATTTACATATGAATATATGTTAAAAAATATTGATAAGCTTGCAGTATCTTTAACTGAATTAGGTGTTAATAAAATGGATATTATTACTCTTATTTTGCCAAATATACCTGAAGCAATAATTTTATTCTATGCAATAAATAAAATTGGCGCAGTTAGTAATATGGTTCATCCCTTATCAAGTGAAGATGAAATGAAAAATATTTTAATTAACAATGAAAGTAAAATTATTATTACAATAGATGCAGCATATGATAAATTAAAAGATATTACATTAGGTACTAATATTGAAAAAATTATTGGTATTTCAGCTTCAAGATCTCTTCCACTAGTACTTAAAACTCTTTATAATATTAAAACTTTTGGAAAGAATAAAAAACCAATAAAAAAAATATTCAGTAAATATAATATATTAGTTAAAAATAATGGCAATTATTTTTATAAAAAAAATTATAATGTTAAAGAAAAACCAGCTTGTATATTACAAAGTGGAGGAACTACAGGAACAAGTAAAGGTATAGTATTATCAAATTCTAATTTTAATAGTTTTACTATAGAAGCACAAATAATGCTTAAAAAATTAAAACCTAAAGATAAGGTTTTAGCAATATTACCTATTTTTCATGGATTTGGACTTGCTTTTAGTATAAATTCTATGCTATGTTTAGGCGTAGAAGTAATATTAATTCCAGCATTTAAATCGATAGATTTTTCCAAAATTTTAATAAAATATAAACCTCAAATGATTTTTGGAGTTCCAACTCTTTATGAATCTTTACTTCAAACAAAAGATATTGATTTATCATATTTAAAATATGCTGTTTGTGGTGGAGATAGTTTATCAGAAAATCTTGAACTTAATATAAATGAATTTTTTTTAAAACACAATGCAAATATTAAGATTTCTCAAGGATATGGTATGACAGAATGTCTTGCTGGAGCAATAGCAAATTTTGATTTTCATGATAAAATTGGAAGCATTGGCATTCCAGGACCTGGAAATGATGTTAAAATTGTTAAGCCCCATACCCAAAACGAAGTATCTAATAATACCCCTGGTGAAATATGTATTTCAGGCCCAACTATAATGCTTGGTTATTTAAATAATGAAAAAGAAACAAATATGGCTTTACAGAAACATAAAGATGGATATACATGGCTTCATACTGGTGATATTGGCTACATCGATAATGATGGACTAATATATTTTAAACAAAGACTTAAAAGAATGATTATATCTTCTGGATATAATGTTTATCCTTCTCATGTAGAAAATATAATATGCTCTCATGAAGCAGTTTTAACTTGCATTGTAATTGGTATTTCACATCCATATAAAGTTGAAGTTCCAAAAGCAATTATCGTTCTAAAAAATACATATATAGATAATCCAATTTTAAGAATGAATATAAAAAATTATGTTGAAAAAAAGTTAGCAAAATTTGAATGGCCTTATAAATATGAATTTAGAAAATCACTTCCAAAAACCAAAATGGGTAAAATTGACTTTAAAAAATTACAAAATGAAAACAAATAAAAAGATTAATTATACTCTAACTAATCTTGATTTACCATCTTCATAAAGTGGTTTATGAATTGCACATTTTAATTTAGCATAAAAATCTAATTCATCTTTTAATAAATAATCAGCATATATAACTAGATATTTATTATCTAATTGATAAATTAAAGCAATTCTTCCTTTATTTTGATCAACTTTATAAATAGATTTAATTACAATGAAATTATAAATATCAATAACTTCTTTTTGTTCTTTAATAACTTTAAATTCATTTAAAGCTAAATCATTTTTAACAAGTTCAGTAAATTCTGTTAAATCTTTGTTAGATTCTTTATAATATGCTTCAATATATTCATGATTTTCTAAACTTCTCGCAGAAAATAAATATTTACTATTTCTAAAATAACTATGAGATTGATAATATTCTCTAAACATTGATTTAGGAAATTTTATTGAGATATTAAATTTTGTTAAATAAACATTATTTTCATCATTAGGAATATGGCCAGTTTTAAATTTAACATCATTTTTTAATAATGTTTTAAAGAATTTATGAAAATTTTCTGAATTAAATGAAACATCAAAAGTAGTATTTTTATTTATTTTCACAATTAATTTTGCATTCGGAATATATGTAACAAGTTGAATTTTTGACACTTTAGTATTTAATTTTTTTCTAAACAATCTTTCAACTATAATATCATCGCCACATACAGTAACACATTTATATTTACAAAGTGCATAAATAACCAGTAATAAACATTCTATTATAAGTAAAGAATAACTTAAAAATAGTTTTAAATTAATAGCAAAATATATACAAAATAATGCAATCATTAAAGTAGACATATATACAATTGTACCAATCCATTTTTGATAAAAAACATTATAATTTTCATCATCATTTTTTGCAAAAATAAATTCTGGTTTTAAAAATAAAATAATTGTATTAATTACTAAAAAAAAGACAGAACATACTATACATATAACACTTTTGATAATTGGACTCATAAATCACCTATTCTAATGTAAGAGTAGCACAATCATCATCTGTCTTACAAATCTTTTCACTATTATTCAATTTAATTTCTTTATCATCACCATTATAATTACGTATCACAATTTTATTACCCTCAGTTGCAATAATCTCTGCATCAATTTCTTTTATTATATCTCCTACTTTTAAATTAGTATAATCTGTTTCATTTTCATTATACATAACTATAAGTTTAGTATAACCTTCCTCTTTTTTATGTGATTTACTATAAATAAAAACTCCACAAACTAAAATTGCAATGGCAACAATAATTGGAATAATTTTTTTACTTTCCATCTAATCATACCCTTCCTATAATAATTATAAAGTAAATTGTTAAATTAGTAAAGTAAAAATCTTTATTAGCAATTTTATTAATTTCCTGTTTTTATTTTTTGATAAACTATAATATTAAAAAATCAATTAAAAAAATCTTATTGCTAAGATTCATAATCATATATACCATGAATTTTTTCTATATCAGAATTAGATAAACTACTTACAATCCATCCATCCGAAGTATTTACTACATAAAAATCAATTGTATATTGTACTCTTTCTGTAGTATCTTTCATTTTATTTAGTTTATATGTTATAAATTTATTTGAATCGTATTTTCCATCAGAATCTTTAAATTCATCAGGATTATTTGCAAGATATGTTGTAGCATCTTTTTGAGCTTTATACAAATCATAAACATCTATTTTAACAGTAATTGTAGCTTCATCACCATTATAATCTTCTTTTTCAATTTCATAAGTAAGATCAGTATATTGTTTTTTAAAGATATCTTCATATTTTTCAGAATTTTCATCATTTAAATTTTCTTTTTCAACAATATCTTTCATATCTGTAAGTACATTAACATCTAAATTTTTATAATTATCTAAATATTTTTTAACTGCATCTGTAGCTGTTTTTCCACAACCAGTAAGCATAAATGTAATTATAAGCGTTAATACTATTCCATAAAATTTTTTCATATATTCACCATTTATATTATTTACAACAAATAATATTTTATACTACTTTATATGACTTTATAATCAAGTTACATAACTTTTTTTCATCATTAGTAATAGGAAGTAATAATTTTTTTTGCATTTTGCATAATATTTTTTTAATATCTTCTTCTTCACATTTAAACCATTCATAATATAAATATTTAATTTTATCAATATTGTTATTTTCATATAATTTATTAATTTCTAAATTTATTATTCTCTTAATTTTTTCTTCAAACCTTAAGTTAAATGGTTTTTCTACTTTTTTAACTATTTTGTAACTTATATTTTCAAACTTTAAATATCTTATTAAATTACTTATTTTATATTCATCTTTTAAACTTAAACTACTTTTATAATTACTTTTGCCATTTTTATCAAAGTCTATTGCTATAAATTCATATTCATCAGTAAATATCAAAGGAATATCTTTTATATATTTTATATCTATTTTAATTATATTATTTATTAAATCTTGCAAAACATCTGGTTTTACTTTATAAACATATACTTTTTTGAAATTTTCAATATTATCATCCTCAAGCCATTCGTAAAATGGATAAAATTTATCTAAAAAGTTTAAAGTAATATTATTTATAATCATATATTTTTCCCCTTTCATAGACTAATATTAATATTAAAATACCAATAAAAAAAATATTACATTCAGGTCTACTAATAATAAAATTTACAAAATGAATAAAACTATACCCAATAAAAAACAAATTTATATTTATAATTATAAAAAATAAACCTACCGTTATTAATAAAATACCTAATATATAAAAAATTAAAGTTTTCATAATAAATTTTATTATAAAAAAAAATTAATATTATATACTTTATTAAGGTGATTTTAATGGAAATATTTAAATATATAATTATTGCAATAATTCAAGGTATTACAGAGCCATTGCCTGTATCATCATCAGGTCATATGTTTTTATTTAAAAAAATATTTAATACTAATATGTTTAATGATTTAAATTATGAAATAATTTGCAATTTTGGTTCTTTTTTAGCAATATTATTTATATATAGAAAAGATGTAATAAAAATAATTAAAGATTTTTTTTCATATATATTTAATAAAAAAAATAGAAATAAATATATTTTTGGATATAGATATGGATTAAATATTATTATTAGTTCTATTCCCGTAGGTATTTGTGGTTTATTATTTAAAAATATAATTGAAAAAAGACTTGCAAATATTATAGTATTAGGTTTTGCTTTTTTGCTTACTGCATTAAGTTTATTTATTGTTAAAGATATAAAAGGTCAAAAAGAAGATAAAGATATTAATATTAAAGACGCTATAATAATTGGTCTATTTCAAATGATAACTTTAATACCTGGAATTTCAAGAAGTGGTACTGTCCTAGTTGCATGTTTAATGCGTAAATTAAAAAAAGAAAATGCATTAAAATATACATTTATGTTATATTTCCCAGTTAGTATTGGAGCAATGATTCTAGGAATTAAAGATATTATAGTAAGTCCAAATTTAAATTTACTAATTATGCCATATATTATTGGTATGATAGTAGCAACAATTGTTACCTATTTTTCATTTGAATGGTTAAGTAATATGGTCAAAAAAGGAAAATTAATATATTTTGCCATTTATTGTCTTTTATTAGCAGGATTTGTATTCATATATTTTAGGTAAATAAAAAAATGCAATTTATGCATTTTTTGTTTTTTTAGGTTTTTCTTCTACTGGAGATTTATCTTCAATAGAATCCGCTAATTTTTTTAATGTATCAGATGCAAGTTTTCTTACTTCTTTAGCTGCTTTTTCAACAGTAGGAGTAGCTTTTTCTGATGCTAATTTAACAAGATCTGTAGCTTTATCTTTTATTTGTGTTGCCTTTTGAATAGCTATTTCTTTAGCTTTTTCTTTATCTAAAGATCTTATTTCATTTTGCAATTCTGTAACTTTTTCAGTTATATTTTCTTTTACTTCTTCAGTATCTAAACTTTTAACTTTATCTAAAAGTTCATTACACTTATTAATTAGATCTTTACGGTTTTCTTTTCCAGATTTTGGTGCAAGAAGCATTCCAAGTCCAAGACCAACACCTGCTCCTAATAAAAATTTACCTTTTTTACTCATCTTCTTCATTCCCTTCCTTTCCTTTTAAAAATAATTTACTAAATAAATTTGCAAAAAAATCTACGACATTATCTATAATTTTATTTAATCTATTTGAAGTAATATTTAATACATCAAATATTGGATTTAATGAATTAACTTTATTATCTATATTATCAACTATTTTTGTAGCTTTATTTAATGTATTAATTATTTTAATACCTATTATAATGCCTATTATAATTAAAACTATCAATAAAATATATATGACAATTGGTAAAAAACTTGCTAAAAATTCCAATTTTATTCACCTTCCTTTTTATCATACATAGAATCAATTAAATCAAATAAGTCACTTTCTAATGTATCCTCACTATCGTTAACCTTAGGAACTTCTTTAGTTATTTCATCATTACGTGGTTTATATTGAATTTTTTCTTCAACATCTTTTAGTTCATTTTCCAAATCGTTATCAATATCAACAATTACATCAGAAGTATCTTCTAAAAGTTCATCAATGGTTCTTGCTTTTTCTTCTTTTTCTTGAGGCTTTGATAAAGTAACAGTTTCACTTTGATCATAGAAAGTTCTTACTTCAGGTTTTTCTTTAACTTCCCCAAAAGCTTTATCTCGTACCTTTTGAATATCTACTTTATTTTCATATTTTTCAATATCTTCATTTCGATAATCCTTATCTAAAACACCATATACTGGAGAAATTATTGGAGAAGGTTTAAACTTCTTCCTTTCTATAGTTTCGACAGTTTCTATTTTTTCATACCTACCATAATCTGTTCTTCTTTCAATTTTTTTCTTTCTTTCATAATCAAGAACATTATTATATCTATTTGTTGGTTTTTGAATAGGTTTTGGAGTTTCTACTGGTTTTGGTGCTTGAGGCTTGGCTTCCTCAAATTCTTCTTCATCAAAATCTAAAAATGGATAAGAATTACTTCTAAATACTTCTTTTTCACTTTGAATATTTTTTTCTTCTTTTGGAGTTTGAGTAGATACAACTTTTTTTTCTTCTGTTTTAACAACTTCTTTTGGAGTAGTTTGCTCATTTCTCATTTCTGGTGTAATTTTAATTTGTTCAGTATATTCCTCTTCATCAAATAAGATATCTTTAACTTTTTTAAATAAACCCATAATTTCACCTTCCTAATTAATTAAATCTGAATCTATTGAATCATCTATAATAATACTATCTTCAGTACCATCATCAATAATATTTAAATAACTACTATCTTTACTCTTAGGATTAAATATATCATATGTTTCTTCTTTAAAATTTTGTGACTTATTATTAACAAGTGGTTCTATAATCATATCATTATATTCCAAATCCTTTAGGATAGTTACACAATTGTATAATGCTAGATTAATATCATCATAATCTACCATTACTTCTATTTTAGCATAATTATACATAATTTCAATCAAATATTGGTTATTTTCTTGTAAATTTATTTCAAGATATCCATATTTTTCATCATTAGCTATTTTTTTTGAATAAAAACAAGCATCACATATTTCATATTCTTGTTTTACTTTTTCATAATAACTAATAATATCAACATATAAATAATATTTATAATTTTCGCTAACTAAAACTTCATTATATTCATCATAACTTAATACACTTAACTCATTAGGTAAGTAAAATTTAAATGCAGAATTATAAGTATTTTGTTTATTATTTTTAATAGAAATTGTATTTAAAATATCTTCATAAGATGAATCACTTATTTTAGTGCATCCAGAAACAAATAAAAATGAAATTAATAAACAAATAATTAATTTATTTTTCATAATATTTTCCTTTACAATATAGATTATATCATTTTTCTTTCAATACTTCTAGATATTTTATTTTAATAGCTTTATTTGAAAATTTTTCTTCATATTCAGTCATAGGACTATTTATAATATTATCTAAATGTAAATCTTTTGATTCTTTTATTATGTTATAATCATAATCAAGTAAACTTTCTTTTGAAAAATTAAAAAAATCATCATTATCAGTTTTTAATATTATTTTATTATTATCTTCAAACAAATTATCATATATTTTTAAAAAATTTTCATGAGTAAGTCTTCTTTTAGCATATCTTTTTTTAGGCCAAGGATCAGAAAAATTTAAATATATTGTATCTATTTTATTATATAAATAATTAGGTATATCTTTTACATCAATATTAAGTAATTTTAAATTATTTAATTCAAAACCATCTTCTTTATAACTATTAATTTTTTTTATTGCATAGCTTATTACAGAAGAATATTTTTCAATTCCAATATAATTTTTATTTGGATTATTTATTGCCATATTTATA